>NZ_CP061310.1:0-317292 GCF_018687975.1 Polynucleobacter sp. es-EL-1
TTGAATATATTGCAAGCCATTGTTTTTGTTAGATTTTTAGTTTTTGTACACAAGTTATCCACAGCTTTTCCACCTTTTTTCTGCTTGTGGATAACTTTGATCGATCGCTACAATGGATCCTCCAAAAATATGAGTAATTTACAGAATCCCCCCACATTGAACTCACTTAACCCTCTGGGTTTCTGGGATAACGCGCTTGCCACCTTGGCCCGCGAACTCTCACCCCAACAGTTTAAAACCTGGATCTTGCCACTAAGCCTGGTTTCTTATGATGAAAGTGAGCAGTCACTTGTATTGGGAGCCCCAAATAGATTTAAGCTAGACTGGATTAAGAAAACTTTTGCAGATCGGTTTCAAGATCTTGCTGGGCAATACTTTGGCCACCCGGTTGCTCTGTCTTTTGTCTTAGATGTTGAGGGCTCTGGAACACAAACCACCAATTCAAGCGCGCCCAAGGAAGTCATCAGCCCCGACAGCCCTGTAGTCCAAGATAACATCTCGATAGAGGTAGAAGAGCAAACCTTTGAGATTGAAGACCATTCAAAACTAAACCCAAACCTGACTTTTGAAACTTTTGTAACGGGCAAGGCAAACCAATTGGCTAGGGCCGCCTCAATTCAGGTTGCCCACAACCCCGGCACCTCATATAACCCAATGTTTTTATATGGCGGGGTTGGTTTGGGAAAAACCCACCTTATTCATGCAATCGGAAACCACTTGCTGAAAGAAAAACCGGGCGCCCGAATTCGCTACATCCATGCCGAGCAGTACGTGTCTGATGTAGTGCGTGCCTATCAACAAAAGGCTTTTGATCGATTTAAACGGTATTACCACTCCTTAGACCTGCTCTTAATTGACGATATTCAGTTTTTTAGCGGTAAGTCCAGGACTCAAGAGGAGTTTTTTTATGCTTTTGAGGCTTTATTAAGCAATAAAGCCCAGGTAATTATTACTAGTGATACCTATCCAAAAGAGATGGCTGGTATCGACGATCGTTTGATATCGCGCTTTGATTCTGGTCTGACCGTCGCAATAGAACCGCCCGAGCTTGAAATGCGGGTTGCTATTTTGATGAAAAAAGCGCTCAGCGAAGGCATTCCCATGAGTGAAGATGTAGCATTTTTTGTAGCCAAACACCTACGCTCCAATGTTCGTGAACTAGAGGGCGCACTCCGGAAGATTTTGGCATTTGTACGCTTCCACGGCAGAGAAGTCACCATAGATGTTGCCAGGACTGCCCTAAAAGACCTTTTATCAATCCAAAATCGTCAAATTTCAGTAGAAAACATTCAAAAAGCGGTTGCGGATTTTTATAGCATTAAGGTTGCAGACATGTACTCCAAAAAGAGGCCGGCCAATATTGCTAGACCGCGGCAAATTGCCATGTTTATGGCTAAAGAGTTGACTCAAAAAAGCCTGCCGGAAATTGGTGAATTGTTTGGTGGGAGAGATCACACCACCGTATTACATGCCGTTCGTAAAATTGGTGAGGAGCGCACACATGATGGGCAGCTTAACCATGAGATCCACGTGATTGAACAGACCTTAAAATCTTAAATCTATCCCTGTGGATAAGGTTGTGGATGGTTTAGTGGATAAGTTTAGGGATAGCTTGTGGATAAATTGTGGAAAGTTAGCGCTTCATGCAAAAATAGGGTGTTGATTAAAGGTTATCCACTATTTATGCAGTGTTTATACAAAAGTTGTCCACAGGTTTTTTTAGGTTTAGTGGTTTGTTTTATATACAGTTTTTGACTTATCCACCGAAATAACAAACCTTATTACTACTACTAATAAGATATATACAAGGATTTAAAAGCAATGCAACTAGTAAACACTTCGCGTGATAGTTTGTTAAAACCACTTCAGGTTGTTAGCGGTATTGTCGAGCGTCGTCATACTTTACCGATTCTTGCAAACCTGCTTTTTAAAAAACAGGCTGATAAGGTTTCTTTTATCTCTACGGATATTGAAATTCAAATTACAACCAATGCTACTTTTGGCGTTGGTTCTGAAGATGTCACCACTACTGTTGCCGCCCGAAAATTATTAGATATTTTGCGCGCACTACCAGAAGGTCCAGTAGCGCTAAATCTTAAAGACAACAAGATGGTTGTGCAAAGTGGTAAGAGCCGTTTCTCTCTGCAAACCCTATCTGCAACAGAATTCCCTGTAATGCAAAGCGTTGGTGAAGTTACCGCCAACTGGAAGATGACCCAAAAGAGTTTTCGACAATTAGTCAGCCAGGTACATTTTGCGATGGCACAGCAAGATATTCGCTATTACTTAAATGGCATGCTGTTGGTTGTTGAGGGAAAACAGGTAATCGCCGTTGCCACCGATGGCCACCGTTTGGCTTATTCACAAGTGGAGTTGTCAGAGGCACCTACGGGTTCTGGTCAAAGGCAGGAAATTATCATTCCTCGTAAAACCATTCTTGAGTGTCAACACTTGCTTGAAGACTCAGATGAGATGTTGGAGATGAGTCTTACTTCAAATCAAGTGAAGTTCACATTTGGTGATATCGAATTAATCTCAAAATTAGTCGAAGGAAAATTCCCAGACTTTCAACGAGTGATTCCAAAAGGTCATAAAAACACTTTAGTGGTTGGTAGAGATTTATTGCAGTCAGCTTTACAGCGTGCTGCAATTTTAACTACCGATAAATTTAAAGGGGTCCGCTTTTCGCTTTCCCCAAACAAAATTACTGTTCAATCTACGAACGCAGAGCAAGAAGAAGCTCAAGAAGAGATAGAAACTGAGTACAGTGGTGATTCCGTAGAGATTGGTTTTAATGTTAGTTATTTATTAGATGTTCTATCTAACTTAAAAAATGACAAGATTCAAATTAGTTTGGGTGATGCAAACAGTAGTGCTGTAATTACTCTTCCAAACTCTGAAGACTTCAAGTATGTTGTGATGCCAATGCGTATTTAACTTAGAAAAAAATGACTGAAGAAAAAAAAGTAGTTGAGCAGTATGGTGCATCATCAATTCAAATATTAGAAGGTCTCGAAGCTGTTCGTAAGCGTCCTGGCATGTACATTGGGGACACCTCTGATGGAACAGGCTTGCACCACTTAGTTTTTGAGGTTCTTGATAACTCAATTGATGAGGCTTTGGCTGGATATTGCTCTGAAATTACAGTGGTTATCCAAACCGATAACTCAATTTCAATTGTTGATAATGGCCGCGGTGTTCCAACTGGTATTAAGTACGACGACAAACACGAACCCAAAAGAAGTGCTGCTGAGATTGTGATGACTGAGCTGCATGCGGGCGGTAAGTTTGATCAAAATAGTTATAAAGTTTCTGGCGGTCTTCATGGTGTTGGTGTTAGTTGTGTAAACGCACTTTCTAAGTGGTTAAAGCTAACCATTCGCCGTGATGGTAAAGCGCACTACATGGAGTTTGCGCGTGGCGTTATTCAAAATCGCAATATTGTGGAAGAAAATGGTGTTGCGGTTTCTCCAATCACCATTACTGGTGATACCACCTTATCTGGCACAGAAGTTCATTTTTTAGCTGATGAAGAAATTTTTGGCAATGTAGAGTTTCATTATGAAATCCTTGTCAAACGTATACGCGAACTTTCTTTCTTAAATAATGGAGTTCATATTAAGTTGATTGACCAACGTTCTGGTCAAGAAGAGGATTTTGCATTTTCTGGTGGTGTAAAAGGTTTTGTTGAATACATTAACCAAACTAAAAACGTATTACATCCCAATATTTTTTATGCCGAAGGTGTTCGTCCTTCTGATTTGGGTGGGCAAATTACTGCTGAAGTTTCTATGCAGTGGAATGACAGCTTTAGTGAGCAGGTGCTGTGCTTCACCAACAATATTCCTCAGCGAGACGGTGGAACCCATTTAACTGGTTTGCGTGCAGCAATGACTCGTGTCATTAATAAATATATTGATGAAAATGAAGTTGCAAAAAAAGCAAAGGTAGAGATTTCTGGTGATGATATGCGCGAAGGCCTTGCCTGTGTATTGTCTGTTAAGGTTCCAGAGCCAAAATTTTCCAGTCAAACAAAAGATAAACTTGTTTCAAGCGAGGTTCGTGGGCCGGTAGAGGAAATTGTTGCCGAAGCGCTTAGTGCATATTTACAAGAGCGTCCAGCGGACGCCAAGATTCTGTGTGGAAAAATTGTAGATGCTGCTCGAGCACGAGAGGCTGCTCGTAAAGCACGCGATATGACCCGTCGTAAAGGCGCTTTAGATGGTTTGGGTTTACCGGGTAAATTGGCGGACTGCCAAGAAAAAGACCCAGCCAAATCAGAACTATTTATTGTGGAGGGCGACTCTGCGGGCGGATCTGCAAAACAGGGGCGTGATCGTCGCTTCCAGGCAATTCTTCCGTTAAAGGGAAAAATCCTGAATGTAGAAAAAGCCCGCTTTGACAAAATGTTGGCCAGTCAAGAGGTGGTTACTTTAATTACTGTTTTGGGTACTGGAATTGGTATTGAGGAGTACAAGGCTGACAAGTTACGCTATCACCGCATCATCATCATGACCGACGCGGACGTCGACGGTAGCCATATTCGCACCTTATTACTCACTTTCTTTTATAGACAAATGCCAGAGCTGATTGAGCGTGGCCATATTTATATTGCTCAACCACCCCTCTATAAAGTGAAGTTTGGTAAGAATGAGCAGTACATTAAGGATGATGCTGAGTTAAATCAATTGCTATTGAAAATTGCTCTAGAGTCTGCATCTTTGCAAACTCCCTCTGGTGAGGTTATTGAGGGTGATGCTTTAAATGAGTTGGCAAAACACTATCAAGTTATACAGTCTGTGGTTGATCGTTTGTCTCGCACGATTGATGAGGATGCTTTGCGGGCTATTGCTTCCGGCACTAAATTAAATCTAGACACCGAAAAGGATGCGAACGATTCTGCTCAAAGACTTCGTGCGGCATTAGCAGAGTCTTTAAACCCCTTGGCGTTGCCTCCAGAGGTTATTGTTCAAAAAGAAGAGCGCACAGAGCGCTTCAAACTTTTATTATCTCGTCGAATTCACGGTAATTTAAAACTGTCGGCCATTAACTCTGACTTTGTTCATGGTGACGATTATCAAAGCCTATCTAATGCTGCTGCAGTTTTATCGGGTAAGGTGTTGCCAGGATCTAAGGTGCGTCGAGGTGATCCTGATAAAAACCAAAAAGAACAATCTATTCAGGACTTTAGGGCTGCTTTTGCTTGGTTGTTGTCTGAGGCCGAACGCGTTCTGAGTCGTCAACGCTACAAAGGCTTGGGCGAGATGAACCCCTCTCAGCTCTGGGAAACCACCATGGATGCGGGATCGCGCACACTGCTTCAGGTAAAGATTGAGGATGCAATTGCTGCTGATCAGGTCTTTACAACCTTAATGGGTGATGAGGTTGAGCCTCGCCGGGCATTTATTGAGAAGAATGCCCTAATCGCTCGCAACTTAGATGTTTAATGAATGAGTAAAAAGAAATTAAAACTGCCGAAGATTGATAGGTCGCGCATTGTTGTAAGGTCCTCACCTATTCACGGTAAAGGTGTGTTTGTGGTGGAGCCAATTCAAAAGGGTGACCCCATTATTGAATACAAGGGCGAGCGCATTAGTTGGAAGTTGGCTGAGAAACGCCATCCCCATGACCCCAAAGACCCAAACCACACCTTTTATTTTTCTTTAGAGGATGGCAGGTGCATCGATGCGAAGTACGGTGGCAATGCCGCCCGCTGGATTAACCATTCTTGTAAGCCTAGTTGCGAAACGCGCGAGGATAGTTTTTCAGGAAAGCCTCGAGTATTTATTTATGCCAAGCGCAACCTCAAGGTTGGCGAAGAGCTTTTCTATGATTACTCCCTTGGGGTTGAGGGGCGTATTACAAAACAGATGAGAAAAGATTATGAATGTCGTTGCGGTGCCAAGAAATGCCGCGGCACCATGTTGGCCCTCGATAAATAAGATTTCTCCTTATGTTGTTTATTAGCATTCAGGATTTAGAGGCAGCTATTAATTATTGGCGCAGCAAGTCCCCTGCTTTTGGTGAAGAATTGCGCCTTTGTTTGGAAGCTTCGGCTTTAGCAAAGCCATATGCCTTAATGATTGTTCAGGGCGCGCAAAGAATACCTGTCGATGTTTTGGATGAGACTGCGAAGACCGCAATCGAAGGTTATATTAAGTTTACACAGGCAAAATAAGCCCTTCAATATAAAAATATCAATAAAATCAAATACTTATATAAATAGTATTGTATTTTTTGTTGTTTGGATATCCATTTGTTTCACGTGAAACCAACAAAATGCTATGATCATCGCCCTATCTGAGGCAAATCATGCGTTATTCAAAGAACTTCGATGTCATAGTGGTTGGCGGCGGCCATGCTGGTACTGAGGCTGCCCTTGCTTCCGCTCGCATGGGGTGCGATACCCTATTAATTACCCATAGTATCGAAAGCTTGGGCGCTATGAGTTGTAACCCTTCTATTGGTGGAATTGGTAAAGGGCACTTAGTTAAAGAGATTGATGCCATGGGTGGCGCGATGGCAGCCGCTACTGATGAGGCCGGCATCCAATTTCGCATTCTTAATTCCAGTAAGGGCCCAGCAGTTAGGGCTACGCGCGCCCAGGGCGATCGTATTTTGTACAAGGCGGCGATACGCCGTCGCTTAGAAAACCAAGAAAACCTCACCCTTTTTCAGGCTGCCGTCGATGACCTATTGGTTCAGGGTGACGAGGTTCAGGGTGTGGTTACTCAAATGGGTCTGCAGTTTATGGCCAAAAAGGTGGTACTCACTGCGGGAACATTCCTTGATGGCAAGATACACGTTGGATTAAATAACCATGCCGGTGGACGTGCTGGAGACCCTGCATCTATTTCTTTATCCGCCAGACTAAAAGAGTTAAAACTTCCTCAGGGAAGGTTAAAGACGGGCACACCCCCGCGAATTGATGGCAGGACGATTGACTTTTCAGTGATGCTTGAGCAGCCTGGAGACTTGGATCCTGTGCCGGTTTTTTCTTATTTGGGCCGCCCTGAGCAGCACCCTAAGCAGGTTCCTTGCTGGATTTCTCATACAAATGAGCAAACCCACGATATTATCCGCGGTGGTTTGGATCGCTCCCCGATGTATACCGGAGTTATTGAGGGGGTTGGTCCCAGGTACTGCCCTTCGATTGAAGACAAAATCCACCGCTTTGCCTCTAGAAATAGCCACCAAATTTTTTTAGAGCCAGAAGGATTAACAACCAACGAGTTTTATCCCAACGGAATCTCGACTAGTTTGCCGTTTGATGTGCAATGGGACTTGGTGCGCAGCATTAGGGGCTTGGAATCCGCCGTTATTGTTCGTCCAGGTTATGCGATTGAGTATGATTTTTTTGATCCGCGGCACTTGCGGCACAGCTTAGAAACGCGAGCCATTGCTGGTTTGTACTTTGCTGGTCAAATTAATGGCACAACCGGATATGAAGAGGCGGCAGCCCAAGGCATGCTCGCCGGTATTAATGCTGGTCTAGCTGCCAAAGGAAAAGAGCCTTGGTTGCCCAAGCGAAGCGAATCCTATATTGGTGTTTTGGTCGATGATCTCATCACTTTGGGCGTTCAGGAGCCCTATCGCATGTTTACAAGTCGCGCTGAATACCGCTTGAGCCTGCGAGAAGACAATGCGGATATGCGCTTAACTACCGTTGGACGCGAACTTGGTTTAGTTAATGACTATCGCTGGAATGTATTCTGTAGAAAGCAAGAGGCTGTTTCACGTGAAACATCTCGACTACAAGACATTTGGATTGGCCCAAAACATGCCTCTGCTACTGTTTTATCAGATCTATTGGGGCAAGATTTATCGCACGAGTGCAGTTTGGCTGATATTTTGCGCCGACCGGGCATTACTTATGAGGCCATTACTGCTTTGGCTGATGGTATGTGGGCCCCAGGAGTTTTAGATGAGGATTTGGGTTTGGCACAGCAGATTAGTGACCAAGTTGAAATTTCCATTAAATATCAAGGATATATAGATAGGCAGGCAGTTGAGATTGCCCGTCAAGAGCACAATGAATCCTATCCGCTGCCAGAGGAGTTGGATTACACGCAGGTGTTGGGTTTATCCAAAGAAGTGCAACAAAAACTCAACTTACATAAACCAGAAACCTTAGGTCAAGCTGGAAGAATTTCTGGCGTTACCCCGGCGGCCCTCTCTTTGTTGTTGGTGCACCTGAAAAAAGGTTTGGGGCGCACTCAAGCACAAGCCCATGAGTAATGCCCTGCTTTCATTAGGCATTGAGAAGTTGGGCCTTCATTTAAGCCCAGAAAATATTGGTGATCTAGAGTTGTTTTTGCAAGAAATGACCCGTTGGAATCAGGTCCACAACTTAACTGCTATTGAGGGTGAGAATAATGCGGTGCGGTTGCATCTCATTGATTCTATTGCTGTTTTACCATTAATGCGTCGCTATTTGTCGATGGACAACCCTCAAATTGCAGATTTGGGTTCGGGTGGCGGCCTTCCAGCAATACCCATATCTATTGTTCAACCATCTTGGCAATTAACGCTGATTGAAGCCATCCGCAAAAAGACGGCTTTTTTACAACACGTGCGCGGCAAGTTGGGTTTAAAAAACATTACAGTGCTAAGTGAGCGTGTAGAGGCTGTAGCAAAACGGCAGCCAGGCCAATTTGATGCTGTTATTTCTCGCGCCTTTACCAATCTAGCCCAATTTTTAGAGCTCTCCCTCCCCCTTCTCAAGCCTGATGGCGTAGTTTTTGCTATGAAAGCAAAGAGAGCGGATGAGGAGCTTGAAGAGGTTTGCATGAATAGTTGGCGCTTGATTGCTGATGAGCCCCTATTTATTCCCAATCTGACAGTGGAGAGGCGTTTATTGGTCCTTGCCCCCATGAGAAAATTACCCCTTTAGGCACGACATTTTTTAAGAAAAACCATGGCGAAAATATTCTGTATTGCAAACCAAAAAGGCGGGGTTGGAAAGACAACTACTGCTGTGAATTTAGCCGCTGGTTTGGCTGGACTTGGGCAGCGCGTTTTATTGGTGGATTTGGATCCACAAGGAAATGCCACGATGGGGTCTGGTATTGAAAAAGCAGACCTAAATACCAGTGTGTATCAAGTTTTAATTGGACTTACTTCAGTCAAAGAATGTGCACAACATTGTGAAAGTTCTGGTTACGATGTGTTGCCAGCAAATCGGGATTTAGCTGGCGCTGAAATTGAGTTGGTGGATTTAGATTCACGTGAGCAACGCTTGAAGGATGCGCTTGCTGTTGTCGCAAGTGATTATGATTTTATTTTGATTGATTGTCCCCCTGCGTTGTCCTTGCTAACGCTTAATGGATTGTGTGCGGCAAATGGCGTGATTGTGCCAATGCAGTGTGAGTATTTTGCATTGGAAGGTTTGTCTGATTTGGTAAACACCATTAAGCAAGTGCATGCAAATTTGAACCCCGACTTAGTCATTATTGGTTTATTACGCGTCATGTTTGATGCGCGCATGACATTACAGCAGCAAGTATCAGAGCAACTGCTTGAGCATTTTGGGGATAAGGTATTTAAGACCATCATTCCCCGAAATGTCCGCCTTGCCGAAGCCCCGTCCTATGGGCTTCCTGGGGTTGCGTTTGATAAATCATCGCGTGGTGCAAAAGCGTATTTAGAGTTTGGCGCAGAGATGATTGAGCGCATTAAGCACATGTAAAAAATCTAGAAAGAAAAGACTATGGTTGTGGTTAAGAAAAAAGGTTTAGGTCGAGGACTTGAAGCGCTGCTTGGTGATAAAGCGCAAAAAGAAACTGGGGCAGAAATTAATCGTTTGCCATTAACGGCATTGCAAGCCGGCAAATATCAGCCGCGTCAAAAGATGGAGGCGGGCGCATTAGAAGAGTTGGCAGATAGCATTCGTGAGCAAGGAGTTATGCAGCCGCTATTGGTGCGTTTGGTTGCTCCCGGTAAATACGAAATCATTGCTGGTGAACGACGCTTTCGCGCGGCAACTTTAGCCGGCCTAAAAGAGGTGCCAGTTTTAGTTTCCGGCGCCAATGATCAAGCTGCAGCAGCAATGGCTTTGGTTGAGAATATGCAGCGTGAAGATTTAAATCCGCTGGAAGAATCACAAGGTCTCGCTAGATTGATTGAAGAGTTTGGTTTTACACATGAGCAAGCTGCCAAGGCAGTGGGTAAATCGCGTAGCGCAGTGACTAATTTATTGCGTTTAATCCAGTTAGCAAAACCAGTCCAAGCAATGCTCTTGGCTGGTGATATTGATATGGGCCATGCCCGCGCTTTATTGCCACTGCCAGGCGCCAGCCAGGTGGCGCTGGCCCAAAGAATCGCTGCACAAGGACTTTCAGTTCGCGAGGCCGAAAGGATGGCTACAGCTCTTGCGCTGGCTGGAGGGCAAATTGGCGATAAAAAGACCAAAGCCAAGGCAGGCGCAGGTGCTCCAGCCCATGATCCAGATATGGACCGCTTAACACGCGAAATCGCTGATTTAATAGGTTTAAATGCCCAATTTAAGCTAAAAGGTAAGGGTGGCGAGCTCAGGATCCAATTTAGCCAGTTTGATGAACTGGATTCATTGCTTAAAAAGCTGGGTATTGAAGCCTAAATTGGGCACAAATATGTTTCCAAATCCTTTGACATATTGCAGTGCACACATTAAACTCTCGGGGCTAAATTGATTCCTCAAAAAAATCGATTTTCCGAGGCAAAAGATTGGGATGAGCCCGATGAAGAAGCGATTCGGGTTTTAAGTAAGGCGGAGATGACCGCATTGCAAGAAAGCAATGCCCTCAAACATCCCCCCCTGTCCCCTTGGAAGATTTTGCTTGCGCAAGTTGTAGTTACGGCGCTTAGCATGCTGTTTTGGTCTTTTTTTGGAGAGCCGGTAGGGTTAAGCCTTTATACTTACTCGGCCTTTTTAGGTGGTTTAATAAGCGCTTTGCCGTCAGCCCTATTTCTCATTAGGCTTGAATTTGCAAAAAAATCGCGACTGTTAAATCCAGGTAATTTTGTGGCAGCACTAGTTTCTGGCGAGTTTATTAAGATTGCCGCGACATTAATGCTGTTTATTGGGGTGGCTTTTTTAATCCCCGGCGTGCTCTGGGTCCCGCTTTTGGTGACTTATGTGCTAGCCCTAAAGTGTATGTGGCTGGCGTGGATGTGGCGCTAAAAGTATTAAATGAGATTGAACCTAAGGACTTTTAAGAGATGTCTAGCGAAGTAAACCAAGCCAACGCGGCAGCTGAGCCAATGACGCCCACGGCGTACATTTCAGAGCATTTACAAAACCTTAACAATACTGGTGGACCTCAGTCATCCATCATCGATTTCAGCATCATCAATTTAGATACTATTTTTTGGGCCTCAGCGATGGGTTTGCTCGCAGTATTTGTTTTGTTGATTGCAGCACGTCGTGCTACTCCTGGTGTTCCTGGCCGCTTCCAATGTTTCGTTGAAATGATTGTGGAAATGGCAGAAACACAATCCAAAAGCATTGTTCATGGCGATCGTTCTTATATTGCCCCGCTTGCTCTATTTGTATTCTTTTGGATCATCCTGCTCAACACCTTAGACTTGGTGCCGGTAGATTGGGTCTTGGGCGTAAATCATTTCATCGAGAGTTTTGGTGTGCATGTTCCGCACCACAAAGTAGTTCCAACAACAGATCTCAATGCAACGATGGGCATGTCTATGTCTGTCTTACTATTAGTCTTCTTTTATAGCTTCAAAGTGAAGGGCATTGGGGGCTTCTTGCATGAGCTCGTTTCTGCCCCATTTGGCGCAAAGTGGTATTTGGCGCCATTTAACCTCGCCTTGAACATCATCGAATATCTCGCAAAAGGGGTTTCATTAGGAATGCGACTATTTGGCAATATGTATGCCGGCGAGTTAGTGTTCTTGTTGATCGCATTGCTTGGTAGCGTATGGACATTTAATTTAGATTTATCCCTGTTCGGATTGGTGGGCCATGTTATTGCTGGATCAGCTTGGGCCATCTTCCACATTTTGGTTATTTTGTTGCAAGCCTTTATTTTTATGATGTTGACTTTGGTTTACATCGGGCAAGCGCATAGCCATCACTAAGATTTTTATTTTTAACTTATCTCTTTAACTTCAGGAGTCAGCAACATGCAACAATTTCTCGCAAACATTCAAGGTTTCACAGCAATTGCCATTGGCATCATCATCGGCCTCGGCGCGATTGGCGCTTGTTTGGGTATTGCATTGATGGGTGGTAAATACATCGAAGCTTGTGCACGTCAACCAGAATTGATGGAGCCACTCCAAACTAAGATGTTCCTATTGGCTGGTTTGATCGACGCTGCGTTTTTGATCGGCGTTGGTGTTGCAATGTTGTTTGCTTTCGCAAACCCACTGCTCGCAGTTATTAAGTAATTGTTTTGGCGTGGATGACCACCGGGTCATCCAACCGTTCTCAACAATACTGAAAGGAATATCGTGAATCTGAACGCGACCCTATTCGCGCAAATGATCGTTTTCTTCGTCTTATGGTGGGTTGTTGCACGCTTTGTGTGGCCACCCCTAGTTAAGGCGTTAGATGAGCGTTCAAGCAAAATTGCTGACGGCTTAGCTGCTGCCGAGCGCGGTAAAGAAGCACTCGCATTAGCAAGCAACGAAGCAGAGCAAGAATTAACTAAGGCACGCCAAGAAGGTGTGCAACGTGTTGCAGAAGCTGAAAAGCGTGCACAAATGTCCGCTGAAGAAATTCGCGCGAATGCACAAGCTGAAGCTGCTCGTATCATTTCTCAAGCTAAGCAAGATGCAGATCAACAGGTAACACGTGCTCGCGAAGTATTGCGCGCAGAAGTGGCTGTGTTGGCTGTTAAAGGTGCTGAGCAAATTTTGCGTCGCGAAGTTGATGCAAAAGCGCATGGCCAATTGCTTGATCAACTAAAGGCAGAACTTTGATATGGCTGAATTAGCCACGATTGCACGCCCTTATGCCGAAGCGCTTTTTCAAAGCGCCAAGCCTGCTGAGCTTGCTGCTTGTTTGGAACAGTTAAATGAATTGGCGCAGCTTGCTGCTTTGCCAGAAGTAGCTGTTCTTTCAAACAACCCAAAAGTTTCTGCAGATGATTTAAGTAAGTTGCTTTCTGGCATGGTGAAAACTAAGCTAGACGGCAAAATCTCAAGCTTTTTGAGTCTTGTAAATCAAAACCATCGCTTAGCAGCTGTCCCTGAAATTGCGCGTCAATTTGAGGCGATGAAAAACAAGAGCGAAGGCGCAGCAGAAGTAATGATTACAAGCGCATTCCCTTTAGAAGGTTCTGCGTTAAATGATTTGTTGTCAAGTTTGAAGAAGCGCTTTGGGGGTAAAGAATTGCGCCCAACTATTCAAGTTGACCCATCTTTGATTGGCGGAGTACGCATTCAAGTTGGTGATGAGGTAATGGATAGTTCTGTTAAGGCACAGTTGGCTCAAATGCAAGCAAGTCTTGGCGCATAAGTTATCCCTATTAAGAACATACGAAATAAGACCCAGGAGTAAGTAATGCAACTCAACCCTTCCGAGATCAGTGAACTGATCAAAAGCCGAATTAGCGAAATGGGTGTTGATTCCCAACTTCGCAACGAAGGCACTGTAATTTCAGTGACCGACGGTATTTGCCGCGTACATGGCTTGTCTGGTGTTATGCAGGGCGAAATGTTGGAGTTCCCTAACAACACAATCGGCCTCGCGTTAAACCTTGAGCGTGATTCAGTTGGTGCTGTGGTGTTGGGTGAGTACACCCACATTAAAGAAGGCGACCCAGTGAAATGTACTGGCCGTATTTTGGAAGTGCCAGTTGGTCCAGAGTTGCTCGGTCGCGTTGTAAACGCGCTCGGTCAGCCGATTGATGGCAAAGGCCCAATTAATACTAAGTTGACTGACTTTATCGAAAAAGTTGCTCCAGGCGTTATTGCTCGTCAATCCGTTAGTCAGCCAGTTCAAACTGGTTTGAAGGCGATTGATGCAATGGTTCCAATCGGCCGCGGTCAGCGAGAGTTGATCATTGGCGACCGTCAAACAGGTAAGACAGCAGTTGCAGTTGACGCGATCATTAACCAAAAAGGTAAAGGCGTTTATTGCGTTTACGTTGCGATCGGTCAAAAAGCCTCTACCATTGCTAACGTTGTTCGTAAGCTCACTGAGTTGGGTGCCATGGAGTACACAGTAGTTGTTGCAGCAAGTGCATCTGAGTCTGCAGCGATGCAGTACCTCTCAGCCTATGCTGGTTGCACAATGGGTGAATACTTCCGCGATCGTGGCGAAGATGCATTGATCGTGTATGACGATTTAACAAAACAGGCTGTTGCATACCGTCAGATTTCTTTGCTCTTGCGTCGCCCACCAGGCCGCGAAGCTTATCCTGGCGATGTGTTCTATCTCCACTCACGTTTGCTTGAGCGCGCTGCTCGTGTAAGCGCTGACTATGTTGAGAAATTTACGAACGGCGCAGTAAAAGGTAAAACTGGTTCTTTAACCGCATTGCCAATTATTGAAACTCAAGCGGGTGACGTTTCTGCATTCGTTCCAACCAACGTAATTTCGATTACTGACGGTCAGATCTTCTTGGAAACTGACTTGTTTAACGCCGGTGTACGTCCTGCGATTAACGCCGGTATTTCTGTTTCACGTGTTGGTGGCGCAGCTCAAACTAAAGTCATTAAGAAGTTGTCCGGTGGTATTCGTACTGACTTAGCGCAGTATCGTGAATTAGCAGCGTTTGCCCAGTTTGCATCTGACCTTGATGAAGCTACTCGTAAGCAGTTGGAGCGCGGTCGTCGTGTTACAGAATTGTGTAAGCAAGCTCAGTACAAGCCTTTGCAGGTTTGGGAAATGGCGGCTTCACTCTACGCTGTTAACAATGGCTACTTTGATGATCTCGAAGTGAAGAACGTATTGCCATTCGAAAAAGGTTTGCAAGATCATTTGAAATCTAAATATGCTGATTTAGTTGGTCGTATTGAAGAGACCAAAGACTTGAGCAAAGATGACGAAGCTGCTTTGCGTGCCGCAATTGAGGATTACAAGCGTTCAGCCTCTTTCTAAGAGGGCTCGCATAAATCATGGCAAGCACAAAAGAGATACGATCAAAGATCAAGAGCGTGCAAAATACGCGCAAGATCACGAAGGCAATGGAAATGGTCGCCGCATCCAAGATGCGTCGCGCCCAGGAGCGTATGCGTAATGCACGCCCATATGCTGAAAAAATTCGTGAAATTGTTGCCAACCTTTCAAAAGCAAATCCTGAGTTCCGCCCTGCTTACATGGCAACTCGTGAAGTGAAGAAAATTGGCACGATTTTGGTTACAACAGACAAAGGTTTATGTGGTGGTTTAAATACCAACGTGTTGCGTTTGATTGCTAACCAAGTGCGTGATTTGCAAGATTCAAATGTTGGCATTGAATACACTGCCATCGGCTCAAAAGGCCTTCAGTTTTTAAATCGCTCAAAAGCAAAGCTAATTTCTCAAACAATTCAGATTGGCGATACGCCACATATGGATGTTTTGATTGGCGCGATTACTGCCCAATTAGAAGCGTTTGAGCGCGGCGAAATTGATGCGGTTTATTTGGCATACACACGCTTTGTTAATGCAATGAAACAAGAGCCTGTTTTAGAAAAACTCTTACCTTTGGAGTCGGCTGCATTAGCTCCAGAAGAGAAGGCAGGAAATTCTTGGGATTACATCTACGAACCAGATGCAGAGTCGATTTTGAATGGCCTGCTCAAGCGTTATGTAGAGGCAATGATTTACCAAGCTGTTGCTGAGAATATGGCTTCAGAACAATCTGCACGGATGGTCTCAATGAAGGCTGCTTCAGATAATGCGAAGAATGTGATTGGCGAATTGCAATTGGAATACAACAAAACACGACAGGCTGCTATTACCAAAGAGTTGTCAGAGATTGTTGGCGGAGCGGCTGCTGTTTAAGCAGTCAGCGTTTAGGAATGCGAAAGAATTCAGGAATTAAAAGCGGAGAAATGCGATGAGTAACGGAAATATCGTGCAGTGTATCGGTCCAGTGGTGGACATTCAGTTCCCACGCGACAAAATGCCAAACATTTATGATGCGTTGACACTAGTTGATAGCGGCGAAAAATCATTTGCTGAAAAAGGTTTGACCTTTGAAGTTCAGCAACAGATCGGTGACGGCGTAGTTCGCGCAATTGCCATGGGCGCAAGCGATGGTTTACGTCGTGGCATGGAAGTGAAGTCTACTGGCGGTCCAATTTCTGTGCCTGTTGGCCCAGCAACATTAGGACGCATCATGGACGTTTTAGGTCGCCCAATCGACGATGCTGGCCCAATTGCTACTGAAGAGCGTCGCGCGATTCACCAGCCAGCACCAAAGTTTGATGAGCTCTCCCCTTCCGTTGACTTGTTAGAGACCGGCATTAAGGTTATTGACTTGGTTTGCCCGTTTGCTAAAGGCGGTAAGGTTGGCTTGTTCGGTGGTGCGGGTGTTGGTAAGACCGTGAACATGATGGAATTGATTAACAACATTGCTAAGCAACACTCAGGTTTGTCAGTGTTTGCCGGTGTTGGTGAGCGTACTCGTGAAGGTAATGACTTCTACCACGAGATGAAAGAATCTAACGTTATCGACAAAGTGGCGATGGTATTTGGTCAGATGAATGAGCCTCCTGGCAACCGTTTGCGCGTAGCGTTGACTGGTTTGACAATGGCTGAAGCATTCCGTGACGAAGGCCGTGACATTTTGTTCTTCGTTGACAATATCTACCGTTACACATTGGCCGGTACTGAAGTTTCTGCGTTGCTCGGTCGTATGCCTTCTGCTGTGGGTTACCAGCCTACTTTGGCTGAAGAAATGGGTAAGTTGCAAGAGCGTATTACCTCCACTAAGACTGGTTCTGTTACTTCGATTCAGGCCGTTTACGTTCCTGCGGATGACTTGACCGATCCTTCACCAGCAACAACCTTCTTACACTTAGACTCCACAGTTGTGTTGTCACGTGATATTGCTGCTTTGGGTATTTACCCAGCGGTTGATCCATTGGACTCAACCAGCCGTCAGCTTGACCCACAAGTGGTTGGTCAAGAGCACTATGAAGTAGCCCGTGAAGTTCAGATGACATTACAGCGCTACAAAGAGCTGCGCGACATTATTGCTATTTTGGGTATGGACGAGTTGTCACCAGAAGACAAATTAGCTGTATCACGTGCACGTAAGATTCAACGTTTCTTGTCCCAGCCTTTCCACGTTGCTGAGGTGTTTACTGGTTCACCAGGAAAATACGTTCCATTGAAAGAAACTATTCGTGGTTTCAAAATGATTTGCAGCGGTGAATTGGATCACTTGCCGGAGCAAGCGTTCTACATGGTGGGTTCAATTGATGAAGCCATCGAGAAAGCTAAGAAGCTTTAATCGAACTCATCTAGGGAAATTATGTCAACCATACGCGTCGATGTAGTAAGTGCTGAGCAATCTATTTTCAGCGGTGAAGCTAAGTTTGTAGCGCTTCCTGGTGAAAGTGGTGAGCTCGGTATTTTGCGCGGCCACACTCCATTGATTACACGTATTCGTCCGGGCTCAGTTCGTATTGAAAAAGCTGATGGTGATGAAGAGTTTGTATTCGTTGCGGGTGGCTATTTAGAAGTTCAGCCTGATCATGTCACTGTGTTGGCAGATACCGCTATTCGCGGACATGATCTAGATGAAGCTAAAGCAAATGAAGCCAAGAAGCGTGCTGAAGAAGCAATGCAAAATCGTGGCACTGAATTTGATTTGGCTTTGGCTCAATCCGAGTTTGCAATGGCCGCAGCGCAGCTAGCCGCAATTGCGCGTTTTCGTCGTAAAAAGTAAGAGCCGGTCATCCCTTGTTGTTAAATGATCGGTTTTTAAAAGCCTGCTTGGGCGAAGCGGTTGATCAGACGCCGCTTTGGCTCATGCGTCAAGCGGGTCGTTATTTGCCAGAGTACAACGCTACTCGTGCTAGAGCTGGAAGTTTTCTTGGCCTCGCGAAAAATCCTGCATACGCCACCGAAGTAACGCTCCAACCATTGGATCGCTATCCCTTGGATGCGGCGATTTTATTTTCGGATATTTTGACCATTCCTGATGCGATGGGGTTGGGCCTGAAATTTACTGCCGGTGAAGGCCCCAGTTTTGAGCACCCTCTTCGCACAGAAGAAGCCGTTAAGAAATTACGTGTTGCTGATATGGATCAGCTCCAGTATGTATTCGATGCAGTTTCAGAAATTCGTAAAGCATTGATTCAGGATGGCAAACAACGCGTCCCATTAATTGGTTTTTCTGGAAGCCCTTGGACATTGGCTTGCTACATGATTGATGGTTCTGGTTCCGACGATTTCCGTCATGCCAAGACGATGATGTTTAGCCGGCCTGATTTGTTGGAACATATTCTTGAAATTAATGTGCAGTCAGTTGCCGCTTATTTAATTGAGCAGGTAAAGGCTGGCGCACAAGCGCTGATGATTTTTGATACCTGGGGAGGTTTGCTTCCCGACGGTTGGTACCAACGCATGTCTTTAGCAGCCATGCAAAAAGTGATTGCACTATTACCGCGTGAACATGAGGGTCGCAAGATCCCGGTCATTATGTTCACCAAGGGTGGTGGTATTTGGTTGAACGATATGGCACAAGCTGGTGCGGATGTTATTGCACTGGACTGGACAATGCCATTGAGTCGTGCGCGCAAGCAGTTACTTGATATCGGCAAGCCTTTAGCCTTGCAAGGCAACTTAGATCCATTAATTCTATTTTCTGGGAATAAAGAGGTCGCCGAAGCAGCCAATGCGCTGCTTGAGGATTTAGCCAGAGCACCCGCCTTAAAGCCAGGTCTTCATCCGCTTGATGGTCACATCTTCAATTTAGGGCACGGCATCAATCAATTCACCCCTCCTGAAAGTGTAAGCGCGTTATCAGAAGCGGTAATTTCTAGATCAAAAGCCCTGCGCAACAAGCAATAATCCCTAGTAAATACTAACTTTGCTTGGATGTTAGGCAAAAGTTATGCACAGATTTGGGCGCAATCACAAATACAGTGAGATTCATGGGAAATATGAACTTTCACATTTAGAAGTTATTATAAGTAATTGATTTAATTGAAAAATATTAAAATTGCTTAAATTTGATGCAATTATCCATTCCGATAAAATATCCTTGAAAATCAAAAGTAGTGAATGATATCCACAGACTTATCCACAGGCTAGAGTAGAAAAAATAATCAATGACGGCTAAACCGATTGTGGTTCAAGTAGTTTTAGACAAGCCCTTGGCTCAGGGGTTTGATTATTTGTGGGATATTGAAAAATTGGGTATTGAGCCTGCGCTCGGGCAGATAGTAGAGCTACCTTTTGGACGCTCAAAGGCCATCGGGATAGTTATAAAAGTAAGCACTCACTCTGATTTTGAAATAGAAAAACTCAAGTCTGTTGAGCGGGTAGCCCCCCTGCCCCCACTGGATCCACCATTGCTGAGCTTGATGAACTTTGCAAGCCAGTATTACCTGCACTCTCTAGGCGAGACTATTTTGCCAACCATTCCACTGATGTGGAAAAAGGCAGGCGACTGGGAAAAGATACCCAAAATATTGGCATCAGCAGAAAAAAGGCGGGCTAAAGAGAAGGCAATAATTTCTGAGGGCCTCATTACGCAAGAGCAATTAAATGCGAGCCAAAGGGATGCACTTCAATCATTAGTAAGCAAACAAGATAGAAAGACATTTCGAGCAATCTTATTGCAAGGACAAACCGGTAGCGGTAAGACGGCGGTATACCTCAATTGGTTAGAAAGCATATTGAAACAAGAGCAGGCCCAAGTGCTCATATTGGTGCCAGAAATAAATTTAACGCCACAACTAGAGCGACGTATTCATGCGTATTTTCCTGATAGGCGGATGGCAGTCTTGCATAGCGGGGTCAGTGAAAAACAAAGAGGCCTCGCATGGTATGAGGCATTGACTGGCAAAGCCCAAATCATTTTAGGAACACGCCTAGCAGTCTTGACACCAATACCCAACTTAAGTGCCATCGTAGTCGATGAAGAGCACGATACATCATATAAGCAGCAGGAAGGTACACGCTACTCAGCAAGAGATTTAGCAATATGGCGAGCACACGATCAGCACATTCCAATTTTGCTATCGTCAGCAACACCATCTTTGGAAACGTGGATGGCAGCGCAAGCGGGTCGCTATGAATACATTCGGCTTGATCAGCGCGCACAAGGGGCTAGCCTCCCCAGTGTCCATCTGATCAACACGCGTGATCCGCAAAGTCAATTTAGTCCAGGAGATTCAGGGGCGCCAATACAAAGGAGTTTGATTACCAAGACGCTTGCACATGCCATATCAAAAACACTTGATCAAAAAAAGCAGTGCTTGATATTAATTAATCGTCGAGGTTACACGCCAGTCCTCAATTGCACGGCGTGTAACTGGTTATCAAAATGTACGCAGTGCTCTGCATATACCGTAATGCATAAGGCGGGCGCTCTTGGTAGACGACCCGTCTTGAGTTGCCATCACTGTGGATTAGTAAAGCCCATTCCCTCATTTTGCCCAGACTGCGGCAATGCAGATTTGAAAGCCCTTGGTCATGGCACGCAAAAAATGGAGGATGCTATAGAGGAGATGTGGCCACAGGCTAGAGTGCTTAGGGTGGATACCGACTCCAGCAGAAAAAGTAAGGGCGCAGAAGCGCTCTTTCAGGAAATTCATGATGGCAATGTTGATGTTGTGGTGGGAACCCAAATGATTGCAAAGGGACATGACTACCAAAATATTGGACTCGTTGCTGTATTAGATGCCGATAGTCGCTTGTACTCAGCAGATTTCAGGGCAGCAGAAAGATTGTTTGCGCAGTTAGTGCAAGTTGCGGGTCGCGCTGGAAGGTCTGGCACAAACGGGGAAAAAGGCGGCGAGATTTATATTGAAACCCAATACCCGGAGTCGCCAGTGTTTCAGTTTTTATTACGACACGATGTAGATGGATTCTTAAGATTTACTGCCAGCGAGAGAGAGGAGGCCGGGCTCCCTCCCTACTCCTATCAAGCGCTGATTCACGCAGAGGCCAAAAGCCTCGATAAGGCTATTCAATTCTTAAATGAGCTTAAGAGTAAATTAAAAGCGAGAACCTTGATAACAAAGGCATTGCGAGTCTATGACCCTGTTCCAAAGCCAGTAATGCGAGTGGCTGGATCAGAGCGCGCCCAATTGCTTATTGAGTCTACAAATCGTAAGGCCTTACAAGAAACCCTTGAAATCGTTGACCAAGAATTACGCCAGGACTCTCAAGGGCGTATTAGCAATAGATCGCGTGTTCGTTGGTTGATAGAGCGCGATCCAATTGCAATTTAAGCACCAGGCCCGGCATTGTATGCATCTAATGCAATTAGATTAGCTAGATCGCTATTCAGAGAGGCTTCACTAGAAGGCTTAATTTTAAAAAGCCAAATAGCATAAGGATTCTCATTCACGAGTTCAGGGGCAGCATCTACCTCTTCGTTTAAGGCGACAACTTCTCCACCAATGGGCGCATGAATATCGCTGGCTGCTTTGACGGATTCTATAACAGCAATAGCTTCGCCTTGCTTAACTTGCTGTCCAATTTTTGGTGCTTGAAAAAACATGACATCGCCCAATGCTTCTTGAGCGTGATTGCTAATGCCAACCCAAATGAGGCCATCCTCTTCTAAGCTAGCCCACTCATGAGTTTCTGCGAATTTAAAGGTATCTTGAGATTTCATTTTTTTCCCTGTGTGAGATATTCTAGCTTCTTTGCCATAAACTAGTGGCTCGTCAAACTAAAGCTTTTTTATGCCCATCAAACTCGGAATTGTTCCTGTTACTCCCTTTGAGCAAAACTGCTCAATATTGGTTTGCCAAGAAACAGGCGATGCAGCCATTGTGGATCCGGGTGGTGACATCGATAAAATATTAGATGGCGTCAAGCAGATGGGCGGCACAGTTAAAAAGATTTTGTTAACGCATGGCCACCTAGACCATTGTGCGGCCGCTAAAGATTTATCTGATCAGCTGGGTGTGCCGATTGAGGGGCCACAAATAGATGAGCAGTTTTGGTTAGATCAACTCCCGGAACAAACAGTACGCTTTGGATTTGGACATGCAAAGGCATTTGTACCAACGCGTTGGTTAGACGATGGCGATCATGTCCAGGTTGGTAATGTTGATTTAGAGGTGCTGCATTGTCCGGGACATACGCCGGGACATGTAGTGTTCTTTGATAAAGAAGATCGCTTGGCTCTGGTGGGCGATGTGCTTTTTGCGGGCTCGATTGGAAGAACAGATTTTCCACGCGGCAATCACGCCGATCTGATTCATGCAATTAAAACAAAGCTGTGGCCTTTAGGCGATGATGTGCAATTTGTTCCGGGCCACGGACCGATGTCAACCTTCGGTAAAGAGCGCCAGACAAACCCCTATGTTGGGGATTGATCACTACAGAGTTGGTTCAGCCTAATTGAGAAATTAGGTTTTAGCAGAGCCAGTACGATGCGTGCGGTTATACAAACAGCTTGCGCAAATCCAGCGTTGTTTGCGGTTACTTGTAGGAATCCATGTGCCACCTTCCAGACGCTTTTCGCGACTGCAGGAAGAGCAAAATTTCAGGCTCTGAGAGGTATCTTGGGTAGCAGCTGGAGTAGAGGTAGTCATGGGCAATCCGGGTAAGCCAAATCTTGTACAGAAGATCTATTTTACCCGTTTTGTCCTGCTGGGGCTGGGCTTAGGACAACTCTAACGGAATCAGCCGTCTTATTGCCATCAAAATCAAGCCAAGCCTTGTTTTCAAAATCGTAGAGCTTGCATTTACGAGCAGTATCGAAATACCAGGCCCATGAGAACTTTTGTACAAAAATACGCTCTGGAAGGATGGTTTCGAGGGTATTTTGAGCTTCTTTGAGGCGATAGAGGGGGACGCTCATGTCCACGTGATGGGCAGTGTGCTCCATGATGTGGTGCATTAAGGAGCCCCAAATCCAATTAAACGTTAAGTGGACTGTTGTGGAGACAAAGGGCTGGGCGCGCAACCATTCCGATTTTTTGTCATACCAAGACACTGAAGGGTGGGTATGGTGAACGTAAACCACAAATCCAATCATGCCATTCCAAAACAAGAATGGGACAACAAAACCCGTAATTAAGCCAATCCAAACTGACTGACCTGTTGCTAGAGCGCCTGCGATAAGGCAGCCAATCCAAATAATTGCAAAAGCAGTCACCAATAAATTGTCTTTAAGGAAAATGGGACGATCGCCCGGCTTATTTTTGGCATTAGGGAAGTACTCGCGTCTCCACCAGATCTCTATGAGGTAATAAAAAACAGGGCCCCAACCGCTGCGGTAGAGGCGCTCCAAGGCTTTGCGCCAGGATGGCAGTGCATCAAATTCAGACTTTGAGAGCGGCGCCCAAACGAAATCAAAGCCCTTGAGGTTGGTTTGACCGTGATGAACTACGTTGTGACCAACATCCCATAAGCTGTATGGGGTTAGAGACGGAAGAAAGGCAATCCGGCCCAGTACTTTGTTCAGCTCACGATGTGGGGTGTAGCTTTGATGGCAGGCATCATGACCCAAAATAAAGATGCGTCCAGTAACAAACCCTGCAACTATGCCAAAAACAATCTTTAGCAAGACGCTCTCAACAAAAATTGTCCCTGCAATGCAGCCAAGCCATAAAAGAGCATCTATTGCGAGCAATAGGATTGCCTTAACTGTTTCGCCTTGAGCCATTGGAACGAGCCAGCTGCGAATAATTTTTCGGTGCGGCAAAGGCAAGTCAGGAGCCAAAGGATTGGCTACAGAAGGCTCAGATAGGGATGGATTTAGATGATTGGACATGATAAGAATCAATAAGTTAGGAGCAAATGATAGCCTTTTTCATGATTTTTCGCATGATATAGGTCAAAAACCCCCTATTTTTGGTGCGCCCGGCAGGAATCGAACCTGCGACCCTTGGCTTCGGAGGCCAATACTCTATCCACTGAGCTACGGGCGCCAATAGCAAACAATACTTTCACTATTGTAAGTGCCAGGGCCCAGCGCTCTCGTTATAATCACGGCAAAGTAACCCTACAACCCGTCTAACGATAAAAGCCCTATGAGTGAAGAGCACGGAAGTCTAATTAAGTCCCCCAAACAATTGATCATCATGGTCTTTGCCAGCTTTTTTGTGCCATTGATCATTATTTTGTTGTTAATGGTCTTTGTTAATAATGGCAAACGGGTTGATAGCGATGCCTCAGCTGACCAGTTAATTAGACCGGTAGCCCAACTCAACTTTAAAGATGCTAGCACGCCTCGCGAAGTGCAAACCGGAGAGCAGGTTTATAAAACCGTTTGTTCTTCTTGCCACAATAGCGGCGCAGCAGGTGCGCCCAAATTGGGTGATGCCGCAGCATGGTCGGGCCGTCTTGGTAAAGGCTATGACGGCTTGCTAAGCTCTGTAATTAAAGGTAAGGGTGCAATGCCAGCGCGCGGCGGTGCAAGTCCAACGGATGTGAGTGATTATGAGTTGGGACGTGCGGTTGTGTATTTGGTAAATGGCTCGGGAGGCAACTTAGCGGAGCCTAAAGCCCCAGCCGAACCTGCCGCTAAATAAATTGCGATAAGCCCAAATTAAAGCTGGCTATATGCCAGCTTTAATACTTTTTGCTATTCTGTTTTTGCATCGAGGGCAAGCTGATAAGCATCCTTCTTACTAATCCCAAGCATTTGAGAAAGCACCGTAGCTATCTCCTTGCTGCCTAGATGTGGGCTTAAGGCATTTGCCCAGCGCAATAGTGAGGCATGCTCTGGTGTTTCATCGGCGCCCGCTTTACGCCCCGCCACCAAAACAATAAATTCACCCTTGAGACTCTCTGCGTTTTCGAGCCACTTTGGAATTTCTGCAGCTGTGAGCGTCACTAGTTGCTCAAATTTTTTAGTGAGCTCTCTGCCTACTAGTACTTGTCGTTCTGGCTCTAGTTCTTTGCTAATTGTTGATAGAGTTTCACGTATTTGATGTGGCGATTCATAAAAGATGCTCGTTTTTGAATTACTTCGAATATCTTGAATTAGTGCACTGCGCTCTTTGGCTTTGTTTGGCCAAAAACCCAGAAATTGAAATTGCCCTTCCGATTGCAGCATGACTGAGCCGCTAGCGGATATAGCAGCAGAGATAGCACTGGCGCCGGGAATAGGAATAATACGAAATCCGGCTTTATGAACCGCGTTAACCAGTTTTGCTCCAGGATCTGATATGCCTGGCGTACCAGCATCCGAGATATAGGCCCATCGCTCGTTTTGTGCCAGATGATCAATAACTGTTTGCGCACCCGTTACCTCATTGTGCTCATGAAGCGCTAAACATTTTTTATGAATACCAAAATGCTGCAATAAGGGCGCGCTGTGTCTCGTGTCTTCGCAGGCGATACCATCTACACTATTCAAAATATGCAAGGCCCGCAATGTGATGTCTCCCATATTGCCAATCGGGGTGGCAACCATGTATAGGGCCCCGGTCGGGAGATCCTGCTGTTTCAAAAAATCAAAGGAGCCAAGTTCCATGACGATATTATTTTCGAGAAGGGGTGGGAATAAGCAAGAGAATACGTTGCTTTTGTGTGAAGCGATAGCGTATCGAGTTTTCTTGTACTTTGGCGCATAATATCGTGATGGATAAAGATACCCTTGAACGTTTACGCGCTCGCGCATCCCAACATTTTTTAGACAGTATTGCCGTAAAACAAGAAGCAGAAAAAATACTGCCCACCGAGGTTGCTCGCGGCATAGTGGCGATGACAGATTGTTTGCGTGCTGGTGGAAAAGTGATGGCTTGCGGTAACGGTGGATCTGCGGCAGATGCTCAACATTTTGCGGCGGAACTGATCGGACGCTTCGAAAGAGAGAGGCAAGAGTTAGCTGCAATTGCATTGACTACTGATAGCTCTATTTTGACTGCCGTTGGAAATGATTACAGCTACGATGAAGTGTTTAACAAGCAAGTTCGTGGCTTGGGTAAAAAGGGCGATATTTTGCTTGGCATTTCGACATCCGGCAATTCAAAGAATGTCGTCAAGGCGATTGAGTCTGCAAAAAAAATGGGAATCAAAATTATTGCGCTTACAGGAAATGGTGGCGGAAAAATTGCAACCCTTTTGGATGAAAATGACATTCATCTATGTGCGCCCTCCACTCGCACTGCTCGTATCCAAGAAACGCATTTGGTTTTGCTTCATAGTTTGTGCGATGGCGTAGATCATCTGCTCCTCGATTAATGCTTAAGAAAGTTGGCACATGTTTAATACGCTCAAAATCAGATTATTTGCTGCACTCTTAACAATTTCTTTTTTATCTGGGTGTGGAGTCCTCGCGGTGGGAGGTGTTGTAGCTGGCGCAACCATTGCGGCGGATCGTCGTACGCCAGCTGTGCAGGCAATTGATAAGGGGATTGAGCTTGAGGCTGATAATGCTCTGGCAAAACGTTTTGGCGATGATGCGCACATTAATGTGACATCGTTCAATCAAAAAGTATTGTTGACTGGTGAAGTAAAAGACACTGATATTAAGAATCAAGCAGGAGCCTATGTAAAGGCTATGAAGAATGTGCGCTCAGTATTTAATGAGCTCGTTATAGGGCCCAATAGCTCATACACTGCACGCGCTAACGACACTTACCTTGAGTCAAAAATCAAAACCCAAATGATTTTTACTGAAAAGCTTCCCTCAAACTCAATGGCAATTGTTGCTGAAGGCACAAGCATTTATTTGATGGGCATTCTTACTCAAAATGAAGCGGACTTAGCTAAGAAAATTGCAAGTAATACGAATGGCGTGAAAGATGTTTATGCTTATTTCGATATCATTTCAGAAGCAGAAAAAATTCGTTTAGAGAAACAAGGTAAGGCTGATGAATCCCAGCCTAATTCGGCGCCAAATCAATAACGCATTTCCGTCTCAATCGATGAAGAATTTTTTTGAATCGCATCTCAGATTTTTTTTGTCTACCGCCCTACTCTCATTTTGTACGCTGACTTATGCAAGCGGCGATGATGCCAATGCATATGCACTTGCTAAACAAAATGCATGCCTAGGTTGTCACGCCATTAATAAAAAAGTAGTCGGACCGAGCTTCCAAGATGTTGCAAAAAAATATGCCAACAATCCGAATGCCAACTCTTTTCTAAAAAATAAAATACTGAAGGGCGGTTCGGGTTCATGGGGCGTTGTTCCCATGCCGGGCAATAACAAATTATCTGATGCTGATAGCGCTTTGCTTGTGGCTTGGATAATGCGCGGGGCACCCGTAAAAAATTAACGGGTTTTTATTGGCTTGCCCATCATCCATTGCCATGCCTCTGTGGCACGCTTAAATCCACCCTTAAGTGCGTAATCAAAGCCGCCCCATTGTTCATTGGCAGCCTCTTGTGCATACGTACCATGGTTTGCTGGCGGTAGTTTCAAATAAGCATCTGCATCGCCATACGCATATTCAACCAGCATGCCAGCCTTCTTCGCTAAGTGCATCATGGCTTTATTGTTAGCAAGACAATGGACAAATAAGGTTTCAATATGGGTGTTGCGAGCATGAACTGCAGCTCGCGCCAATAAGGCAGTGCCAATTCCTTGCGCACGCCCACTGGGCAATACCGAGACGCCAAACTCGGCGGCTTGCGGCTGAGCGGCGGCTTTAGGTAAATAGGCTAGATGAGCCATTCCTATTAGCTTGAGCTGTGCATCGAAACATCCAAAGATGGTGTCTTTGTCGAAATTTAGACCTTCAACATACTGATGAATAACTTGATCAGGCGTTTGTGTGCCAAAGCGCAGGTGACGATCTTCATCATTTAGGCTTAAAAGATGCTGCAAGATTTCTGGTTTATGGCCGGAGTGCAATTCACGAACAGGAATAGCTAAGCCATTGTTATATGGCTTAGAAAGTAAGTGATTGTTCGCTTGTTTATTGTGCATAGCAGCATATTAGCAGAATTAGCAAAAAATCACAGGGTTTTCCCTTATATTTGGTTTAGATCCTTGGATTCATAAAAAGAAGGATAAAAAAAGCAGTTCAGGAGGGGTTGAATAGACGCATATCTGGAGAAATGCCAATATTTGATAAAAATTTAGAAAATAATTTAAGGGTTTAAACCCTTGTTTTTGATGAAGAAAATTAATTACTAAGAAAAAATTTCACTATTTTTAGGAAAAAGACTACGAAAGGTGTTGACAGACCCAAATAGGTGGGATATAGTCTCACCTCTCTGCTGAATGTTTTTTGAAATACGAAACAAGTCAGCCCTCTTTAAAAATTAGTCAACCGATAATTGTGGGTACTAAGTGAAAGCATCCAGTCCTTCGGGACAGATGTAAATAAATAGTACTCATAGACAGTAAAAAGATTTGGTTTTATTACCAAGTCAATTTCTTGAATGAGTGCGACGATCCGCAAGGATCACAGGAATTGAACTGAAGAGTTTGATCCTGGCTCAGATTGAACGCTGGCGGCATGCCTTACACATGCAAGTCGAACGGCAGCACGGGTGCTTGCACCTGGTGGCGAGTGGCGAACGGGTGAGTAATACATCGGAACGTACCTTATCGTGGGGGATAACGCAGCGAAAGCTGTGCTAATACCGCATACGCCCTGAGGGGGAAAGCGGGGGATCGAAAGACCTCGCGCGATTAGAGCGGCCGATGCCTGATTAGCTTGTTGGTGGGGTAAAAGCCCACCAAGGCGACGATCAGTAGCTGGTCTGAGAGGACGATCAGCCACACTGGGACTGAGACACGGCCCAGACTCCTACGGGAGGCAGCAGTGGGGAATTTTGGACAATGGGGGAAACCCTGATCCAGCAATGCCGCGTGAGTGAAGAAGGCCTTCGGGTTGTAAAGCTCTTTTGTCAGGGAAGAAACACCGGCTCTAACACAGTCCGGGAATGACGGTACCTGAAGAATAAGCACCGGCTAACTACGTGCCAGCAGCCGCGGTAATACGTAGGGTGCGAGCGTTAATCGGAATTACTGGGCGTAAAGCGTGCGCAGGCGGTTATACAAGACAGGCGTGAAATCCCCGGGCTTAACCTGGGAATGGCGCCTGTGACTGTATAGCTAGAGTGTGTCAGAGGGGGGTAGAATTCCACGTGTAGCAGTGAAATGCGTAGATATGTGGAGGAATACCAATGGCGAAGGCAGCCCCCTGGGATAACACTGACGCTCATGCACGAAAGCGTGGGGAGCAAACAGGATTAGATACCCTGGTAGTCCACGCCCTAAACGATGCTGACTAGTTGTTCGGGATTTACATCCTGAGTAACGTAGCTAACGCGTGAAGTCAGCCGCCTGGGGAGTACGGTCGCAAGATTAAAACTCAAAGGAATTGACGGGGACCCGCACAAGCGGTGGATGATGTGGATTAATTCGATGCAACGCGAAAAACCTTACCTACCCTTGACATGTCACTAACGAAGTAGAGATACATTAGGTGCTCGTAAGAGAAAGTGAACACAGGTGCTGCATGGCTGTCGTCAGCTCGTGTCGTGAGATGTTGGGTTAAGTCCCGCAACGAGCGCAACCCTTGTCTTTAGTTGCTACGCAAGAGCACTCTAAAGAGACTGCCGGTGACAAACCGGAGGAAGGTGGGGATGACGTCAAGTCCTCATGGCCCTTATGGGTAGGGCTTCACACGTCATACAATGGTGCATACAGAGGGTTGCCAACCCGCGAGGGGGAGCTAATCTCAGAAAATGCATCGTAGTCCGGATCGTAGTCTGCAACTCGACTACGTGAAGCTGGAATCGCTAGTAATCGCGGATCAGAATGTCGCGGTGAATACGTTCCCGGGTCTTGTACACACCGCCCGTCATACCATGGGAGTGGGTTTTGCCAGAAGCCGTTAGCCTAACCGCAAGGAGGGCGACTGCCACGGCAGGGTTCATGACTGGGGTAAAGTCGTAACAAGGTAGCCGTATCGGAAGGTGCGGCTGGATCACCTCCTTTCTAGAGAAAGATGCTGGAGCTATAGTGCCCACACTTATCGGTTGACAATAAAAGCCACGGGTCTGTAGCTCAGCTGGTTAGAGCACTGTGTTGATAACGCAGGGGTCGTAGGTTCAAGTCCTACCAGACCCACCACCAGCCAGAAACAAGACTTAGTGGGACGTTGGGGGATTAGCTCAGCTGGGAGAGCACCTGCTTTGCAAGCAGGGGGTCGTCGGTTCGATCCCGTCATCCTCCACCATCATCTAAATGTCAAAACTAAGCGAACAATTAATCGTTTAGTTTTGCCATTTATGGCTGTTCTTTAAAAATTTGAGTAAGCAAAGTGTCAAATGTCTCTTTGAGAGGGCATTTGACAATGTAATAAGGGTAAAGATTGAATCATCAATCAGTAATACAAACGAGTTTTACCAAGTTCTTAACAAAGTACTTACAGTTTGGATTACGGCAAACATGTCAGAAGTAGAAGTAAACCTGTAACAGGTGCTAGCAATGGTGCTCGTTATAGGATCAAGTGAATAAGTGCACATGATGGATGCCTTGGCGATTACAGGCGACGAAAGACGTTATAACCTGCGATAAGCCCCGGGGAGCTGGTAAATAAGCTTTGATCCGGGGATTTCTGAATGGGGAAACCCACCACTTTTGTGGTATCCATACCTGAATACATAGGGTATGAGAAGCGAACCTCGTGAACTGAAACATCTAAGTAGCGAGAGGAAAAGACATCAACCGAGATTCCCAGAGTAGTGGCGAGCGAAATGGGAACAGCCTTCTAGTGATAGCTCAGTAATTAACAGAATGGAATGGAAAGTCCAACAATAAAGGGTGATAGTCCCGTATGTGAAAATTATTGGGTGGTACTAGGCTAGAGACAAGTAGGGCGGGACACGTGAAATCCTGTCTGAATATGGGGGGACCATCCTCCAAGGCTAAATACTCGTAATCGACCGATAGTGAACAAGTACCGTGAGGGAAAGGCGAAAAGAACCCCGGGAGGGGAGTGAAATAGATCCTGAAATTGTGTGCATACAAACAGTAGGAGCCTCGTAAGGGGTGACTGCGTACCTTTTGTATAATGGGTCAGCGACTTACATTCAGTAGCAAGCTTAACCGAATAGGGAAGGCGTAGCGAAAGCGAGTCCGAATAGGGCGTTAGTTGCTGGGTGTAGACCCGAAACCAGTTGATCTATCCATGGCCAGGTTGAAGGTGCGGTAACACGTACTGGAGGACCGAACCCACTAACGTTGAAAAGTTAGGGGATGAGCTGTGGATAGGGGTGAAAGGCTAAACAAAACTGGAAATAGCTGGTTCTCTCCGAAAACTATTTAGGTAGTGCCTCGTGTATCACTGTAGGGGGTAGAGCACTGTCATGGTAGTGGGGTCCATTGCGGATTACTGCGCCATAGCAAACTCCGAATACCTACAAGTGCAAGCACGGGAGACAGACATCGGGTGCTAACGTCCGGTGTCAAGAGGGAAACAACCCAGACCGCCAGCTAAGGTCCCTAATATATGCTAAGTGGGAAACGAAGTGGGAAGGCTAAAACAGTCAGGAGGTTGGCTTAGAAGCAGCCATCCTTTAAAGAAAGCGTAATAGCTCACTGATCGAGTCGTCCTGCGCGGAAGATGTAACGGGGCTAAGCATATAACCGAAGCTGCGGATCACAGCAATGTGATGGTAGGAGAGCGTTCTGTAAGCCTGTGAAGGTGTCTTGTAAAGGATGCTGGAGGTATCAGAAGTGCGAATGCTGACATGAGTAGCGATAAAGGGGGTGAAAAGCCCCCTCGCCGTAAGCCCAAGGTTTCCTGTTCAACGTTCATCGGAACAGGGTGAGTCGGCCCCTAAGGCGAGGCAGAGATGCGTAGCTGATGGGAACAAGGTTAATATTCCTTGACCATTGTTAGATGCGATGGGGGGACGGATCGCGGAAAGTTGTCCGGGTGTTGGAAGTCCCGGTTCTTGCGTTGGAGATGGCTATTAGGTAAATCCGGTAGCGTAATTCAAGGGCGTGAGACGAGCGAATTTATTCGCGAAGCAATTGGAAGTGGTTCCAAGAAAAGCCTCTAAGCTTCAGTCTAACAAGACCGTACCGCAAACCGACACAGGTGGGCGAGATGAGTATTCTAAGGCGCTTGAGAGAACTCAGGAGAAGGAACTCGGCAAATTTGCACCGTAACTTCGGGATAAGGTGCGCCCTGGTAGTTTGACCCTGAACAAGGGGAGGACGAAAGGGTTGCAATAAAAAGGTGGCTGCGACTGTTTAATAAAAACACAGCACTCTGCAAACACGAAAGTGGACGTATAGGGTGTGACGCCTGCCCGGTGCTGGAAGATTAAATGATGGGGTGCAAGCTCTTGATTGAAGTCCCAGTAAACGGCGGCCGTAACTATAACGGTCCTAAGGTAGCGAAATTCCTTGTCGGGTAAGTTCCGACCTGCACGAATGGCGTAACGATGGCCACACTGTCTCCTCCTGAGACTCAGCGAAGTTGAAATGTTTGTGATGATGCAATCTACCCGTGGCTAGACGGAAAGACCCCATGAACCTTTACTGTAGCTTTGCATTGGACTTTGAACCGGTCTGTGTAGGATAGGTGGGAGGCGTTGAAAGCGGGATGCTAGTTCCGCTGGAGCCAACCTTGAAATACCACCCTGGTTTGTTTGAGGTTCTAACCTTGGCCCGTTATCCGGGTCGGGAACAGTGCATGGTAGGCAGTTTGACTGGGGCGGTCTCCTCCCAAAGTGTAACGGAGGAGTACGAAGGTACGCTTGGTACGGTCGGACATCGTACCTAAAGTGCAATGGCAAAAGCGTGCTTAACTGCGAGACCGACAAGTCGAGCAGGTGCGAAAGCAGGTCATAGTGATCCGGTGGTTCTGTATGGAAGGGCCATCGCTCAACGGATAAAAGGTACTCTGGGGATAACAGGCTGATACCGCCCAAGAGTTCATATCGACGGCGGTGTTTGGCACCTCGATGTCGGCTCATCTCATCCTGGGGCTGTAGCCGGTCCCAAGGGTATGGCTGTTCGCCATTTAAAGAGGTACGTGAGCTGGGTTTAAAACGTCGTGAGACAGTTTGGTCCCTATCTGCCATGGGCGTTGGAGATTTGACGGGGGCTGCTCCTAGTACGAGAGGACCGGAGTGGACGTACCGCTGGTGTACCTGTTGTTTCGCCAGAAGCATCGCAGGGTAGCTATGTACGGAAGAGATAACCGCTGAAAGCATCTAAGCGGGAAACTTGCCTGAAGATGAGATCTCCCGTAGGTTTAACCTACATAAAGGGTCGTTGAAGACCACAACGTTGATAGGTCGGGTGTGGAAGTGCAGTAATGCATTAAGCTAACCGATACTAATTGCCCGTTAGGCTTGATCCTATAACCAGCACTATTGTGTTGGATGTTTGCCAGATTTAATCTGCATCCTTATTACATGCTTACTCAAATAGAGTTGTTGATTTATCAGCAACTCGACCCTCTACGCCCGGTGACCATAGCAAGTTGGAACCACTCCTTCCCATCCCGAACAGGACAGTGAAACGACTTTACGCCGATGATAGTGCGGATTACCCGTGTGAAAGTAGGTAACTGCCGGGCACCAATGCGACGCCCAGACCCCATTAGGTCTGGGCGTTTTTATTTGTGCAAAGCGTTTAAGAGATTGACAATAACTCCATTTGGAGTCAGAATATTGGGTTCGCGGAGGGGTGTCCGAGCGGCTAAAGGAGGCAGACTGTAAATCTGTTGGCTACGCCTACGTAGGTTCGAATCCTACCCCCTCCACCAGATGTGCGGGATTAGTTTAATGGTAAAACAGCAGATTTCCAATCTTCGGTCAAGAGTTCGATTCTCTTATCCCGCTCCAGTATTAACAGTATTTGTATTTGCCCATGTGGCTCAGTGGTAGAGCACTCCCTTGGTAAGGGAGAGGTCGGCAGTTCGATCCTGCCCATGGGCACCATGGCTTAAGCAGTAAATAATTTAATTTCGTGTGTTGGTTTAAGAGTTAACTAAAGGCAGACAAAAAAATGGCAAAAGAAAAGTTTGAGCGGACAAAACCGCACGTAAACGTAGGCACAATCGGTCACGTTGACCACGGTAAAACTACCTTGACAGCAGCGATCGCTACAGTGCTTTCCAAAGCATTTGGTGGCGAAGCAAAAGCATACGATCAGATCGATGCTGCTCCAGAAGAAAAAGCACGCGGTATTACGATTAATACAGCACACGTTGAGTATGAGACAGCCAATCGTCACTACGCACACGTGGATTGCCCAGGACATGCTGACTACGTTAAGAACATGATTACTGGTGCTGCTCAGATGGACGGCGCAATTTTAGTTTGCTCTGCAGCTGACGGCCCAATGCCACAAACTCGTGAGCACATCCTCTTGGCACGCCAAGTGGGCGTTCCTTACATCGTCGTGTTCCTCAACAAGTGCGACATGGTTGATGACGCTGAATTGTTAGAGCTCGTAGAAATGGAAGTTCGTGAGCTTTTGTCTAAGTACGACTTCCCTGGCGATGACACACCAATCGTTCAAGGTTCTGCTAAGTTAGCTTTAGAAGGCGACGAAGGCCCATTGGGTAAAGAAGCCATCATGAAGTTGGCTGAAGCACTCGATACTTATATCCCAACTCCAGAGCGTGCTGTTGACGGCGCGTTCTTGATGCCAGTAGAAGATGTGTTCTCTATCTCCGGTCGCGGTACTGTAGTGACTGGTCGTATCGAGCGCGGTATTGTTAAAGTCGGTGAAGAGATTGAAATCGTTGGTATCAAGCCAACCCTCAAAACCACTTGTACTGGTGTTGAAATGTTCCGCAAATTGCTCGACCAAGGTCAAGCAGGCGATAACGTTGGTATCTTGTTACGCGGTACAAAACGTGAAGAAGTTGAGCGCGGCCAAGTATTGGCTAAGCCAGGTTCAATCACCCCACATACTCACTTTACAGCCGAGGTTTACATCTTGGGTAAAGATGAAGGTGGTCGTCATACACCATTCTTTAACAACTATCGTCCCCAGTTCTACTTCCGTACAACGGACGTAACAGGTTCAATCGAGTTGCCAAAAGACAAAGAAATGGTGATGCCTGGTGATAACGTCACAATTACCGTCAAACTCATCGCTCCAATCGCGATGGAAGAAGGTTTACGTTTTGCAATCCGTGAAGGTGGCCGTACTGTTGGTGCCGGTGTGGTTGCAAAGATTTTGGCTTAAGTAGTTTTTATAAAGGGGTGTAGCTCAATTGGCAGAGCGTTGGTCTCCAAAACCAAAGGTTGGGGGTTCGATGCCCTCCGCCCCTGCCACGATTTGAACTGAAAGCAATATGTCTCAACAAACAGCAAGTCAATCTGAAGAAAAAAGCAGCTGGGTATCCATACTCGCTGCTTTAATTGTCGTTGCAGCGTTAGTGCTTTACTACACGCTTGCTGACCAATCCATGTTGGTCAGATTGGCAGTTTTGTTTGGTGGCATCGCTGCTGCAGTTTTGATTGTGGCCATTTCGCCAGACGGGCGTCGATTTATCGCCTATGCAAAAGATTCTTGGTATGAAGTAAAAAAGGTTGTTTGGCCAACTCGTAAAGAGACCACCCAAATGACTCTAGTCGTATTTGGCTTTGTCGTGATCATGTCTTTGTTTTTATGGTTTGCAGACAAATTAATTGAATGGCTAGTTTTTTCAGTCTTTTTAGGCTGGAAGTGAGTAAGAAAAATGACTGATTCTGAATTGGCCTCAAACCCTCAAGCAGTTGGCAATATGCGCTGGTATGTTATTCACGCTTATTCCGGCATGGAAAAAAGTGTCAAACGTGGCTTAGAAGAGCGTATCGCTCGTTCTGGCATGGCTGACAAGTTTGGCCGCATTTTGGTTCCCTCCGAAGAGGTTGTGGAAATCAAATCCGGCACCAAATCTGTTTCTGAGCGCCGTTTTTTCCCTGGTTATGTATTAATTGAGATGGAAATGACCGATGAAAGCTGGCATTTGGTGAAAAACACGCCAAAAGTGACTGGTTTCGTTGGTGGTGTAAGAAACCGCCCAAGCCCGATTTCTACGGCTGAAGTGACCAAAATCATGGATCAAATGCAAGCTGGGGTTGATAAACCTAAGCCTAAGACCCTGTTTGAGGTGGGTGAGATGGTTCGCGTTAAAGAAGGTCCGTTTACAGACTTCAACGGAAATGTTGAGGAAGTGAACTACGAGAAATCAAGATTGCGCGTTTCTGTTACAATTTTTGGCCGCGGTACCCCAGTTGAGCTGGAGTTCGGCCAAGTAGAAAAGATGTAAAAACAAGGACTTAGTCCAGTTTTGTAGTACTGCAGTACAAGTGGTTAGCAATAACCGAGGAGCGGAGCTAGAAAGCCAAAAACTAGCAAAGCGTTTACTCAACAGCGGTCTTTCCTAATGAGGTCAGGCGCGCTTTTAGGAGCAATACATGGCAAAGAAGATTATTGGCTTTATTAAGCTGCAGATCCCTGCAGGTAAAGCAAATCCATCACCACCCGTAGGCCCAGCATTGGGTCAACGCGGCCTCAATATTATGGAATTCTGTAAGGCGTTTAATGCTCAAACTCAGAGCATGGAACCTGGCCTGCCAATTCCAGTCGTGATCACAGCGTTTGCTGATAAGAGCTTCACTTTCATCATGAAGACTCCTCCAGCGACCATCATGATTAAGAAGGCTGCGAAGATCGAAAAAGGATCACCACGTCCCCATACCGATAAGGTAGGAAAAATTACACGTGCTCAAGCGGAAGAAATCGCTAAAGCAAAAATGCCAGATTTAACAGCTGCTGATATGGATGCTGCTGTAAGAACAATCGCTGGTAGCGCCCGTTCCATGGGCATCACAGTGGAAGGCCTCTAATCATGACTAAGTTATCTAAGCGTTTAAAAGCAATCGAATCAAAAGTAGATCGCAATAAGTTTTATGCATTAGAAGATGCATTGAACCTGGTTAAAGAATGTGCAACTGCGAAGTTCGATGAGTCTATCGACGTTGCAGTTCAGTTGGGTATTGATGCCAAGAAATCTGACCAAGTTGTGCGTGGCGCAGTAGTGCTCCCAGCTGGTACTGGTAAGCATGTGCGTGTTGCGGTATTTGCGCAAGGCGAAAAAGCTGAACAAGCTAAAGCAGCTGGTGCAGAAATCGTTGGCATGGAAGATTTGGCTGATCAAATCAAGAGCGGCAAGATCGACTTTGATGTATTGATCGCATCCCCAGACACTATGAAAATTGTTGGTACTTTAGGTCAAGTATTGGGCCCACGTGGCTTGATGCCAAATCCAAAAGTAGGAACTGTTACTCCTGACGTTGCAACTGCAGTGAAGAATGCAAAAGCAGGTCAAGTGCAATTCCGTGTGGACAAAGCCGGTATCGTGCACGCAAGTATTGGCCGTCGTTCATTCGAGCCGGCTGCATTGAAATCAAACTTGCTCGCATTGCTTGAGGCTTTGAACAAAGCGAAGCCACCTGCATCGAAGGGTGTTTATTTAAAGAAGGTTGCCGTAAGCAGCACGATGGGTGCAGGCGTACGTGTAGACCAAGCATCGATACAGGCTGCTCAGTAATTAGCCTGTAGCAAAAAGAACTTTGGGTCGACTCTTGCTCTTTGGGTGAGAGTCGAACATCAAAGACCGTTGGCGGATTGGTTTGCTTAGTTAGAAATTAATTCTTAATCGTTACGAGAGTGATGGCCAGCGCAGATGGCGACCCTGAAAAGATTTCACAAGAACTCTTGTGACAAATGATCAGACGCTGGTGTGTAACCCCAACTGGGAACAGTTGGTTTTTTAGGAGTTAAACCGTGCCTTTGAATGTACAAGACAAAAAAGCGATTGTTGCTGATGTCGGCGCTCAATTGGCTGGAGCTCAAACAGTCGTGCTCGCTGAATACCGTGGTATTCCAGTAGAGCAGTTGACAAAGCTACGTGCTAGCGCACGTGACCAAGGTGTATATCTTCGCGTTTTGAAGAACACATTGGCACGCCGTGCTGCACAAGGCACACAGTTTGAGCCTCTTGCTGATTCGATGGTTGGCCCCTTGATTTACGGCATCTCTGCTGATCCGATTGCTTCGGCAAAAGTATTGCAGAACTTTGCTAAGACTCAAGATCTGCTAGTCATTAAAGCTGGCTTATATAACGGCAAGTTGTTAGACGTTGCAGGCGTAAAAGCCCTCGCAACAATTCCTAGCCGCGACGAGTTGTTATCTCAGTTGCTGGGTGTGATGTTGGCACCAGTTTCTGCAATGGCTCGCGTATTGGGCGCAGTAGCAGCACAAAAGGCAGCTGGAGCACCCGCTCCCGCAGCAGCACCAGTAGCAGAAGCAGCAGCCCCAGCAGCAGTCGCTGAAGCCGCCGCTCCAGAAGCAAATGCTGAGCCTGCAGCCGCAGCCCCAGAAGCTGGAACAGAAACACCGGAAACCCCTGCCGCTGAATAAGCGACAGATTAACTATTTAAGTATTAGGAGCTAAAAATGGCGATTACTAAAGAAGAAATCATTGATGCAGTAGGTAGCATGTCCGTTATGGATTTGAACGACTTGGTTAAGGCGTTCGAAGAGAAGTTTGGCGTTTCAGCTGCAGCGATGGCTGTTGCTGGTCCTGCTGGTGGCGGTGCAGCTGCTGCTGGTGAAGAGCAAACTGAATTCACCGTAAACCTCCTCGAGGCTGGTGCAAATAAAGTTTCAGTAATTAAGGCTGTTCGCGAAATCACTGGCCTTGGCTTGAAAGAAGCTAAAGACTTAGTTGATGGCGCACCAAAGCCAATCAAAGAAGCTGTTGATAAGAAGACAGCTGAAGAAGCTAAGAAGAAGCTTGAAGAAGCTGGCGCTAAAGCAGAACTCAAGTAATACAAACTTAGTTAGTGCCCCTCAAAAAGGGGTGCTAGCCCTGTTGGGTTTGACCATTAGTGGTCAAACCCGATTTCATTTCTGATTGAAATCGGGTTTGCCTTCTGATACGACTGCAGAATGCAAGTTTGGTCGGACACTAAATCTTTCGATTTAGTGTTGTCCGCCAGTGATTGGTAGTGGCCAATCGCCAAATCTTTGTACAGTCGCTGAATTCGGAGATGAAATGAACTACAGCTTCACCGAACGCAAGCGAGTCCGTAAAAGCTTTGCTAAGCGAGTTAACAACCACCAGGTTCCGTACCTGATCGCAACGCAGCTGGAATCCTACGCTAAATTTTTACAGGCTGATAAGCCGGCAATGTCTCGTCTTACAGAGGGACTTCAGGCTGCTTTTACATCAGCATTCCCAATTGTGTCCAACAATGGTTACGCACGTATGGAATACGTGTCATATCAGCTGTCACAGCCACCGTTTGACGTAAAAGAATGTCAACAACGTGGCTACACATACCACTCAGCCTTACGTGCAAAAGTTCGCTTGATTATTTATGATCGCGAAGCACCTACTAAGGTTAAAGAGGTAAAAGAGAGCGAAGTCTACATGGGTGAAATTCCACTCATGACAGAAAATGGTTCCTTTGTAATAAACGGAACTGAGCGTGTGATCGTTTCTCAGTTACACCGTTCCCCAGGCGTGTTCTTTGAGCACGATAAGGGCAAGACCCATAGCTCAGGTAAGTTGCTGTTCTCAGCGCGCATTATTCCTTACCGTGGTTCATGGCTTGATTTCGAGTTTGATCCAAAAGATATTCTCTATTTCCGCGTTGACCGTCGTCGTAAGATGCCTGTCACCATTTTGCTCAAAGCAATTGGTTTAAACAACGAACAGATCCTTGCTAACTTCTTTAACTTTGACCATTTTGCATTGAGCGCCAACGGCGCATCTATGGAATTTGTTCCAGAGCGTTTGCGTGGTCAGTTGGCTAGCTTTGATGTGCTTGATAAGAATGGCGTTGTTGTCATTCAAAAAGACAAGCGTATTAATGCGAAACATATTCGTGAGCTCGAAGCCGCTAAGACAAAGAACATCGTTGTTCCAGATGATTACTTAGTTGGTCGTGTAGTGGCACGCAACATCATCGATCCAGACTCCGGTGAAATCTTGGCATATGCTAATGATGAAATCACTGAAGAGTTATTGGCTACATTGCGCGATGCAGGCATCAAGCAATTGGAAACCATCTACACCAATGATTTGGATTCTGGTGCGTATATTTCTCAGACATTGCGTACTGATGAAACTGCAGATCAAATGGCTGCTCGTATTGCCATCTATCGCATGATGCGTCCTGGTGAGCCCCCAACAGAAGATGCTGTTGAAGCCTTGTTCCAGCGTTTGTTCTACAACGAAGATAGTTACGATTTATCACGCGTTGGCCGTATGAAAGTTAACAGCCGTCTCGGTCGTTCAGAGATGGAAGGCAAAATGGTTTTGTCGGATGAAGATATCCTCGACACCATTAAGTCTTTGGTTGACTTGCGTAACGGCAAAGGCGAAGTTGATGACATCGATCACTTAGGCAATCGTCGCGTACGTTGCGTAGGTGAGTTGGCTGAGAATCAATTCCGCGCAGGTTTATCACGTGTTGAGCGTGCGGTTAAAGAACGTCTGGGCCAAGCCGAAACAGAAAACCTCATGCCGCATGATTTGATTAACAGCAAGCCAATCTCTTCAGCAATTCGTGAGTTCTTTGGTTCTTCACAGTTGTCCCAGTTTATGGACCAAACAAACCCATTGTCAGAGATCACGCACAAGCGTCGTATTTCTGCATTGGGACCTGGCGGTTTGACACGCGAGCGCGCAGGTTTCGAAGTGCGCGACGTGCATCCTACTCACTATGGACGTGTTTGCCCAATTGAAACTCCAGAAGGACCAAACATTGGTCTCATCAACTCACTCGCGTTGTTTGCGCGTTTGAATGAGCATGGTTTCTTAGAGACTCCATACCGTAAAGTTTCCAATAGCAAAGTAAGCGACGAAGTGGTTTACCTCTCTGCGATTGAAGAAGCGAAATACGTGATTGCTCAGGCAAACGCAACGATCGACAAGAGCGGTAAGTTAGCTGATGAATTGGTTTCAGCGCGTCAAGCTGGTGAGACCATGATGGTTAGCCCAGAGCGCATCGATTTCATCGACGTTGCTCCGAGCCAGATCGTTTCTGCTGCTGCTTCATTGGTTCCATTCTTAGAGCATGATGATGCGAACCGTGCGTTGATGGGTGCGAATATGCAACGTCAAGCGGTTCCTTGCTTGCGTCCAGATAAGCCATTGGTTGGCACCGGTTTAGAGCGCATTGTTGCGGTTGACTCAGGTACAGTGATTTTGGCTTCTCGCGGCGGTATCGTTGACTACGTTGACGCAAACCGTGTAGTTATTCGTGTAAACGATGACGAGACAGCGGCTGGTGAAGTTGGTGTGGATATTTATAACCTCATTAAGTACACCCGCTCTAACCAAAATACCAACATCAACCAACGTCCAATCGTTCAGGCTGGTGATCGTGTAGAGCGTGGCGACGTAGTTGCTGATGGCGCATCTACTGATTTGGGTGAATTGGCTTTGGGTCAAAACATGACTGTGGCATTTATGCCATGGAACGGTTACAACTTCGAAGATTCAATCTTGATCTCTGAGAAAGTGGTTGCTGATGACCGTTACACCTCTATTCATATTGAAGAGTTGTCGGTTGTTGCTCGTGACACTAAGCTTGGTTCAGAAGAAATTACACGCGATATCTCCAACTTGGCTGAGTCACAACTCTCCCGTTTGGACGAGAGTGGTATTGTTTACATTGGTGCTGAAGTCGAAGCTGGTGACGTATTGGTTGGTAAGGTAACCCCAAAGGGCGAGACTACTCTCACTCCAGAAGAGAAGTTACTGCGTGCGATCTTCGGTGAAAAAGCATCTGATGTTAAAGATACTTCTTTGCGTGTTCCATCTGGAATGATCGGTACGGTTATTGATGTTCAAGTCTTCACCCGTGAAGGTATTGAGCGCGATGCACGTGCACAGTCAATTATTCAAGAAGAATTACAACGCTATCGTTTGGACTTAAACGACCAGTTGCGTATTGTTGAAGGTGACGCCTTCATGCGCTTAGAAAAACTGTTGATTGGCAAAGTTGCTAACGGCGGTCCACAGAAGTTGGCTAAGGGCACTAAGATCGACAAGGAATACCTTGCCAGTTTAGATAAATACCATTGGTTTGATGTTCGCCCGGCAGATGATGAAGTTGCCTCACAAGTTGAAGCAATTAAATCTTCTATCGAAGCGAAACGTAAGCAGTTTGATGAGGCTTTCGAAGAGAAGCGCACCAAGCTTACTCAGGGCGATGATTTACAGCCTGGTGTAACGAAGATGGTTAAGGTGTACTTGGCAGTTAAGCGTCGCTTGCAGCCTGGTGACAAGATGGCCGGTCGTCACGGTAACAAAGGTGTGGTTTCTAAAATTGCCCCTGCAGAAGATATGCCATTTATGGCTGACGGACGCCCTGTTGATATCGTCTTGAACCCATTGGGTGTTCCTTCTCGTATGAACGTTGGTCAGATCTTGGAAACTCACTTAGGTTGGGCTGCTCAAGGTATTGGTAAGCGTATCGATGAGATGGTTCGCGAGCAAGCTAAACAAGCTGAGTTACGTAAGTTCCTCAAGCAGCTTTACAACGAAACAGGCCGCATTGAAGACATCGACAACTTCACTGACGAGCAAATCACAGTATTGGCTGAGAATCTCCGCCAAGGCTTGCCATTTGCAACTCCAGTGTTTGACGGTGCTACAGAAGCAGAAATCGGACGCATGCTCGAGTTGGCTTATCCAGCAGAAGTAGCTACTTCTTTGAAGATGACGCCTTCACGTCAGCAAATGATTTTGTGCGACGGCCGCACTGGCGATCAGTTTGAACGTCCAGTCACTGTTGGCGTAATGCACGTCTTGAAACTCCACCACTTGGTCGATGACAAGATGCATGCTCGTTCAACTGGACCTTACTCTTTGGTAACGCAACAGCCACTGGGCGGTAAAGCTCAGTTTGGTGGTCAGCGCTTTGGTGAGATGGAAGTCTGGGCCCTCGAAGCATACGGTGCTTCATATGTCTTGCAGGAAATGCTGACAGTGAAGTCCGATGACGTCGCAGGCCGTACCAAGGTTTACGAAAACATCGTCAAGGGCGAGCACACGATTGATGCTGGCATGCCCGAATCCTTCAACGTGCTGGTAAAAGAAATCCGTTCGTTGGGTATTGACATTGACATGGAGCGCAACTGATATGAAAGCATTGCTCGATTTATTTAAGCAAACGCAGGGTGATGAGCAGTTTGATGTCATCAAGATTGGTCTTGCATCCCCTGAGAAAATTCGCTCATGGTCTTTTGGTGAAGTACGCAAACCAGAAACCATCAACTACCGGACTTTTAAGCCCGAGCGTGATGGCTTGTTCTGCGCCAAGATTTTTGGACCAACCAAAGACTACGAGTGCTTATGCGGTAAATACAAGCGCTTAAAGTTCCGTGGCGTTATCTGTGAGAAGTGTGGCGTTGAAGTTACGCTTGCTAAGGTACGTCGTGAGCGCATGGGCCACATTGAGTTGGCAGCCCCTGTAGCGCACATTTGGTTCTTGAAGTCTCTCCCATCCCGTTTGGGCATGGTTCTCGATATGACATTGCGTGATATTGAGCGTGTTCTCTACTTTGAGGCATATGTAGTCGTTGATCCTGGCATGACACCTGAAGGCGCTATGAAGCGTGGCCAGATCATGTCTGAGGATGAGTACTATGCGAAGACTGAAGAGTACGGCGAAGGTGCCTTTACAGCTATTATGGGCGCGGAAGGTATTCGTGATCTCCTGCGTTCGATTGATATCGATCGTGAAGTAGAGACGATTCGCGCGGAATTGAAGGCGACTGGTAGCGATGCCAAGATCAAGAAATACGCTAAGCGCTTAAAAGTGCTCGAGGCCTTCCAGACTTCAGGTATTAAGCCTGACTGGATGATCATGGAAGTGTTGCCAGTATTGCCACCAGAGTTGCGCCCATTGGTGCCATTGGATGGCGGTCGCTTCGCTACTTCCGATTTGAACGACCTCTATCGTCGCGTGATTAACCGTAACAACCGTCTCAAGCGTTTGTTAGAGTTGCGTGCGCCAGAGATCATCGTTCGTAACGAAAAACGTATGTTGCAAGAAGCGGTTGACTCATTGCTCGACAACGGTCGTCGCGGTAAGGCTATGACTGGCGCTAACAAGCGTCCTCTCAAGTCCTTGGCTGAGATGATTAAAGGTAAGAGCGGTCGTTTCCGTCAAAACTTGTTGGGTAAACGTGTTGACTACTCAGGTCGTTCAGTCATCGTGGTTGGCCCAACATTGAAATTGCATCAGTGCGGCTTACCAAAATTGATGGCCTTGGAATTGTTCAAGCCATTCATTTTCAACAAGCTTGAGACTTTAGGAATTGCAACCACGATTAAGGCTGCGAAGAAAGAAGTTGAGAGTCAGACTCCAATCGTTTGGGACATTCTCGAAGAAGTGATTCGTGAACATCCAATCATGCTCAACCGTGCGCCTACATTGCACCGTCTTGGTATTCAGGCTTTCGAGCCAATGCTGATTGAAGGTAAGGCAATCCAATTGCACCCATTAGTCTGCGCAGCATTTAACGCCGACTTTGACGGTGACCAAATGGCGGTTCACGTTCCTTTGTCGCTCGAAGCACAAATGGAAGCACGTACATTGATGTTGGCTTCGAATAACGTATTGTTCCCAGCTAACGGCGAGCCATCTATCGTTCCTTCACAGGACGTGGTGTTGGGTCTGTACTACGCTACTCGTGACAAGATTAACGGTAAAGGCGAAGGCATGGTCTTCGCTAATATCACTGAAGTAATTCGTGCATACGAGGCTGGCCAGGTTGAATTGGCTTCCCGCGTTGCTGTACGTATTACTGAGTTTGAGATTGTGGACAAAAAAGCAGAGGGCGATGCCCGTTTTGCAGAAAAGACCAAGATCTATCAAACCTCAGTTGGCCGTGCAATCTTGTCAGAAATTTTGCCTAAAGGCATGTCTTTCGAGGAAATCAATAAGCCTCTGAAGAAAAAAGAAATCTCACGTTTGATCAACACTTCATTCCGTAAGTGCGGTCTTCGTGAAACCGTCATTTTTGCTGACCGCCTCTTGCAGTCTGGTTTCCGCTTGGCGACTAACGCTGGTATCTCGGTTGCGATCGACGATATGCTGATTCCAACTTCTAAAGAGCGCATCATCACTGAAGCTTCTACTAAGGTTAAAGAGTATGACAAGCAGTTCATGTCAGGCCTCGTAACCAATCAAGAGCGTTATAACAACGTGGTTGATATTTGGGGTGCCGCTGGTGACCAAGTTGGTAAAGCGATGATGGATGAGTTGTCACACGTTGACGTACTCGACCGCAACGGTAAAACTGTGCGTCAAGAATCTTTCAACTCCATCTACATGATGGCGGATTCTGGTGCGCGTGGATCTGCGGCGCAGATTCGTCAGTTGGCTGGTATGCGTGGTTTGATGGCTAAGCCTGATGGCTCCATTATTGAAACCCCAATTACTGCGAACTTCCGTGAAGGTTTGAACGTGTTGCAGTACTTCATCTCAACCCACGGTGCTCGTAAAGGTCTGGCTGATACAGCATTGAAGACAGCGAACTCTGGTTACTTGACACGTCGTTTATGCGACGTAACTCAAGACCTCGTGGTTATTGAAGAAGATTGCGGCGCAACTTCTGGCGTAACGATGAAGGCGCTTGTTGAAGGTGGCGAAATTATCGAAGCATTGCGTGACCGTATTTTGGGTCGCGTCTGTATCGGTGACATCGTTCACCCTGACACACAAGAAGTCATTGTTCCTAATGACACATTGCTCGACGAAGATCATGTTGATCAAATCGTTGCCTTGGGTATCGACGAAGTTAAAGTTCGCACAGTGTTGTCATGCTTAACTCGCTTTGGCTTGTGCGCTAAGTGCTACGGCCGTGATTTAGGTCGCGGTGGTTTGGTGAACGTTGGTGAGGCAGTTGGTGTTATCGCTGCTCAGTCCATCGGTGAGCCAGGCACACAGTTGACGATGCGTACCTTCCACATTGGTGGTGCAGCATCACGTGCTTTGGTTGCAAGCAATATTGAAGCCAAGTCCAATGGTGCATTGAAGTTCTCTGGCACGATGCGTGTTGTGAAGAACGCCAAGGGTGAGCAGATCGTGATTTCACGTTCTGGCGAAGCCTTGATCGTTGATGACAACGGTCGCGAGCGTGAGCGTCATAAAGTGCCTTACGGCGCAACTCTCTTGTTAAAAGAAGGTGCAGCTGTTAAGGCTGGCGCAAGCTTGGCAACATGGGATCCGTTAACACGTCCAATCATTTCTGAGTACGCTGGTATTGCTCGCTTCGACAACGTTGAAGAAGGCGTTACTGTTGCTAAGCAGGTTGATGAAGTTACTGGCCTCTCCACTTTGGTGGTGATTGACGGTAAGCGTCGCTCAGCTGCAAGTAAGGGCGTTCGTCCAGTGATCAACTTGGTTGATGACAAGGGTGATGACGTGATGATTGCTGGTACGGATCATCCAGTAAATATCGGTCTCCAAGTGGGCGCTTTGATTACCGTTAAAGACGGTCAAAAAGTGGAAGTTGGTGAAGTATTGGCGCGTATTCCAATCGAATCACAGAAGACTCGCGACATTACCGGCGGTCTGCCACGCGTTGCCGAATTATTCGAAGCGCGTTCACCAAAAGATGCTGCTGTATTGGCTAAAGTTACTGGAACTGTTTCCTTCGGTAAAGAAACCAAAGGTAAACAACGTTTGGTGATTACCGATATGGATGGCGAAGCTAACGAATTCTTGATTCCTAAAGAGAAGCAAGTCCTCGTTCATGACGGTCAAGTTGTGAATAAGGGTGAGATGATTGTGGAAGGCCCAGCCGATCCACATGACATCTTGACGCTCAAGGGCATCGAGGAGTTGGCAATCTACATCGTTGACGAAGTTCAAGACGTTTATCGTCTCCAGGGTGTGAAGATTAATGACAAGCACATTGAAGTAATCGTGCGTCAGATGTTGCGTCGTGTTCAGGTAACTGATCCAGGCGATACATCCTTCATTACTGGCGAGCAAGTTGAGCGTTCTAAGTTGTATGACGCAAACGATGCTGCGATCGCTGCAGGTAAGCACCCAGCTCAGTTCGAGAACGTATTGTTGGGTATTACCAAAGCATCCTTGTCGACCGACAGCTTCATTTCAGCGGCTTCTTTCCAAGAAACCACCCGTGTATTGACCGAAGCCGCAATTATGGGCAAGACCGATACACTCCGTGGCCTCAAGGAAAACGTCATTATTGGTCGCCTGATCCCTGCTGGTACTGGCTTGTCATACCGCCGTGCACGCAAGGTCAGAGAGCAATTCGAGCGTGATCGCGCTCAAATGATTGCTGCCGAAGAGGAAGCAATGGCTGATATGCCTGTAGAGATAGAGGCTGAGGTGATTGCTCCTGCTGGGGAGGCTGATCCGAGCTAATTTGGTAGTTCTGGCCAGAAATGGCCAGTTTTTCCCCATTTGGTTGACGGGAAGGGCTGGCCAAGCTAGAATGCTGAGTTCTACTGATTCAGAAGAGGGTCTTTTTGACCTAGGATTTGTCTAAGTCATTGATTTTCTTGAAGAAAGCAACAAAGAAGTACTAACCGAGCTATTTTATGCCAACAATTAATCAATTATTACGCAAGCCAAGAACACGGCTGACCGTTAAAAGTAAGAGCCCTGCGCTGCAAAACAGCCCGCAGCGCCGTGGTGTTTGTACACGTGTGTACACAACCACTCCTAAAAAGCCTAACTCTGCGCTACGTAAAGTAGCTAAAGTTCGCTTAACCAATGGTTTTGAAGTGATTTCATACATTGGTGGCGAAGGCCATAACCTCCAGGAACACTCAGTAGTGTTGATTCGTGGCGGTCGTGTAAAGGATTTACCAGGTGTTCGCTACCACATCGTTCGTGGCTCACTTGACTTGCAAGGTGTTAAAGACCGTAAGCAGTCACGTTCCAAGTACGGTGCCAAGCGCGCTAAGAAAGCTGCTTAATAGCAACTTAAAGTTTTTGCAGTAAGTCTTCGTTTGTCAGACTTTAAAGACAAGTAAGTGGCCGTTCCGTTTGGAGATTTCTCCAAATAGTAGGACGGCCGGAGCGGGTGATCCATGTGGGCCACCCCTAACTGAACTGAAGGAGTTGTTATGCCACGTCGTCGTGAAGTTCCCAAACGGGAAATCCTGCCTGATCCAAAATTCGGCAATGTAGAAGTAGCAAAATTCATGAACGTCCTCATGTTGGACGGTAAGAAATCGGTTGCAGAGCGTATCGTTTACGGTGCCTTTGATCACATCGAGAAAAAAGCAAACAAAGAACCACTCGAAGTTTTCTCAACAGCTATGGGCAACGTTAAGCCAATGGTTGAGGTGAAAAGCCGTCGTGTTGGTGGCGCTAACTACCAGGTTCCTGTTGAAGTTCGCCCATCACGCCGTTCTGCTTTGGCAATGCGCTGGGTGCGCGAAGCCGCTAAAAAGCGCGGTGAAAAATCGATGGCTCAACGTTTGGCCAACGAATTATTAGAAGCTGCAGAAGGTCGCGGCGGAGCAATGAAGAAGCGTGAAGAAGTTCACCGTATGGCAGAAGCTAACAAAGCTTTCTCACATTTCCGCTTCTAATCGCACAGTAAAGAAAAGGTACCAACAGTGGCACGTAAAACCCCTATCGACAAATACCGCAATATCGGTATTTCTGCGCACATTGACGCAGGTAAGACAACAACAACAGAACGCGTTTTGTTCTACACCGGTGTTAATCACAAAATCGGTGAAGTTCATGATGGCGCTGCAACCATGGACTGGATGGAGCAAGAGCAGGAGCGTGGTATCACGATTACTTCTGCTGCTACTACAACGTTCTGGAAGGGCATGGCTGGTAATTTCCCAGAGCACCGCATCAATATCATTGATACCCCAGGACACGTAGACTTCACTATTGAAGTTGAGCGTTCAATGCGCGTTTTGGATGGCGCTTGCATGGTTTACTGTGCAGTAGGCGGTGTTCAGCCACAATCTGAAACTGTTTGGCGTCAAGCTAATAAGTACCAAGTTCCCCGTTTAGCATTCGTAAACAAGATGGACCGTACTGGTGCGAACTTCTTCAAGGTCTATGACCAAATGAAGATGCGCCTCAAAGCAAATCCTATCTTGATCCAGATTCCAATCGGCGCAGAAGAAAACTTCAAAGGTGTTGTGGACTTGGTAAAGATGAAGGCCATCTATTGGGATGAGGCTTCACAAGGTACTAAATTTACATACGAAGATATCCCTGCTGAATTGCAAGCATCTGCTGAAGAGTGGCGCGAGAAAATGCTCGAAGCTGCTGCAGAGAGTTCAGAAGAGTTGATGGAAAAGTATCTTGGCGGCGAAGGCTTGACCGAGGAAGAAATTAAAGCAGCATTACGTCAGCGTACGATTGCCAATGAAATCGTTCCAATGTTGTGCGGAACAGCATTCAAAAACAAAGGCGTTCAGGCGATGTTGGATGCGGTTGTTGAATTGTTGCCTTCACCATTAGACGTTCCACCAGTTCCATGTGAATTGGAAGATGGCACACCGACAACACGTGAAGCTTCCGACAATGCGAAGTTTTCAGCATTGGCATTTAAGATCATGACTGACCCATTTGTTGGCCAGCTCATCTTCTTCCGCGTTTACTCGGGCGTAATGAAATCTGGCGACACAATCTACAACCCAATTAAGGGCAAGAAAGAGCGTGTTGGTCGTTTGTTGCAGATGCATGCAAACGAGCGTGAAGAAATCAAAGAAGTATTCGCTGGCGATATCGCAGCAGCAGTTGGTCTAAAAGATGCAACTACAGGCGAAACATTGTGTGATCCAGATAGCATCGTTATTTTGGAGCGCATGGTATTCCCAGAGCCAGTGATCTCTCAAGCAGTAGAGCCAAAGACAAAAGCTGACCAAGAAAAAATGGGTCTTGCTTTGAATCGCTTGGCACAAGAAGATCCTTCTTTCCGTGTGAAGACAGACGAAGAGTCTGGCCAAACCATTATTTCCGGTATGGGCGAGCTCCACTTGGAAATTTTGGTTGACCGTATGAAGCGTGAATTCGGTGTTGAGGCAACTGTTGGTAAGCCACAAGTTGCCTACCGCGAAACCATTCGTAAGGTTTGCGAAGAGATCGAAGGTAAGTTTGTTAAGCAATCTGGTGGTCGTGGTCAATACGGTCACGTGGTATTGAAGTTGGAGCCACAAGCCCCAGGTAAAGGTTTTGAATTCGTTGACGCTATTAAGGGCGGTGTAGTTCCACGTGAATACATTCCTGCGGTAGAAAAAGGAATTATCGAAACATTGAACTCCGGTATTTTGGCTGGCTATCCAGTTGTAGATATCAAGGCAACATTGTTCTTCGGTTCATACCATGACGTTGACTCCAATGAAAACGCATTTAAGATGGCGGGTTCAATGGCGTTCAAGGACGGTATGCGCAAAGCAGCACCAGTGTTGCTTGAACCAATGATGGCTGTTGAAGTTGAAACACCAGAAGATTTCATGGGTAACGTAATGGGTGACCTCTCATCACGTCGCGGTATTTTGCAAGGTATGGATGACATTCCAGGGGGCGGTAAGATCGTTCGCGCTGAAGTGCCATTGGCAGAGATGTTTGGTTACTCAACTGGCTTGCGCTCGTTGACCCAAGGTCGCGCTACCTACACCATGGAATTTAAGCATTATTCCGAAGCACCTAAGAACGTTGCTGAAGCAGTGATGGCTGCTAAAGCGAAGTAATTTATCCACATTATTTTGAATATTGACTAGCTAAAGAAGGCAGACAAAAAAATGGCAAAAGAAAAGTTTGAGCGGACAAAACCGCACGTAAACGTAGGCACAATCGGTCACGTTGACCACGGTAAAACTACCTTGACAGCAGCGATCGCTACAGTGCTTTCCAAAGCATTTGGTGGCGAAGCAAAAGCATACGATCAGATCGATGCTGCTCCAGAAGAAAAAGCACGCGGTATTACGATTAATACAGCACACGTTGAGTATGAGACAGCCAATCGTCACTACGCACACGTGGATTGCCCAGGACATGCTGACTACGTTAAGAACATGATTACTGGTGCTGCTCAGATGGACGGCGCAATTTTAGTTTGCTCTGCAGCTGACGGCCCAATGCCACAAACTCGTGAGCACATCCTCTTGGCACGCCAAGTGGGCGTTCCTTACATCGTCGTGTTCCTCAACAAGTGCGACATGGTTGATGACGCTGAATTGTTAGAGCTCGTAGAAATGGAAGTTCGTGAGCTTTTGTCTAAGTACGACTTCCCTGGCGATGACACACCAATCGTTCAAGGTTCTGCTAAGTTAGCTTTAGAAGGCGACGAAGGCCCATTGGGTAAAGAAGCCATCATGAAGTTGGCTGAAGCACTCGATACTTATATCCCAACTCCAGAGCGTGCTGTTGACGGCGCGTTCTTGATGCCAGTAGAAGATGTGTTCTCTATCTCCGGTCGCGGTACTGTAGTGACTGGTCGTATCGAGCGCGGTATTGTTAAAGTCGGTGAAGAGATTGAAATCGTTGGTATCAAGCCAACCCTCAAAACCACTTGTACTGGTGTTGAAATGTTCCGCAAATTGCTCGACCAAGGTCAAGCAGGCGATAACGTTGGTATCTTGTTACGCGGTACAAAACGTGAAGAAGTTGAGCGCGGCCAAGTATTGGCTAAGCCAGGTTCAATCACCCCACATACTCACTTTACAGCCGAGGTTTACATCTTGGGTAAAGATGAAGGTGGTCGTCATACACCATTCTTTAACAACTATCGTCCCCAGTTCTACTTCCGTACAACGGACGTAACAGGTTCAATCGAGTTGCCAAAAGACAAAGAAATGGTGATGCCTGGTGATAACGTCACAATTACCGTCAAACTCATCGCTCCAATCGCGATGGAAGAAGGTTTACGTTTTGCAATCCGTGAAGGTGGCCGTACTGTTGGCGCCGGTGTGGTTGCAAAGATTTTGGCTTAATAGCAGTAAAAATATTTAGCGGTTTGCTAACCGGTGACGTCCGTGCTGCGGATGTCACCGAGCTCTTTAGAAATATAACGCGGCAGCACCGCAACGCTCTTTGGAATTAATATGCAAAACCAAAAAATTCGTATTCGTCTTAAAGCATTTGATTACCGCTTGATCGACCAGTCTGCAGCTGAAATCGTTGATACAGCTAAGCGCACTGGTGCTGTTGTTAAGGGTCCAGTACCTTTGCCAACACGTATTGAGCGCTTTGATATTCTGCGTTCACCACACGTAAATAAGACTTCACGTGATCAGTTAGAGATTCGTACCCATCTGCGTTTGATGGATATCGTTGATCCTACAGAGAAAACTGTGGATGCTTTGATGAAATTAGACCTCCCAGCAGGTGTGGACGTCGAAATTAAGTTGCAGTAATTCAGTATTTCTAGTCTTGGCGCTTGCCAAGACTAGGCTTTCGGGATAGAATCTAAGGCTTCGCTCAATTATTTGGGCGAATTTTCAGGTTTTATCAGCATTAAAAACGTTGTAAGTTATTGATTTAGAAGTACTTTTACTTGTAAATCACTTAAATTAATTTTGCCGACCAATCGAAGTCGGCGTGGAGCATGAATATGAGCTTAGGCTTAATCGGTCGCAAGATCGGCATGACCCGTCTATTTACGGACGAAGGGGAAGCAATTCCTGTCACCGTAATTGACGTGAGCGACAACAGAATCGCTCAAATCAAGACCCAGGCAACTGATGGCTATGATGCTATCCAGTTGGCACATGGCACACGTAGAGCTACTCGCGTTACCAAAGCAATGGCTGGACACTTTGCAAAAGCAGGTGTGATGGCTGGTAACGGTCTCAATGAATTCCCATTAGATGCAGCAAAAATTGCAGAAATGACAGCCGGACAAGTAATTCCTGCTGAAGCTGCTTTCACTGCTGGTCAAAAGGTGGACGTGCAAGGCGTAACAATTGGTAAAGGCTATGCCGGTACCATTAAGCGTTACCACTTTGCTTCTGGACGCGCATCACACGGTAACTCACGTTCACATAACGTGCCAGGTTCTATCGGTATGGCGCAAGATCCAGGTCGTGTTTTCCCAGGAAAGCGCATGACTGGCCACCTTGGTGACGTTACACGTACAGTTCAAAATTTAGTCATCGCACGCATTGATGCAGAACGCAATCTCATCATGGTTAAAGGCGCTATTCCAGGCGCCCCAGGCGGTAAAGTTATTGTTACTCCAGCGGTGAAAACACCGTTGAAGAAGAAATAAGGAGAGCGAATATGGAACTTAAGCTTCTCCAAGACAACGGAACTTTAGGTGCGGGCGTTCAAGCCTCACCAGAAGTTTTCGAGCGCGAATATAACGAAGCATTGGTACACCAAGTTGTTGTGGCTTACCAAGCAAATGCACGTAGCGGTAACCGTGCACAAAAAGACCGTGAGCAAGTTAAGCACACAACCAAAAAACCTTGGCGTCAAAAAGGTACTGGTCGTGCACGTGCTGGTATGAGCTCTTCCCCGCTGTGGCGTGGAGGTGGTCGTATATTCCCGAATTCTCCAGAAGAGAATTTCAGCCAAAAAGTAAACAAGAAAATGTACCGCGCTGGTATGAGATCTATTTTGTCTCAGTTAGCACGCGAAGGTCGTTTGAATGTTGTTGACCAATTTAATCTTGATGCTCCAAAGACTAAAGTTTTAGCTGACAAAGTTAAAGCAATGGGCTTGGATTCAGTCTTGATCATCGTTGATCAGGTTAGCGAGAATTTGTACTTGGCATCACGCAACTTGCATAAGGTTGCAGTATGTGAGCCACAGCACGCTGATCCATTAGCTTTAGTTCAATACAAAAAAGTATTGGTAAGCAAAGCAGCGATCGCAAAAATTGAGGAGTTGCTGAAATGAGCCAAGTCCGTAAAAACGATCACAGCTTGATGAAGGTTCTGCTTGGACCGGTTATCTCTGAAAAAGCCACTATGGTTGCAGAGAAAAACGAACAAGTGGTATTCCAAGTTACACGCGACGCTAATAAGAGCGATGTAAAACAAGCAGTTGAGTTGCTCTTCAAAGTGCAGGTTGACTCTGTTCAAATCGTGAATCAAAAAGGTAAGCCAAAGCGCTATGGCCGTTTTGAAGGTCGTCGTGATCATACTAAGAAGGCCTACGTTAGCTTGAAGCCAGGTCAAGAAATTAACTTTGAAGCGGAGGCGAATTAATCATGCCTTTGATGAAGACAAAACCGACCTCACCAGGTCGTCGCTCAATGGTCAAGGTGGTAAATCCTGACCTGCATAAAGGTAAACCTTTTGCAGCGTTGGTAGAGCCACAGTTCCAAAAAGCAGGTCGTAACAATAATGGTCATATCACTACCCGTCATAAAGGTGGTGGTCATAAGCATCACTATCGTGTTGTTGATTTCAAACGTAATGACAAAGATGGTATTCCAGCAAAAGTAGAACGCTTGGAATACGATCCAAACCGCAGTGCAAATATTGCATTGATCGTGTTTGCCGATGGTGAGCGTCGCTATATTCTTGCTGCAAAAGGCATGACTGTTGGTCAGGCGTTGATGAGTGGCTCTGAAGCCCCAATCAAGTCTGGTAACAACTTACCAATTCGCAACATTCCAGTTGGTAGCACGATTCACTGCGTAGAAATGTTGCCAGGTAAAGGTGCTCAAATCGCGCGTTCTGCTGGCGGCTCTGCAGTGTTATTGGCTCGTGAAGGTGTATACGCTCAGGTGCGCTTGCGCTCTGGTGAAGTACGCCGCATCCTCATCGAGTGCCGTGCAACTATCGGTGAAGTTGGTAATGAAGAGCACAGCTTGCGCCAAATTGGTAAAGCTGGTGCAAATCGCTGGCGTGGTATTCGCCCAACCGTTCGCGGTGTGGCAATGAACCCAGTAGATCACCCACACGGTGGTGGTGAAGGTAGAACTGGCGAAGGCCGTGTACCTGTATCCCCATGGGGCACACCAACCAAAGGTTATCGTACACGTCGCAATAAGCGTACAACTTCGATGATCGTTCAACGTCGTCAAAAACGTTAAGCGATAAGGATAAATAGATATGACACGTTCAGCTAAAAAAGGCCCATTCTGCGACGCCAGCTTAGTAAAAAAAGTTGAAGTTGCACAAGCCAACAAGGACAAAAAGCCGATCAAAACTTGGTCACGCCGTTCAACAATCCTCCCAGACTTTATTGGTCTGACGATTGCTGTACATAACGGTCGTCAACACGTTCCGGTATATGTATCAGAAAACATGGTGGGTCATAAGTTAGGCGAATTTGCCTTGACCCGTACTTTCAAAGGTCACGCTGCTGACAAGAAAGTAACGAAGAAGTAAGGGGATGATGATGGAAGTTAAAGCTATTCACAAGGGCGCCCGCATTTCTGCGCAAAAGACACGTTTGGTCGCCGACCAAATCCGTGGTTTGCCAATTGCACGCGCAATGAACATTTTGAATTTCAGCCCCAAAAAAGCTGCCTTCATTGTGAAGAAAGTGGTTGAGTCTGCAATGGCCAACGCTGAGCACAATAAAGGCGCTGACATTGATGAGCTCAAGGTATCAACCATTATTGTTGATAAGGGTACTTCCTTGAAGCGCTTCACAGCACGCGCTAAGGGTCGTGGCAATCAAATTGAAAAACAAACATGTCACATTACCGTGACCTTGAGTAACTAAGGAAAGATATGGGACAAAAGATAAACCCAACCGGATTCCGACTCTCGGTAACGAAGAACTGGACATCACGTTGGTACGCAAATAATGTTGACTTCTCTAAGATGCTCAAAGAGGACGTAGATGTCCGTCTTTACCTCAAGAAGAAGTTGAAGAATGCATCTGTTAGTAAAGTAGTTATCGAGCGCCCTGCAAAGAACGCACGTATCACTATTTATAGCTCACGCCCAGGTGTTGTGATTGGTAAAAAAGGCGAAGATATTGAAGTGCTCCGCCGTGAACTTCAAAAGCGTATGGGCGTTCCTGTTCACGTGAACATCGAAGAAATTCGTAAGCCTGAAGTAGATGCTCAATTGATCGCTGATTCAATTACACAACAGCTTGAGAAGCGCATCATGTTCCGTCGTGCAATGAAACGTGCAATGCAAAATGCAATGCGCTTAGGTGCACAAGGAATCAAGATTATGTCTTCTGGTCGTTTGAACGGTGCAGAAATTGCTCGTCGCGAATGGTACCGTGAAGGACGCGTTCCACTTCATACACTGAAGGCTGACATTGATTACGCTACATCTGAAGCGGAAACAACATACGGCATCATCGGTGTAAAAGTTTGGGTATACAAGGGCGATACATTGGGTCGTGGTGCTGATGCTGCAGCAGTAGTGGCAGAGCCAGCGGCTGAAGAGAAAAAACCACGCCGTGCACCATCTAAAACAGCTGCTCGCAAGCCAGCCGGTGAAGACAAGCCTTTAGTGGCTGCTAAGCCAGCCGTGAAGCGTGTACGCAAAGTCGTAGAAGCTACAGCTGATACGCAGAAGTCAGGAGAGTAAGCATGCTACAACCAAAGCGTCGTAAGTATCGCAAGGAACAAAAAGGTCGCAATACTGGCGTGGCAACACGTGGTAGTTCAGTAGCCTTTGGCGACTTCGGCTTAAAAGCCGTTGGTCGTGGTCGTTTGACTGCACGTCAGATTGAATCTGCACGTCGCGCAATGACCCGTCACATTAAACGTGGTGGTCGTATCTGGATTCGTATTTTCCCAGACAAGCCAATTTCACAAAAGCCAGCTGAAGTACGTATGGGTAACGGTAAAGGTAATCCAGAGTACTACGTAGCAGAAATTCAACCAGGCAAAGTGCTTTACGAGATGGACGGTGTTGATGAGCAATTAGCACGTGAGGCATTCAAGCTTGCAGCTGCTAAGTTGCCTTTGCAAACCACATTCGTGATTCGCCACTTAGGTTGATCGGGATAGAGATTATGAAAAAGACAGAATTAGCTTCCAAAGATCTGGTTGCCTTGAATGCAGAATTGACAGAGTTGTTGAAGACAGGCTTCAAACTCCGTATGCAAAAAGGTACACAGCAACTAACTAATACCAGCCAATTGGGTAAGAATAAGCGCGAAATTGCTCGTGTAAAAACTTTCATTACTCAAAAAACTGCACAGAAATAAGGAAAAAGGGATATGACAGAGTTATCTAAACCCTTGCGCCGCACCCTGGTGGGTCGTGTGGTTAGCGACAAAATGCAAAAAACTGTGACTGTTCTAGTTGAGCGTCAAGTAAAACATGCGCTTTATGGCAAATACGTTGGACAGTCCAAAAAGTACCATGCACATGACGAAGCTGGTCAATACAAGATGGGTGATACCGTTGAAATTGCTGAATCCAAGCCAATTTCACGTACTAAATCTTGGGTTGTCACTCGTTTAGTTCAAGAATCCAAGGGTATTTAAAGAAATATTAAGGATTTTGGCAAAAATATTCGCCAAAATCCTAGTTTTTCGTAGTAGAATAGAAGGCTTCCCTAGTTTTATAGAGGGAAGCAGTGTTTTTTCATTAATTCCGGGTTTTAACTTTCGTTAAAGCCCATAGACGGAACCAAGACTGTTTGCCTTTGGCTAACAAGTTGGGGATTAGAAAATGATTCAGACCGAAAGTAGATTACAGGTCGCCGATAACACAGGCGCCAGTGAAGTTTTGTGCATCAAGGTATTGGGCGGCTCTAAGCGTCGTTACGCCAGTATCGGTGATGTCATTAAAGTGACTGTAAAGTCCGCTGCTCCACGTGGCCGTGTAAAAAAAGGTGACATTTATAACGCCGTAGTAGTGAGAACTGCTAAGGGTGTTCGCCGTCCAGACGGTTCATTGATTAAGTTCGATGCAAACGCTGCGGTATTGCTCAACGCTAAGTTAGAGCCAATTGGCACACGTATCTTTGGACCAGTAACACGCGAATTGCGTACTGAAAAGTTCATGAAGATCGTTTCTCTCGCCCCCGAAGTTATTTAAGAGGCTGATATGAAAAAGATTCGTAAAGGTGATTCCGTAGTTCTATTGACTGGCCGCGATAAGGGCAAGCAAGGAACAGTTACAGCCGTTCTCGAAAACAAATTAGTAATCGAGGGCGTCAATATTTATAAAAAGAGCGTTAAGCCAAATCCTTCTGCTGGTGTAACTGGCGGCATGATTGACAAGACGATGCCTGTTCACATTTCTAATGTGGCTTTGGTTGACGGTAACGGCAAACCATCACGTGTTGGTATCAAACTCGTTGACGGTAAAAAACAGCGTTTCCTCAAAACCACTGGCGCAACATTGAGCGCATAAGGGGCATGGAGAAATTATGAGCACACGTTTTCAAGAACACTACCAAGAAAAAGTCATCGCTGACTTGATGACCAAATTTGGCTACAAGTCAATCATGGAAGTTCCACGCATTACTAAAGTAACCCTGAACATGGGTTTAGGTGATGCAGTGAACGACAAGAAAATTATCGAAAATGCAGTTGGTGATTTGACAAAAGTAGCGGGTCAAAAACCAGTTGTGACAAAAGCGAAAAAAGCGATTGCGGGTTTCAAAATTCGTCAAGGCTACCCAATCGGTGCCATGGTGACATTGCGCGGTCAGCGCATGTATGAATTTTTAGATCGTTTCGTGACTGTTGCTTTGCCACGCGTACGTGACTTCCGCGGAATTTCCGGCAAGGCATTCGACGGCCGTGGTAACTACAACATCGGCGTTAAAGAGCAAATCATTTTCCCTGAAATTGAATACGACAAAATTGATGCCCTCCGTGGTCTCAATATCAGTATTACGACGACCGCAAAGACTGACGAAGAAGCAAAAGCTTTGTTGGCAGCGTTCAAATTCCCTTTCCGCAATTAAGAGGCTAACGTGGCAAAACTATCCCTAATTGAGCGCGAAAATAAGCGCGCAAAAACTGTAGAGAAGTACGCTGTTAAGCGTGCTGAACTCAAGGCAATCATTGCTGATCAATCACGCAGCGATGAAGAGCGCTATGAAGCTCGCTTGAAACTACAGGCACTTCCACGTAATGCAAGCCCGATTCGTCAAAGAAATCGTTGTTCATTAACCGGTCGCCCACGTGGCACATTCCGTAAGTTCGGTTTGGCTCGTAGCAAGATTCGTGAAATCGCCTTCCGTGGCGAAATCCCCGGTTTAACCAAGGCCAGCTGGTAAGCGGCGAAAGAATTAGGAGAACTCATGAGTATCAGCGATCCAATCGCCGACATGTTGACAAGGATCCGCAATGCGCAAGCAGTGCAGAAACCCGTAGTCTTGATGCCGTCGTCAAAAGTTAAAGTAGCTATTGCAAAAGTCTTGCAGGATGAAGGTTATATCGATAGTTTTGAAATCAAAGGCGAAGCAGCTAAGCCAGTGCTACACATTGATCTCAAATACTACGCAGGCCGCCCTGTTATTGAGCGTATTGACCGTGTTTCTACACCGAGTCTACGTATCTACAAAGGCCGTCACGACATTCCTGAAGTAATGAATGGTCTTGGCATTGCAATTATTTCAACCCCACAAGGCGTAATGACAGACCGCAAAGCTCGTGCAAACGGCGTTGGTGGTGAAGTTATTTGCTACGTCGCGTAAGGAGAGAAATATGTCCCGCGTTGGTAAATCACCTATTCCAGTCCCTAAGGGCGCTGAAATCAGCATCAACGGTGCAAACATTACTGTTAAAGGCCCATTAGGTACTTTGACACACAACTTGCATCCTTTTGTTGGTTTAAAACAAGAAGACGGCGTATTGACAGTTGTTTTAAATAACGACACACCAGAAGCTGGTGCACAGTCCGGTACAGCCCGCGCTTTAGTAAACAACATGGTTGTTGGCGTAACTACTGGCTTTGAGCGCAAGCTCAGCTTAGTAGGCGTTGGTTATCGTGCTGCTGCTCAAGGCGAAACATTGAAGTTGCAGTTAGGTTTCTCACACGACATTATTTACAACCTACCAAAGGGTGTAAAAGCAGAGACTCCAACCCAAACTGAAATCATTATCAAAGGTTCCAACAAGCAGCAAGTTGGCCAGGTTGCAGCTGAAGTTCGCGCATACCGTTCCCCAGAGCCATACAAAGGCAAGGGCGTTCGCTACGTGGATGAGGTTGTACACCTGAAAGAAACTAAGAAGAAGTAAGCGAGATTAGAAAATGAATAAAGACGAATCCAGACAAAGACGTGCTCGGCAGACTCGTATTCGCATTGCCGAAGCATTGGCAAATCGCTTAACAGTTATCCGTAGCAATTCACACATCTCTGCACAGGTATATAGCCCATGTGGAACCAAAGTTGTGGCAGCTGCCTCATCTATGGAAAAAGAATTGCGCCAAGCGATCAAAAACGGCGGCAACGCTGAAGCGGCTAAACAAATCGGCAAATTAGTTGCTGAGCGTGCTGTTAAAGCAGGCGTAGTTGATGTTGCTTTTGATCGTTCCGGTCATCGTTACCACGGCCGTATTAAGGCCTTAGCTGAAGCTGCGCGTGAAGCCGGCCTGAAGTTCTAATAGGGTTTAGGAAAAAACATGGCAAAAATGCAAACCAAGATGCAAAACGAAGAGCGTGATGATGGTCTTCGCGAGAAGATGATCGCTGTTAATCGTGTAACTAAAGTGGTTAAGGGTGGTCGTATTCTCGGCTTCGCTGCACTCACTGTAGTTGGCGATGGCGATGGTCGTATCGGCATGGGCAAAGGTAAATCAAAAGAAGTTCCAGTTGCTGTTCAAAAGGCAATGGACGAAGCGCGTCGCAAGATGATCAAAGTTTCCTTGCGTAAGGGCACTTTGCAGCACACTGTGATTGGTAAGCATGGCGCGTCACGCGTGATGATTTCTCCAGCTAAAGATGGTACTGGCGTTATCGCTGGTGGCCCAATGCGCGCCATTTTCGATGTTATGGGTGTAACTAACGTTGTTGCTAAGTCACTTGGCTCAACAAACCCTTACAACATGGTTCGTGCAACGATTGATGGCTTGAGCAAGATGAGCACTCCTTCTGAAATTGCTGCCAAGCGCGGCAAGTCAGTTGAAGAGATTCTCGGCTAAGACCAAAAGATTAGGAATCTATAAATGACAACATCTAACTCCAAAGTCAAACTGCAATTAGTACGCAGCTTGATCGGCACACGCGAAAGCCACCGTGCAACTGTTCGTGGTTTAGGCCTCGGACGTATCAATTCTGTTTCAGAATTGGAAGACACTCCAGCTGTTCGCGGAATGATTAATAAAGTTTCTTATCTAGTTAAAGTCATTGGCTAATAGCTAGCAAGTAAATAGGCGAAGAATATGCAACTCAATACACTCAAACCCGCAGAGGGATCCAAGAAAAATCGTCGTCGCGTAGGTCGCGGCATCGGTTCTGGTCTTGGTAAAACTGCTGGCCGTGGTCACAAAGGTCAAAAATCACGTTCCGGCGGATTCCACAAGGTTGGATTCGAAGGCGGACAAATGCCAATGTATCGTCGTTTGCCAAAGCGTGGTTTCGTATCTTTGACACGTCGTCACGTTGGTCAAATTACTTTGAATGACTTGGCAAAAATCAACTTACCTGAAGTAGACCTATTGGTTTTAAAAGCCCACGGTTTTGCTGGTGAACAGATTAATGCAGTTAAGGTTATTAAGACTGGTGAACTCAAGATTGCAGTAACCCTCAAGGGTATTACAGCAACTGCAGGCGCAAAAGCTGCTATTGAAGCGGCTGGTGGCAAATTGGTTGAATTGGCCTAATTGGTTCTTATTTAAAGATGGCACTAGCACCCACTAACACTGCAGGCATTGCAAAATCAGGAAACAAGTATGGCGAGTTGCGCCAGCGCTTGATATTCCTGGTGTTGGCTTTGCTCGTGTTCCGTTTGGGTGCACATATCCCTGTACCAGGTATTGATCCAGACCAATTGGCTCAATTGTTCTCCGGTCAAAAAGACGGTATTTTGGGTATGTTCAACCTGTTCTCAGGTGGTGCTTTATCCCGCTTCACGGTTTTTGCCTTGGGAATCATGCCTTACATTTCTGCATCGATCATCATGCAGTTAATGACGATTGTTGTGCCTTCATTAGAGGCATTGAAAAAAGAAGGTCAAGCAGGTCAACGGAAGATTACTCAGTACACACGCTATGGCACTGTTGTGCTGGCAACATTCCAGGCCTTAGGAATCTCTGTAGCCTTGCAAGCCCAGCCTGGCTTGGTAATTAACCCAGGATTCATGTTTGAATTGAATACTGTTGTTACCTTGGTTACTGGCACGATGTTCTTAATGTGGCTTGGCGAACAAATTACCGAGCGTGGCTTAGGTAACGGGATTTCCATCATTATTTTTGGAGGCATTGTTTCTGGGTTGCCTTCAGCAATCGGCAGCTTATTAGAGTTAGTTCGCACTGGCTCAATGAATATTTTGTCTGCAATGTTGATCGTAGTGATTTGCATCGCTGTAACTTACTTTGTCGTATTTGTAGAGCGTGGTCAGCGTCGTATTTTGGTCAACTACGCTAAGCGTCAAGTTGGCAATAAGATTTATGGTGGCCAGTCTTCTTATTTCCCATTGAAGTTAAACATGGCTGGTGTTATTCCCCCAATATTTGCTTCATCTATTATTTTGTTCCCTGCAACGATTGCCGGCTGGTTTACATCAGGTGAGCCGACCAATATGTTTAGCAGAATTATTAAAGACTTGGCAGCAACATTAGCCCCAGGTCAGCCCGTGTACACAATTTTGTATGCGGCTGCAATTATTTTCTTCTGCTTTTTCTACACAGCCTTGGTATTTAATAGCCGTGAGACTGCAGATAACTTGAAGAAGAGTGGTGCATTTGTTCCAGGTATTCGTCCTGGTGATCAGACTGGTCGCTATATCGATAAGATCTTGGTGCGCTTAACTTTGGCTGGTGCAATTTATATGGTTTTGGTTTGCTTGTTGCCAGAATTTTTAGTGTTGAAGTACAACGTGCCATTCTATTTTGGCGGTACTTCATTGTTGATTATTGTCGTTGTTGCAATGGATTTTATGGCGCAGGTTCAGTCATTCATCATGCAACAGCAGTATGGTTCTTTAATGAAAAAAGCTAACTTTAAGATGGGCGCTTAACTGAATGTCTAAAGACGATGTAATTCAGATGGCGGGAGAAATTATTGAGAATTTGCCGAACGCAATGTTTCGCGTGAAGCTAGAGAACGGACATGTGGTTTTAGGGCACATTTCTGGAAAGATGAGGATGCATTACATCCGCATATTGCCAGGAGATAAGGTGACGGTGGAGATGACTCCTTACGACCTGACACGCGCCAGAATCATATTCCGAGCGAAGTAAAAATTAAGTTGTACCTATTTTTTTAGAGGTGAGTTATGAAAGTTTTGGCATCCGTTAAGTGTATTTGCAGAAATTGCAAGATCATTAAGCGCAAACGCGTTGTGCGCGTGATCTGTTCTTCAGACGCACGTCATAAGCAGCGTCAAGGCTGATCTGGTTAATTAAGAGGAAATCTCATGGCACGTATCGCTGGGGTAAACATCCCAAATCATCAACATACTGTTATCGGTTTAACAGCAATTTTTGGCATCGGCACTACCCGTGCTCGCAAAATCTGTGAAACCACAGGTGTTGCTATCGACAAAAAAGTTAAAGATCTTACAGACGGCGACTTAGAAAAGTTGCGTGATGAAGTAGGTAAGTTCATCACTGAAGGTGACCTGCGTCGTGAAGTAACGATGAGCATCAAGCGTTTGATGGACTTAGGCTGCTATCGCGGTGTTCGTCATCGTAAGGGCTTGCCTGTTCGTGGTCAACGTACTAAGACTAATGCGCGTACTCGCAAGGGCCCACGTAAGTCTGGTGTGCAACTGAAGAAATAATCAAGAAAGTTTATTGACATGGCAAAACAACAATCCGCTTCTGCAGCTTCACAGCGCGCACGCAAGAAGGTTAAAAAGAACGTTGCTGATGGTATTGCACACGTTCACGCTTCTTTTAATAACACCATTATTACGATCACTGATCGCCAAGGTAATGCGCTTTCATGGGCAACATCTGGTGGCCAAGGCTTCAAGGGCTCACGTAAATCAACACCTTTTGCTGCTCAGGTAGCTGCAGAAGTTGCTGGTAAGACAGCCATTGAATGCGGTATCAAGAATTTGGAAGTTCAGATCAAAGGCCCAGGCCCAGGTCGTGAATCCGCAGTGCGTGCATTGAACTCATTGGGCATCAAGATCACTGAGATTCAAGACGTAACTCCAGTTCCACACAACGGTTGCCGTCCTCCTAAGCGTCGTCGTATCTAAGCTAGGAAGTTGGCAGTACAAGTTTTAGTAGTTTTTTATTAAAGCCCACTGTTCACCTGATTTAAAGGGTGAACTCACCGCCGGTCGCAAGACTGCGGCAAAGAAAGGAAAGCATCGTGGCACGTTACTTAGGGCCTAAGGCCAAATTAGCACGTCGGGAAGGTACCGACTTATTTTTAAAGAGCGCACGTCGCGCCCTGTCAGACAAGTGCAAGTTAGATACTAAGCCTGGTCAACATGGCCGTACATCTGGCTCAAGAACATCGGATTACGGTAATCAATTGCGCGAAAAGCAAAAGGTTAAGCGTATCTATGGCGTATTAGAGCGTCAATTCCGCCGTTACTTCGCAGAAGCTGAGCGTCGTAAGGGCAACACTGGTGAAACATTGCTCCAGTTATTAGAGTCACGTCTCGATAACGTTGTTTATCGTATGGGATTTGGTTCTACACGTGCTGAAGCACGCCAATTGGTTTCTCATTGCGCAGTGATGCTCAATGGCAATCCAGTCAATATTCCATCTATTCAGGTTAAGCCTGGTGATGTAGTGGCGATTCGTGAAAAAGCGAAGAAGCAAGCACGTATTACAGAATCACTCAATTTGGTTGGACAAATGGCAGCTGTTACTTGGGTTTCAGTTGACGCAGCCAAGCTAGAGGGAACATTTAAGCAAGTGCCTGACCGTGAAGATATTAGCGGTGAAATTAATGAAAGTTTGATCGTCGAATTGTATTCACGCTAATTAGGCACCCTCAAGGAAAAAATATGCAAACAAATTTGCTCAAGCCAAAAATTATTTCTGTTGAAGCGCTTACCGCCAACCAAGCTAAGGTTGTTATGGAGCCGTTCGAGCGTGGCTATGGCCACACACTCGGAAATGCATTACGTCGTGTTTTGTTGTCCTCAATGGTTGGTTATGCACCAACTGAAGTAGCAATTGCAGGTGTGGTTCATGAGTACTCCACATTAGATGGAGTTCAAGAGGATGTAGTAAACCTCTTGTTGAACCTCAAAGGTATCGTATTTAAGTTGCAGTCACGTGACGAAGTTACTATCAATTTGCGTAAAGAAGGTCCTGGCGTTGTTACTGCAAAAGATATCGACTTGCCACATGATGTAGAAATCATCAATCCTGATCACGTGATCGCTCATTTGTCTGCTGGTGGCAAATTAGATATGCAGATCAAGGTTGAAAAAGGCCGTGGCTATGTACCAGGCAATATGCGTCAATACCATGACGAAGCAACCAAAATCATTGGTCGCATCGTATTGGATGCCTCATTTAGCCCAGTAAGCCGTGTTAGCTATGCTGTTGAGTCTGCTCGTGTTGAGCAACGTACCGACCTTGATCGTCTCGTCATGACAATCGAAACAAATGGTGTGTTGTCTCCTGAAGAAGCAATTCGTCAAGCCGCTACCATTTTGGTTGATCAGTTAGTTGTGTTCGCAGCTCTTGAGAGCAGCGAAGTATCTGGTGATCTCGCACCAAGTCGCTCTTCAATGGTTGATCCAATGTTGATGCGTCCAGTTGATGATCTCGAACTCACAGTTCGCTCTGCAAACTGCTTGAAGGCTGAGAACATTTACTACATCGGTGACTTGATTCAACGTACAGAGAATGAATTGTTGAAGACGCCTAATTTAGGTCGTAAGTCTTTGAATGAAATCAAAGATGTATTGGCGGCTCGTGGCTTAAGTCTTGGCATGAAACTCGAAAGCTGGCCTCCAGCTAACCTCGAGAAATAATTAGAAAGGAAGCATCATGCGTCACGGAAACGGCTTACGCAAACTAAACAGAACATCATCACATCGCTTGGCGATGCTGCGCAATATGTCCAATTCACTCTTGGAGCACGAAGTGATTAAAACCACTTTGCCAAAAGCTAAAGAATTGCGCATGGTTGTTGAGCCTTTAATTACATTAGGTAAAAAAGATAACTTAGCAAACCGCCGCTTAGCATTTAATCGCACACGTGATCGCGATATCGTAACTAAGCTCTTTACAGAACTTGGCCCACGTTACGCTACACGTCCAGGTGGCTACCTTCGTATTTTGAAGTTTGGCTTCCGCCATGGCGATAATGCTCCAATGGCTTTAGTTGAATTGGTAGATCGCCCAGAAGTTGAAGAAACAGCAGTAGTAGCTGAAGAGGCTTAAGTCTCGCAGTTGCTGTAAAAAGCCAGGCTTCGGTCTGGCTTTTTTCATTTATCAGTTTATAAATACAGAATGTCTGAAAACGCCCCGATCAACCCTAGCAAGCTTTTAGTAGTGCTTACTAGCCTACCAAGTTCGGAAGCCGCCAAGGCCATGGCTCGCGCATTAGTGGAGCAAAATCTGGCTGCCTGCGTGCAGCTGACTGAGGGTATTCAATCGATATATCGCTGGGAAGGAAAAATTTGCGAGGAGCAAGAGGTGTTGCTATCTGCAAAAACCACTCAATCACAGTGGCTTGATATTTTGGCTTTCATCCAGCAGGAGCATCCCTATGACTTGCCAGAAGTTTTGGCATTTTCGCCTGAGGTATATGAAAAACAATACGGCAAGTGGGTCGAGTCTGAGGTAAATTCGTCATTATGAAATTACATTCTTTTTTGACTAAGCTTGGCATTTTCTTGTTGGTGCTGTCTGCCCAGGTATTGGCAGCCTCTGATTTTTTGCCCCCAGAAAAAGCATTTAAGGCTGAGGCGACATGGCTCGAGAATTCAAATGAGATTGAGCTAGAAATTACCCCTGCCAAGGGCTATTACATTTATCAAGAATCCCTCCGCTTTCAAGTGGGGACTGAGCCAGACAAGCTGGTCGCGACCCAAGCTTCACTGCCTTTGGGTATTGAAAAGTTTGATGAAACCTTTCAAAAGAAGATGCAGGTTTATAAACAAGCCTTTTTATTAACTCTCAGTAGAAAAGGGGAGCCAGGAAAACCACTCTACCTAGATCTTGAGCTGCAGGGATGTGCAGAAGCTGGTATTTGCTATCCGCCAATGACGTTGAAATTTATATTGGCTGCTCCGGGTGTAAAGGCTGGGCCAATTCTTGAAGTGCTAGAGTCGGCATCGACTATGAAGTCCAAACCAAGCAATAGCATTGGCCTGATGGAGCTCTGGCGTGAGCGCGATGACGTCAATGCAATTGGTCGCTTCTTAGAGGGAACGCCTACAGGCTATTTATTCCTTGCATTCTTTGTGCTGGGTTTAGCCCTTGCATTTACCCCCTGTGTTTTGCCAATGCTACCGATTTTGTCTAGCGTGGTTTTTGGGACTGCTGGAAATAGAGCGATATCAAAAGGACGCGCAGCGCTTCTAGCGTCCGCATATGTATTGGGAATGGCCTGTATGTACGCTCTTGCGGGGGTCTTGATGGCTGCGCTAGGCGGGAGTGTCCAAAGAGCGCTTCAGAGCCCTATAGCGCTTGTTGGCTTTGCCATTCTGTTGTTGGCATTGTCAGGTAGCTTGTTTGGTTTCTATGACCTGCGTTTGCCCCAATCTTGGAATCAGAAGATTGATGAGCTGGCAGGGCGTCATAAGGGAGGCAGCACTACTGGAGCATTTGCTTTGGGCGGAATTTCTACCTTAGTGGCGAGCCCCTGTATTACCGCTCCTTTAGCCGGAGTGTTGGCTTTTATAGCTCAAACAGGCTCCATGAGCTTGGGCGCTGGCCTACTTTTTGTGATGGCATTAGGGATGGGCCTGCCTTTGCTGTTTATCGCTGTTGAGGCAAAAATTTTGATCCCCTCAACTGGCATTTGGATGGTTTGGCTACAAAGGACCTTGGGAGTTCTATTGGTGGCAACAGCAGCTTGGATCGCATCCCCATTGTTGCAAATGGGCAGTACTAGTTCTAGCAGTATTACAGCTGACGATCCAAGAGGCCACCAGATTGGTAATGTGCGCTTTACCGTAATTCAATCGAGCGCTCAATTGGATCAATTTTTGGCTCAAGCTAAAGAACAGAAAAAAGTTGTTTTACTCGATTTTTATGCTGACTGGTGCATCTCTTGTAAGGAGATGGAGATTAATACTTTTGCAAATACAGAGGTTAATGAGCAATTAGCAAAATTTGTTTTATTGCAGGCTGACGTTACTAAAAACAGTCCTGAAAATCAGCAATTGCTAAAGCGTTTTGGACTATTTGGACCGCCCGGAATTTTATTCTTCGATCAAAATTCAAGCGAGTTGAAAGATCAACGTGTGATTGGTTATATGCCGCCACAACGTTTTATTGAGCGCTTGAAAAAAGCTCTAGGAAATTAAACTGCTTAAAAGTTAAATGGGTGTGGCCCATTTAACTTTTTGAATGACGAATTACTTGCTTGCCTTTAAAAGGCGCGCAGCTTCGAGTGCGAAGTAAGTCAGAATGCCATCGGCACCAGCACGCTTAAATGCGAGCAAAGATTCCATCATGACAGCATCATGATCTAGCCAACCATTTTGCGCGGCTGCTTTGAGCATCGCATATTCACCACTGACTTGATATGCATAGGTAGGGTAATTAAACTCTTCTTTCACGCGGCGAACAATATCGAGGTAAGGCATACCAGGCTTGACCATAACCATGTCAGCACCCTCGCTAATATCTAAAGCAACCTCCCGCAAAGCCTCGTCAGTATTGGCGCAATCCATTTGATAGGTTTTTTTATCGGCCTTACCCAAATTTTTTGCTGAACCTACAGCATCGCGAAACGGACCATAAAAAGCTGAGGCGTATTTCGCAGAGTAAGCCATGATGCGGGTATGAATCAGTTTATTTTGTTCGAGTGCTTCACGGATTTTTCCAATCCGACCATCCATCATGTCAGAGGGCGCAACAATATCTACACCAGCTTCTGCCTGCATAACAGCTTGTTGAACGAGGATGGCAGTAGTCTCATCATTCAGAATGCGACCTTGCTCATCTAATACCCCATCTTGTCCATGACTTGTGTAAGGGTCAAGAGCAACATCCGTCATGATGCCCAAATTGGGAAAGCGCTTTTTAAGTTCACGCACTGCATTCGGAATTAATCCATTTGGATTGAAGGCTTCCTTGCCATCGGGCGTTTTTAAGCTAGCATCAATTACCGGAAAGAGCGCCATCACGGGAATGCCCAAATCAACGCACTCCTGGGCAACCGGAAAGAGCAAGTCTAAGGAAACGCGATTGATTCCAGGCATGGAAGAAACTGCTTGAGATTGATTTGAGCCTGCCAGTAAAAAGACGGGATAAATGAGATCATTTGCGCCCACTTGATTTTCTTGTACTAAGCGACGCGACCAATCGTCACGACGCATGCGACGTGGACGATGTGCTGGAAAGTTCAATAAAGCGTTAGCTTGTGATTTCATCTTCTTGAGTCTCTGCTTCAAATAACCATTTAATAACAGTATTGTCGGCCTCTTCTAGGCCAATGCGTTTAGTGCTGGAGAATAATTGTGCCGTAAGTTGCTTAGATTCCCCATTTCCATCGGGAAGGGCTGGGTCATATTGCTGTAACTGCTTGCGCACCGCCTCTAAGGCGTGTTTACACTCACTTTTATTGAGTTTGTCGCATTTACTAAGCAAAACATGAATGGGCTTGCCGGTGGGCACAAACCACTGAATCATTTGCTCATCTAGGTCGGTAATGCCGCGTCTAGAGTCCACAATCAGTACCATGCCGACCAACTGCTGACGTTCTTGCAAGTAATCGCTTAGAAGGGCGTTCCAGTGGTATTTGGTCTCATGATTAACGGCTGCGTATCCATAGCCTGGCAAATCAACTAGATAGGCTAAGAGATCATCTTTGGCAAAAAGACCAAAATAATTGATATGTTGAGTGCGACCAGGGGTTTTACTGGCAAAAGCCAGTCTTTTTTGGTTGCACAGCACGTTAATTGCGCTAGATTTGCCGGCATTTGAGCGCCCAGCAAAGGCCACCTCGCGAAGTGGGGTGGCAGGAAGACAATGGGTGTCATTGACTGTGGTTGAGAAACGGGCTTGAAAGAGTTTAGACATGTCCAGAAGCTATTGTAAAATCACGCAAAATCATGAAATATCTCATGGTGTTGGGTAAAAGGTTGTAAAAGTTGGGCCCAAACACTTTTAGGAATTTTTGCCAAGGTAAACATAATGCGTCAAACCTCTCAAATCTCCAAATTAACAAGCTTAAGCGCTAGTCTAGCTGCTGGCCTTTTTATCGCTATTACTGCCTTTTCTGGCGCTGTTAGCGCTGCCGATGCAGCTTCTGGCGCTGCCCCTGCTGCTGAAGCAGCTAAGCCAGTGGTGCCCGGAAAACCAAAAACCGATCCTGCTGCTGGTGAGGCTCTCTATAACAATGGCGATGCTAGCCGTGGTGTAGTGGCTTGCGTAGGTTGCCATGGCTCTAATGGCCAAAGCGCCTCAGGTGCATGGCCTAAGTTGGCCGGTCAACATGCTGCATATTTAACTAAGCAATTGAAGAATTACAAAGATGGAACCCGTCCAAACGCTGTGATGCAGGGCATGGTTGCCACTTTAACTGAGCAAGACATGAATAATCTTTCTGCTTACTTAGTGAAGCAGACACCTTCTTTAGGAGTTGCTACCAATAAAGACACTATTGAACTTGGTCAAAGCATTTACCGTGGCGGCATTGCAGCAAAAGGCGTACCTGCTTGCGCAGCTTGCCATAGTCCGAATGGCGCAGGTATTCCAGCGCAGTACCCACGTATGGGTGGTCAATGGGCTGAGTACAACACGGCGCAATTGATCGCTTTCCGTGAGGGTGTTCGTAAAAATAGTACTCAAATGACAACCATTGCAACTAAGCTTTCAGATCAAGAAATGAAGGCAGTGTCTGATTACATGGCAGGTTTACGTTAATCAGTCTTCACGCGTCAAAACAAAACCCCGCTAAGTTCAGCGGGGTTTTTTATTTACTAATAGCGCTAACTCGTAATCTCTTTTAGCTTGGCAATACTCTCTCACTTGAAAAGAGATCTTGTACATTTTCTCGGGTGCGAATGACATAGGCCTTATCGCCATCCACCATAATTTCTGCGGGCTTTGGTCTGGTGTTGTAATTGGATGCCATGACAAAACCATAGGCGCCAGCAGACAAAATCGCCAATAGATCCCCTTCTTCAACAGCTAGCTGGCGATCCCTTCCTAACCAATCTCCAGATTCACATACTGGACCAACGACGTCATAAGTAGCTTTTGAAATCTCTTTAGTCTGCGCGGGCACAATTGCGTGATAAGCCTCATAGAGGGCCGGACGCATGAGTTCGGTCATTGCTGCATCAACAATGCAAAAGTTTTTCTCCGCACCAGGCTTGAGATATTCCACTTGGGTCAGCAGCACTCCAGCATTGCCCACTAAAGATCTGCCAGGCTCAAGCACTACATCCAAATGCCCAAAACCACGTTCAGCAACCCGATTTAATAAGGTATTGGTGAACTCGGTAATGTCTGGTGGATTGTCATCGCCATAAGAAATACCAAGGCCTCCACCTAAATCGAGATGATGAATCTCAATGCCCTCTTTTTTCAGTTGTGAAACTAATTCAAGTACCTTGTCTAAGGCATCGAGATAAGGAGCAGTGCTAGTAATTTGTGAGCCAATATGGCAATCAATGCCAACCACATCAATTTGTGGAAGCAGAGCAGCCTCTCTGTAGGTCTTTAAAACTTCGTGATAAGCAATACCAAATTTATTCCCTTTTAATCCTGTAGAGATATAGGGGTGAGTTTGCGCATCGACATCTGGATTGACTCGTAATGAAATGGGTGCACGGCAATGTAGTTTTGTAGCAACGCGGTTAATTTGATGAAGCTCGGCAATTGACTCAACATTGATGCATTTGACTCCAGCTTGCAACGCCTGAGCAATTTCAGTTGCCGATTTTCCGACGCCCGCAAAAACAAGACTTTTTGGGTCAGCACCAATTGCGAGTGCGCGGGAAAGTTCGCCGCCACTCACCAAATCAAAGCCTGCCCCCAGTTTCTTAAAGCAATCAATAACAGCTAAATTGCTATTTGCCTTCATGGCGAAATGCACGCGTGCGCGTCTTTTGCCGCTCGGGTCTACACAGGCCTTGTCATATGCTTGATAGGCGCTAGTGAGCGCTTTTTTGCTGTAAATATATAAAGGGGTTCCAAACTCTTTAGCTAGTTCAGCCAAAGAAACTTCTTCTGCATACCAGCAGCCATTTCGCTCACTAAATCCAGTGAGTTGTGGAAGGGGGATTGCGTTATGTGTCATTGTTTGACTGGCGATGGATTGGTTGTAGCGGGGCTCTGTGGCGGATAAAGTTTGCCCTTAGGCTCCGGCTCGGTTGGTGGCGGGGGTGCTGGTGGTACGTTTGGCAGATAAAGTGGTCCTCTAACCCCACAACCAACGAGGGATATTAAAAGGCCAATACTGATGGTTCTTGCAAGAATCGCTATCATGAATGTCTCTAGAACGAATGATTGAATATAGCATGCAGGACTCCAATATGAAGCCAAACAATTCCACAGTAGACACCATTGATGACAAACAGTTTCATCAACTGGGGGCTCATTTATTGGAGTCTATTGAGGTCGCCTTAGAGGCTGCTGATGATGCGCTAGACCTTGATTTAGATATCGAGCGTCAGGGTGGCAATGTGATCAATATTCGATTTAGGGATCGCAGTGTGATTGTGGTTAATACTCAACCCCCATTGCATGAGATCTGGGTAGCCGCCAAATCTGGTGGCTATCACTATCGTTGGGCTGGCAGCCTTGCCGCCCCCTTATGGCTAGATACCAAAACGGGGCGCGAGCTTCTAAGCGATCTTTCTGCTTTTGCTACTGCTCAGGCAGGTCAAGCTATTAACGTCAGTCTTGTGAAGCGTTAACAAATTAGACTGCGCCAGTTGCTATCAGCGTTTCAATCACCTGAGCATCAGGAACGCTTTGAATGCGTGCTTTACCCATTTTTTCAAGAACAACGTAACGAATTTGGCCGCCCTCTGTCTTTTTGTCTACCTGCATTAATTCCATATAGCGCGCTGAGCCAAACTTTGGAGCTTCGGTTGGCAAATTCATGGATTGAATGATTTGCTTTAAATGGGCTACTTGAGCTTCACTAATATAGCCAAGGCGATGAGAGAGGTCGGCACCCATCACCATGCCACATCCAACGGCTTCACCATGTAACCACTCGCCGTAACCCATGCCAGCTTCAATAGCATGACCAAAGGTGTGGCCAAAATTGAGGGTGGCACGAATCCCACCTTCTTTTTCATCGGCCGAAACTACTGCAGATTTAATTTCACAAGAGCGCAGGACTGCATGAGCCATGGCATCGGTATCGCATGCTAGTAATGCTGGAGCATTCGCTTCAATCCACGCTAGAAATTGTTCGTCCGCAATAGCACCATGTTTAACTACCTCAGCAAGTCCAGCAGAGAGTTCACGCGCTGGCAAGGTTTTGAGGGTGTTTAAATCTGCAATGACTGCGACTGGCTGATGAAACGCACCAATCATGTTTTTTCCCAAAGGGTGATTGATGCCAGTTTTTCCGCCAACAGAAGAGTCCACTTGTGCAAGCAGGGTTGTGGGCACCTGAATAAAACGGATGCCCCGCATAAAACTAGCTGCCGCAAAACCTGTCATGTCACCAATGACTCCGCCACCTAGGGCAACCAACATCGTTTGACGATCAGCACCAAACTTCAAGAGATCATCAAAAATAAGTTGAAGATTTTTCCAATCCTTATATGACTCTCCATCCGGAAGAACAATGGTTTTGACCGGCTTATCAAGCGTTTCTAAAGTCTTCGTTAATCGCTGTGCATACAAAGGGGCAACAGTAGTGTTGGTAACGATATAAATAGACGTTGCTTTTTCACAAGCGCCAAATAAATTGGGCTGATCAATTAAATCAGTTCCAATGTAGATGGGATAGCTACGATCGCCGAGGTCAACTTCTAATGTTTTCATAAATAGATTTAGCTGGAAAGTTCGAGCTGCATGATTAATGTGGTGACAAGTTGATTGACGCTGGGTTTGCCAGTCTCAATCACATGGTCAGCGATTTCGCGATACAGAGGATCCCTGACGGCGTATAAGTTTTCAAGGATTTTTTTAGCATCACCATTTTTTAGTAGAGGCCTACCAACGCCACCCTTAGTACGATGCCAGAGCTCCATCGGATTGGCGTGGAGGTAGATGACATTTCCTCTCTCACGAAGATATTGACGATTTTCTGGTAGGAGAACGGCGCCACCCCCTGTGGCCAAAATAATGTCTTGTTCAGCAGTAATATCTTTAATCGTCTGAGCCTCACGTTTTCGAAAGCCCTCTTCACCTTCCATTTCGAAGATGACAGGAATCTTGACGCCACAACGCTCTTCAATGACATGGTCCGCATCTAAAAAGCGCCGACCTAATTTTTTGGCCAGTAGTTTTCCGACGGTCGACTTTCCGGCGCCCATGAGGCCAATGAGGAAGATATTGTTAGACGAAGAATTCACCCTCTGATTTTATTAGGGTTTGTCGAGCACAGTGGGGGTTAAGAACACTAATAGTTCAGTTTTATCGGCTAATGTGGACTTATGGCGAAATAAATGCCCGAGGATGGGTATATCGCCTAAGAGGGGCACTTTTGCCTCATCTTCTCTTTCTGTGGTTTGAAAAATGCCCCCAATAATGGCGGTACCGCCATTTTCAACCGTGACTTCCGAGCTCAAACTCTTGGTATCAATGGCATAGCCTTGCTCGGTTTTCATGCCAATGGTGTCTTTATTAATGCCCACCAGCATCGATATTTTTCCATCGGGGTGAATTTTAGGTATGACTTCAAGGCGCAAGTTGGCTTTGCGGAACTGCAATTTGCTCCCACTTTGAGAGCTCACTTGATAAGGCAACTCCGTACCCTGTTCAATGGTGGCCTTTACTTGGTCACCAGTCATGATGCGGGGATTGGAGAGAATTTTTCCTTGGCCATCTGCTTCAAGTGCTGAAAGTTCAATTTGTAAAAGCCTAGCCGCATTCTTGGAGATGAGGGTGGCAGCTATGTTTGGAGCTTGAAAGCCACTTAAACCTGAGCCAGCCAAATCAAGCGTGGCACTAGCTTTTTGGTCTGACGTATTGCTGTTGGCCTGATAACCCAGCTTTACCCCAAGCTCCCTAGCAAAACGTTGATCTGCTTCGACAATACGTGCCTCAATGAGTATTTGGCGCGGGCTATTGATGTGGTCGCCACCAAAGGGTAGGGCGGCATCTTCTCTACGAAACTTCTGAAAGCTTTGGATTTCTGCATGGGGCCCAATCCAGTAAATGTCACCATTTCTGACTAGACGCAAACCTCTGCTCGCCAAAATGGAGTGAAGTGCCGTTTGCCATGGGGTATTTTCAAGATCGAGAGATATTGTTCCCTGAATCGAATCACTCAGGAGAAAGTTGGTTTTGCCAATTTTGGCTAAAACCTGCAACAGTTCCGTCAACTCAATTTGGTGAAATTGCAGGCTGATTAACTCATTCTTTAAAGGGGGTGAGAGGTTTGTCTGAGACATTCTCCCCAAGGCTGATGGCATTAAAAGTGCTAGGGAGATGGATGCAATAGATCCTAAAATTGCCTTGAATAATTTGGGCATCATTCAGATTGAGCCGATTTAAAGGCAATGGATTTGCCCAGGGGATGGGCCACCGTAGCCATTTCTTTTTGGGCGTGAACTAAGCGCCAATCCCCCAAAAGCACCCCCTCTTTTGATGCCATCAGAGTGCTTTTGCCAGTATGAAATAAGGCCTGTTCAAGACCATTCATTTTGATAAGACCTAGGTATCGCCAACGTCGAAGATCTGCTTCATACGGGGTGGCAACTGGCAGGTGTTGCTTGAGTGAGATTGCTGGGTTTTTATTATTAGAGTGAACACTTACTTCTATTTCATTCAATGAAGAATATAAGTTATCCAAATCTTGATCTAAAATTTCTTGATGCCTTAATAGCTCTGCATTCAGCTTTAAAAGCTGCTCTTGCAGACCCTTTATTTCTAACCCAATTTCATTTTTATGGGTATCCAAACCTATAAAAAATACACCCAATAAACATAGAAAGATGGCACTTTGAATGATGAGCACAATCGATTTCTGCTGGCTAAAGTTAAGCCAAATCGATTGAAGACCGATCTGCTTAGTCTGGATTTTGGGCTCAGGCAAGGCTCTTTGAGGGGATGAGGGTTTTCGAATTCCATGGGGGTCCGGTATGGCGGGATCATCCCCAAGCTCGCTCAAAATGTCATCAAAGGATTGGTGAGAAATATGACGTGCGGGCATGCCATATTGTTCGCCCTGAGGAGAGTAAAAGCGATCAGCCAAAGCAGAAAAGTGGGTAAGAAAAGCAAAGGTAAAAATCTCGACAACAAGGGTTTTGGAGATTAAAGAGAAATTACCTAAGCACCCTATAATTTGATCCTATGGCTCTACCCCCCAATGACAAGCTGCCACCAAATCGGCGGTTTAACCGACAGTCTGATAGACGCCCAAGTCAGCAACGAGCGGAGCACTCCCCATCAAAAAAAACGGGGGGCAATCCCCTTATAAAAGCCTTGCTTATTATCTGCATGCTTTTTGCAGTGGTGTTCACGCTCCTAATGGGATATGCCTTTTTAATTGCTAAACCCAATTTGCCCAAAATTTCAGCTTTAGTGGACTACAACCCTAAATCACCGTTGCGCATCTACACGGCAGATAAAGTGCTTATAGGTGAGTTTGGGGAAGAGCGTAGGAAGGTGATTCCTTTGTCTGAAATTCCAATGAGCATGCGTAATGCCGTATTGGCGATTGAGGATGACCGTTTTTATTCTCATGGCGGAGTTGATTATGTAGGCATTTTGCGTGCCGCCCTGACCAACTTGCGCGGCAATCTTTCTCAGGGCGCATCGACCATCACGATGCAGGTAGCTAGAAATTTTTTCTTGAGTAATGAGAAAACTTTTAGCCGGAAAATTTATGAGGTCTTACTCTCCTGGGAAATTGAATCTCAATTAAGCAAAGATAAGATTCTTGAGATCTACATGAATCAGATTTTCTTGGGTCAAAGAGCTTATGGTTTTTCAAGTGCAGCCCAGATTTATTTTGGTAAGGATATTAAGGATATTTCTATTGCTGAAGCCGCGATGCTCGCAGGATTGCCTAAAGCTCCTTCGGCTTATAACCCTGTTAGCAATTTCCGACGAGCCAAAATTCGTCAAGAATATATTTTGCAACGGATGCGCGATTTGTCTTACATCACTCCTGAACAATATCAAAATGCCATGGCAGAAGAGTTGCACATTCGTGGCCTAGGGAATGAATTCAGTACACGCGCTGACTTCCCGGCTGAAATGGTTCGTCAACTGCTGTTTACACAATACGGTGAGGCAATTTACTCGCAAGGCATTGATGTCTACACCACTATCTTAAAAGCAGATCAAGATGCTGCATACAGAGCAGTGCGCCGCGGCATTTTTGACTATGACTTACGCCACGCTTATCGTGGGCCAGAAGGCTTCATTGATCTTCCAGAAGATTCAGTTAAGAGACAGCGCGCTATTGATGAGGCTTTGTTAGCTTATCCACAGTTAGATGACTTACAGTCTGGCGTGGTACTCAATGTAAAGCCAAAAGAGATGCAAGTCATGATTGCTACTGGAGATCTCATTACCCTAAAGGGTGAAGGGATGAAATTAGCAAACGCATCACTAACGGATAGTACTCAGCCTAAAAAACGTTTGCGTCCAGGCGCAATCGTCAGACTGTTGTCTGATGGTGGTGTTTGGAAATTAGCGCAATTGCCTCAAGTTGAAGCTGCTTTTGTGTCGATGAATGCTGACACGGGTGCAATTCTCTCTCTGGTGGGGGGATTTGATTTCCGTCGCAATCAATTCAATCATGTGACGCAGGCGCAGCGCCAACCTGGCTCCTCCTTTAAGCCGTTTATATATGCCGCTGCACTTGAAAAAGGCTTTTCTCCAAGCACGATGGTTAATGATGCACCTCTTTCGATAGGCAGCATGGAAACCGGTAGCCAAGCTTGGGAGCCAAAAAACTATGATGGCAAGTACGATGGCTTGATGCGTTTGCGTACAGCATTGGCTAAATCGAAGAACTTAGTTTCTGTTCGAATCATTCGCGCTATTGGACCATCTTATGCTCAGGAATATATTCAGCGTTTTGGATTTGAGGCCGATAAACACCCTCCTTACTTAACCATGGCTTTAGGTGCTGGTTCGGTAACGCCATTGCAGATGGCTTCTGCATATAGCGTCTTTGCAAACGGCGGCTATCGTGTTGATCCCTATTTAATTAACAAGATGGTGGATTCAAAAGGTACGGTTTTGTTTGAGGCTAAGCCAACAGAGGCGGGCGTTGATGCTACGCGTGTGCTTGATGCACGCACCGCTTTTGTGATGGATAGCATGCTTCAAGAGGTTACGAAGAGCGGGACTGCTGCAAGTGCAAGAGCAAAGTTGGGTCGCAACGATATAGCTGGTAAGACAGGAACAACCAACGATTCTCATGATGCTTGGTTCGCTGGTTATAGCCCAAAGGTTGTTGCTATTGCATGGATTGGTTTTGATAAGCCGCAAAGTTTAGGTGATCGGGAAACCGGTGGAGGACTTGCTTTGCCAATGTGGACTACTTACATGGCAACTGCCTTAAAGAATGAACCACAACAAGGGCGCGAAGTGCCCGCAGGAGTTATTCAAGTAGATGGCGATTGGTTTATTCCTGAGTTTGCTAATGATGGTGGGGTTCGCGAACTCCAGTAGTTCACTTCATCATGGCACGGCAAGCGCGCACCATCATTCCCGGCCAGGCAATGCATGTGCTGGTGCGTGGTAATAATCGTGAAACCATTTTTTTAAATGAAGAAGACCGTAGGCAGTATTTAGATTGGTTGCGAGAGGCTGCAAAGCAATTTGGAAGTGCAGTTCATGCTTTTGCCCTGATGCCAAATCATGCGCACCTTTTAATCACTCCACAAGGTGACGACTCCTTGGCAAAAACAATGCAGTCCTTAGGCAGACGTTACGCCCAGTACTTCAATGCACAGCACCAACGCTCTGGCACTATTTGGGAGGGTCGCTTTCGATCTTCTTTAATAGACCCTGAGTATTTTCTGCGTTGTCAGCGTTACATAGAGCTCAATCCAGTCAGGGCTGGATTTGAATCAAGCCCTCAAGATTCAACTTGGACCAGCTTTTCATCTCATATAGGCGGTAATGCAGAGCCTTGGCTTGTAGATCACCAGCATTTCTGGAGTTTGGGCAACACGCCCTTTGAGCGGCAAATGGCCTGGGTAGCTTTTGTAAAAGAGGGAGCTCCCCACTGGGAAGACAGGCAGATTACAGAAGCCTTAATTCGATCTAAGCCTTGGGTTAGTGAGAGTTGTGCCAAAAAGTTGTTTAAAGATCAGACCGAGCAGGCTTTAATCAGGCATCGTGGGCGCCCAAAGAAATTAGTTTCAATAAATTCAATGAGTTAAAAGCAGTTTTTGGGATTTTTGTCAGGGTTAAGCAGGTTCTGCTTTCTGACTCTGTCCCCATTATATAAATAGATTTTTCATTCAGTCTATATTTAATGGGACAGAGTCATTTTATTTCTATTGCATCAGCATGGGTATTCACCTATATTTGATCCTCCAAAAGTACTCAGCCCCAGTGGCATACGGAAATACCATGACTACACAATTTAATACTGATCTTCGTCCAATTGCTCAGGGTTTATATGATCCACAAAATGAGCATGACGCCTGTGGCGTAGGATTCGTTGCGCATATCAAAGGTAAAAAATCTCACGAGATCGTTACTCAGGGATTAAAGATTCTGGAAAACTTAGATCACCGGGGTGCAGTTGGTGCTGACCCATTGATGGGTGACGGTGCCGGCATCTTGATTCAGGTTCCTGATACTTTATATCGCGAAGAAATGGCTAAGCAAGGTGTTGAGTTGCCGCCATTTGGTGAATATGGCGTCGGTATGATTTTCTTGCCAAAAGAGCAAGCTTCAAGACTAGCTTGTGAACAAGAGTTAGAGCGCACAGTTCGTTTAGAAGGTCAGGTAGTTCTCGGTTGGAGAGATGTTCCAATCGATGTCAAATTACCAATGTCACCAACGGTACAAATGACAGAGCCGTTCATTCGCCAAATTTTTATTGGCCGTGGTCGTGACATCATGACGACGGATGCGCTTGAGCGTAAGTTATATGTGATTCGTAAAACTGCGAGTCATGCCATTCAAGATTTGCATTTAAAGCATGGCAAAGAATATTTCGTAGCTTCTATGTCAGCACGCACCATTGTGTACAAAGGTTTGCTCTTAGCAAATCAAGTTGGTGCGTACTATAAGGATTTACAAGATCCACGCACAGTGTCCGCGCTCGCATTGGTGCACCAACGTTTTTCTACAAACACTTTCCCAGCATGGGAATTGGCTCATCCGTATCGCATGATTGCGCACAACGGTGAGATCAATACCGTTAAAGGTAACGTCAACTGGGTGAACGCACGCGAGGGTGCGATTAGCTCACCAGTGTTGGGTGATGACCTCAAAAAATTATGGCCACTTATTTATCCAGGCCAATCTGACACAGCTTGTTTCGATAACTGCTTAGAGTTACTGGTGATGTCTGGTTACCCCTTAGCGCAAGCCATGATGATGATGATTCCTGAAGCTTGGGAACAGCATGCCTTGATGGACGACAACCGTCGCGCATTCTATGAATATCATGCTTCCATGATGGAGCCTTGGGATGGGCCTGCTGCAATGGCCTTTACCGATGGTCGTCAAATCGGCGCAACTTTAGATCGCAATGGTTTGCGTCCAGCACGTTACTACGTTACTGATGATGATTTAGTCATCATGGCTTCAGAGGCGGGCGTATTACCTATTCCAGAGAGCAAGATTGTTCAAAAATGGCGCTTGCAACCAGGCAAGATGTTCATGATTGATATGGAGCAGGGCCGCATTATTGATGACGTTGAGCTCAAAAATGCTGTCTCAAAAGCGAAGCCTTATAAGAGCTGGATTGATGCTGTTCGTGTGAAGTTGGATGAAGTGGATGCCAGCAAGGCCGATATCGTAGATGAAAAAACTACCATTCGACCAGCAGCAAAATTATTGGATCGCCAGCAGGCTTTTGGCTATACCCAAGAAGACATCAAATACCTCATGGCACCAATGGCCATGAATGGTGAAGAGGCTATTGGTTCGATGGGTAACGATAGCCCACTAGCCGTACTCTCTAATAAAAACAAGCCACTTTATAACTACTTCAAGCAATTGTTTGCGCAGGTGACCAATCCACCGATTGACTCTATCCGTGAAAACATGGTGATGTCTTTGGTTTCATTCATTGGACCTAAGCCGAATTTGTTGGATACCAACAACATCAACCCACCAATGCGTTTGGAAGTAAGTCAGCCAATTCTCGATTTTGACGATATGACTAAGATTCGTCACATTGGCCATTACACCAACGGTAAGTTCCGCTCATATGAGTTGGATATTTGTTACCCAGCCTCTTGGGGCAAAGCAGGTATTGAAGCTCGCCTAGCATCTTTGTGTGCAGAAGCAGCAGATGCAGTTCGCTCTGGTTACAACATCTTGATTGTGAGTGATCGTCAGGTTGATGAGCAGCATGTAGCGATTCCTGCACTACTGGCAACTTCAGCGATTCATCAGCATTTAGTGGAAAAAGGGTTGCGTACTAGTGTTGGTCTCGTTGTTGAAACAGGTAGCGCACGTGAGACACATCACTTTGCACTCTTGGCTGGTTATGGTGCGGAGGCGATTCATCCATACCTAGCAATGGAAACTTTGGCTGAAATGGCCAAAGGTTTATCCGGCGATCTGTCAGCAGAAAAAGCTGTGAAAAACTTTGTGAAGGCAGTTGGTAAAGGTTTGCAAAAAGTAATGTCTAAGATGGGTATCTCTACCTATATGTCTTATACCGGTTCACAGATTTTTGAAGCGATTGGTTTAAATAAGGATGTAATCGATCATTATTTCAAAGGCACACCATCTAATGTTGGCGGTATTGGCGTATTTGAAGTGGCTGAAGAAGCTTTACGTATGCACCAATCTGCTTTTGGTAATGATCCAGTATTAACCAATATGTTAGATGCTGGTGGTGAGTACGCTTTCCGTATCCGTGGTGAGGATCATATGTGGACTCCAGATACGATTGCGAAGTTGCAGCACTCCACTCGCGCTGGTATCGATAAGGGCTATCAAACTTATAAAGAGTATGCCAATCTGATTAATGACCAAACCAAGCGTCAGATGACCTTGCGTGGTTTGTTTGAGTTCAAGATTGATCCAGCCAAAGCAATTCCATTGGATGAAGTAGAGCCTGCAAAAGAAATCGTTAAGCGCTTTGCAACGGGCGCGATGTCTTTGGGTTCTATTTCTACCGAAGCTCATGCTACTTTGGCAATTGCCATGAACCGTATTGGTGGCAAGTCTAATACGGGTGAAGGCGGTGAAGATCCAAATCGTTATGTGAATGAACTCAAAGGCATTCCAATTAAGAAGGGTGAAACCTTAGCCAGCATTTTGGGCAATGATGTGGTTGAAGCAAACATCCCTTTGCTCGATGGCGATTCATTGCGCTCCAGAATCAAGCAGGTTGCTTCAGGACGTTTCGGTGTCACCACTGAATACTTGCGCTCAGCAGATCAGATTCAGATCAAGATGGCTCAGGGTGCAAAACCAGGTGAAGGCGGTCAATTACCTGGTGGCAAAGTTTCCGACTACATCGGTAAATTGCGTTTCTCAGTGCCGGGCGTTGGGTTGATTTCTCCTCCTCCACACCATGACATCTACTCCATTGAAGATATTGCCCAGCTGATTCACGATCTCAAGAATGTGAACCCAGTTGCCGACGTATCTGTGAAGTTGGTTTCTGAAGTAGGTGTTGGTACGATTGCAGCTGGTGTTGCAAAAGCGAAAGCAGATCACGTAGTGATCGCTGGTCACGACGGTGGTACTGGCGCATCCCCATTGTCTTCAATCAAGCATGCTGGTTCCCCATGGGAATTGGGTTTGGCTGAAACTCAGCAAACATTGGTACTCAATGGCTTACGTAGCCGCATTCGTGTACAGGCTGACGGCCAAATGAAAACAGGTCGGGATGTCGTGATCGGTGCTTTATTGGGTGCAGATGAGTTTGGTTTTGCAACGGCACCATTGGTTGTTGAGGGTTGCATCATGATGCGTAAGTGTCATTTGAATACCTGCCCAGTAGGTGTTGCAACACAAGACCCTGAGTTGCGGAAAAAGTTCTCTGGCAAACCAGAGCACGTGGTGAACTTCTTCTTCTTTATTGCCGAGGAAGTACGCGAGATCATGGCGCAACTGGGTATTCGTAAGTTTGATGATTTGATTGGTCGCGTTGATTTCTTGGATACCCGCAAAGGTATTGAGAACTGGAAAGTACATGGCTTAGATTTCAGCAAGATTTTTGCTGAGCCAGCAGTAGCCAAAGATACTCCGCGTTACCAAATCTTGACCCAAGATCATGGTTTAGACAGTGCTTTAGATAACGTTCTGATTGAGAAGAGTGAGCCTGCGCTACAACGTGGCGAGAAGGTTTCTTTCATTGTTCCAGTGAAGAACGTCAATCGTACTGTGGGCGCAATGCTTTCTGGTGAGATTGCTCAGCGCTATGGCCATGCCGGCTTGCCAGATGACACCATTCATATTCAATTAAATGGCACTGCTGGTCAAAGTTTTGCAGCTTTCTTGGCGCACGGTATCACTTTAGATTTAGTTGGTGATGGCAACGACTATGTCGGTAAGGGTCTCTCAGGTGGGCGCGTGATTGTGCGTGCTCCCCACGAGTTCCGTGGCGATACTGCGAAGAACATTATCGTGGGTAATACAGTGCTCTATGGTGCGATTGGTGGTGAGGCATTCTTTAATGGTGTAGCCGGCGAGCGTTTTGCAGTTCGTAATTCTGGTGCTACAACAGTGGTTGAAGGTACAGGCGATCATGGTTGTGAATACATGACTGGTGGCACCGTAGTAGTTCTAGGTTCAACCGGCCGAAACTTTGCAGCAGGTATGAGTGGTGGCATTGCATACGTCTATGATGAAGATGGCATGTTTGCTAAGCGCTGTAATACCAGCATGGCTACTTTAGAAAAAGTATTGCCATCTGCTGAGCAGATTGCCAAGATGCCTCAGTCTGAGTGGCATGCCCCTGTTGATGTGAAGGACGGTGGTGAGCGCTTAACCGATGAGCAAATTTTGAAGGGCTTGATTGAACGTCATTTCCGTCATACCGGCTCTGAGCGCGCTAAAGCACTCTTAGCTGATTGGGAAAATGCCCGCGGTCGTTTTGTGAAGGTGCTGCCAACGGAGTACAAGCGTGCATTAGGCGAACTCTGGGAAAAAGCGCAAAACAAAACTGTTGCGGCGTAAGCCACTTCATCAATAAAGACATTAAGAGAAGATACTAAGGATTCGATATGGGTAAGGTCACTGGATTTATGGAGTTTGAGCGCGTAGAGGAAACCTACGAAGCTCCCGTTAAACGCCTCCATCACTACAAAGAGTTTGTTGCCACATTGACGGACGATGAAGCTAAAGTACAGGGTGCGCGCTGTATGGATTGCGGCATTCCATTTTGTAACAATGGCTGTCCAGTGAACAACATCATTCCGGACTTCAATGATCTGGTGTTCCATAACGACTGGAAAAATGCTTTAGATGTTTTGCAATCTACCAATAACTTCCCCGAGTTCACCGGCCGTATTTGCCCTGCGCCTTGTGAGGCTGCATGTACCTTAGGTATCAATAGCACTGCTGTAGGCATTAAGTCTATTGAGCACGCCATTATTGATAAAGGTTGGGACAGTGGTTGGGTTAAGCCGCAACCATCTAAAACAAAGACTGGTAAAAAAGTCGCTGTAGTTGGCGCCGGACCAGCTGGTATGGCAGCTGCGCAACAACTCGCGCGCGTTGGTCATGATGTGACTGTCTTTGAAAAGAATGATCGTGTTGGTGGCTTGCTGCGCTACGGTATTCCAGATTTCAAAATGGAAAAATGGTTGATCGATCGCCGTGTTGAGCAGATGCAAGCTGAAGGTGTGAAATTTGAAACCGGTGTGTTTGTAGGTAAAGAAGCTATTGGCGCTGAAGTTAAAAATTACTCAACTAAAACCGTTTCACCTGACCAGCTCATGAAAGATTTTGATGCGGTAGTCATTTCAGGTGGTGCAGAGCAGCCACGTGATTTGCCGGTGCCAGGTCGTGAATTGGCTGGCGTCCACTACGCTTTGGAATTTTTGATTCCACAAAATAAAGAAAATGCAGGCGATTTTAAGAACGAAATTTCTGCAGCTGGTAAGCATGTTGTTGTGATCGGTGGTGGTGATACCGGATCTGATTGTGTTGGAACATCCAATCGTCATGGTGCTGCAAAAATTACCCAGTTTGAATTGTTACCACAGCCACCAGAAACTGAAAACAAGCCTTTGGTATGGCCTTACTGGCCAACCAAGTTACGTACATCCTCTTCGCACGAAGAGGGTTGTGAGCGTGATTGGTCTGTTGCAACTAAGCGTTTTGAGGGTAAAAACGGCAAGCTCGAGAAATTAATTGGTGTCCGTTTGGAGTGGAAAGACGGCAAGATGACAGAGATGCCAAATTCTGAATTTGAAATTAAAGCAGATTTGGTTTTCTTGGCCATGGGCTTTGTCTCTCCTGCACAACAAGTTCTCAATGCCTTTGGTGTTGAAAAAGATGCCCGTGGAAACGCAAAAGCAACTGTTGATGGTCAAAATGCCTATCAAACCAACATTCCAAAGGTATTTGCTGCTGGCGATATGCGTCGCGGCCAATCTCTGGTGGTTTGGGCAATTCGTGAAGGTCGTCAGGCAGCTCGTGCTGTAGATGAGTATTTAATGGGGTCTTCTGTTCTGCCGCGATAATATCGAGGATATGAACAGTAGCCACTCCAATTCGGTGGAAGTGAAGCAAAAAACCTCTAGCGGTGGCCATGGCGAAGTTGTAGTTCAAATTAAGGACGTCAACTTTTCCTATGCTCCCGGCGAGCGGCAAATCCTCTCGGGGCTCAATATGGAGTTCCGCCGTGGTCAAGTGGTTGCGGTGATGGGTGGCTCTGGTTGTGGCAAGACGACCATCTTAAGATTAATTGGCGGTCAATTTGCTGCTCAGTCAGGTCAAGTTCTGTTTGAGGGTCGCGATGTTGGCAAGATGACCTCTGCAGAGCTGATGCTTGCGCGACGTCGTATGGGAATGCTATTTCAGTTTGGCGCCTTATTTACCGATTTGAGCGTTTTTGAAAACGTTGCCTTTCCCCTGCGTGAACATACCAATTTGAGCGAAGACTTATTGCGCTCACTCGTTTTAATGAAACTCAATGCAGTCGGTTTGCGTGGCGCACGTGACTTGATGCCATCGCAGATTTCCGGGGGGATGGCCAGACGCGTTGCACTTGCTAGAGCAATTGCTTTAGACCCCCCCTTGATCATGTATGACGAGCCATTCGCAGGTCTTGATCCTATTTCATTGGGGATTACGGCGCGTTTGATTCGAGATTTGAATAATGCCTTGGGTGCTACCAGCTTATTGGTAACGCATGATGTTGAAGAGACGTTTGAAATTGCGGACTATGTGTACTTCATCGCTAATGGCCGAATTGGTGCGCAGGGCACGCCCCTAGAGTTAAGCCGCTCCACCGATCCTTTTGTGCGTCAGTTCTTGGACGCATCTCCTGATGGTCCGGTACCGTTTCATTATCCTGGACAGACTCTCGCAGAAGATTTTGGGGTGAGTCTGAAATGAGCATCTTTCATAGAGCTTTAGATCTTTTCGGTGACCTTGGTTTTTTTGTTCGTCGTAACTTAACAAGTCTTGGGCTCGCAGCGCGCATGTTTGCAGCGGTGATCTGGCGTTCTGGATTTTTATTAAAGCGGCCTCGTTTAGTTTCTGACCAGATTCTGTTTGTAGGCAATCACTCTTTTGTGATCATTGCGGTATCTGGTTTATTTGTTGGCTTCGTCTTAGGTCTGCAGGGCTATTACACTCTCAATCGTTATGGCTCAGAGCAGGCATTGGGATTGTTGGTTGCGTTATCGCTCACTCGTGAATTAGGGCCTGTCATTACCGCCTTGCTCTTTGCTGGCCGTGCCGGTACTTCGCTGACTGCTGAAATTGGTCTCATGAAAGCTGGTGAACAGTTAAGCGCTATGGAAATGATGGCAGTAGATCCATTAAGTCGTGTGATTGCACCGCGTTTATGGGCAGGCATTATTGCCATGCCAATTTTGGCAACTATCTTTACCGCAGTGGGTGTGATAGGTGGTTATTTTGTTGGCGTGCCTCTGATCGGAGTAGATTCAGGCGCTTTCTGGTCGCAGATGCAAGGTGGGGTGGATCTATTTTCTGATATTGGTAATGGACTCATCAAAAGCTTGGTATTTGGTGTAGCAGTTACCTTTATCGCGCTTTATCAAGGATTTGAAGCGAAACCTACGCCGGAGGGCGTATCTCAAGCAACTACCCGTACAGTAGTCATTTCTTCTTTGTCGGTTTTGGCATTGGACTTCTTGTTAACTGCGATGATGTTCTCGAATTAGAAAGAATAAACTGGAACTCTTATGAGAAAAAGTGCAATTGATGTTTGGGTCGGAATTTTCGTAGCCATCGGTTTGTTGGCTGCCTTATTTCTTGCATTGAAAGTCGGCAATATGAATGCCGTCTCATTTGCACCTACTTATAAAATTTCAGCGCGCTTTGATAATATCGGCGGCCTCAAGCCTCGCGCACCAGTCAAGAGTGCAGGTGTTGTTGTTGGCCGCATTGCCAATATTTCTTTTGATGATCAAACCTATCAGGCTACTGTGGTGATGACTATCGAAGATACCTATAAATTCCCCAAAGACTCCTCTGCCAAGATTTTGACTTCAGGACTATTGGGCGAACAGTACATTGGTCTTGAGGCTGGAGGATCAGACGATATGTTGGCTTCTGGCGACAAGATTACCCAAACCCAATCAGCAGTTGTTTTAGAGAATTTGATCAGTCAGTTTCTCTATAACAAAGCTGCTGATAGTGGACAGGATAAAGGTCAGGACGCTGCAAAATAATGACCTTATTTGCCAAACTCAAACGCTGGATATTGCTGTGCTTTGTCACGACTATGGTTGGTTGTGCATCGATACCTGCTGGGGTTCAGCCATCTCCACAAGATCCTTGGGAGCCATTTAACCGTTCCGTGTTTGAGTTCAATGAAGGCTTAGATGCTTACGTACTCAAGCCGGTGGTTGCTGGATATCGTTTTGTTTTGCCGGAATTTGTGCGCGATGGTATTTACAACTTCTTTAGCAATTACAGTGATATCTATACCGCCCTTCAAAACCTATTGCAGGGAAAGCCAGATTACGCCTTTAGCGACCTCATGCGAGTGGTGGTGAATACCACCATGGGTCTGGGTGGTCTGATTGATTTGGCTACCCCCGGTGGCCTTGAAAAACACAAAGAGGATTGGGGTCAAACCTTTGGGGTTTGGGGTATTCCATCGGGCCCATATGTTGTTTTGCCATTTTTTGGTCCGAGCAATGTGCGTGACACCTTTGGTACTGCTGCGGATTTAGAGTCAGATTACTTATTTAGATTGTTGCCTGATGTTGCCCTGAGAAATAGCTTAACGGGTCTTAGGGTGGTCAATTCCCGCAATACCTATTACGAGGCAGGCGACCTATTGGATGGAGCTGCCATTGATAAGTACAGCTTTATGCGTGATGCTTATATTCAAAGACGGGAATATCAAATCAATGAGGGTCGCGAAGATAGAGAGCCTTTGATGCCCCCTTACCAAAATCCTTATGAGTAATATTGGCTGGGTACATCAGATTGATGAAAAGGCTAAAATGGCCTTTAATCATCAGCCCAGAGCGAGGAAATATGAAAATCCAAAACATCTTTAAACAATGCTCCGCCGTATTGCTCTCAACTGTATTTTTGATGATCGGCAATCTTGCTGCTCAACCAGTTGATCAATCCACTCCTGATGGCTTAATTAAGAGTGTGGTTTCTGATGTCATGGCTTCCGTTAAATCAGACCCCGAAATTCAAAAGGGCAATATCCCTCGCATCGTTGATTTGGTGGAAAAGAAAATTGTTCCCTACACTGATATGCGCCGCACTACAGAAATGGCAATGGGCCCCAATTGGAAAAAAGCCACCCCTGAGCAACAGACCCAACTAGTGAGCGAATTTAAAAGTTTACTGATCCGTACTTATTCAGGTGCTTTAAGCCAATTGCGCGATCAGACAATTCAATTTAAGCCCTTGCGCGCAGCTCCTGATGATAAAGAAGTAGTCGTGAAAACCGTGGTGATTGGTCGTGGAGATCCAATACCTTTGGACTACCGTCTTGAGAAAACGCCGAATGGCTGGAAAGTCTACGATATGAATATCATGGGTGTTTGGCTCATTGAGGCTTATCGTAATCAATTTGCTAATCAAATTGGTCAAAATGGCGTTGAAGGGTTGGTGAAGTTTTTGCAAGATCGAAATAAGCAACTTGCTGCCGCTAAGCCCGCCAATTAAAGATTATTGATACATGCCATTTTCATTGCCCGTCTCGGTTACGCAGCAGAACATTCTGCAATTAGAAAAAGATGGCCTTTTAAATTTGGCTGCACTCAGAACGATTGATTGTGGACGCCTGCAAGATTTTGATTCAACCGTCTTGACCCTACTTTTAGCTTGGCAGAAAAAATTACAAGCCGATCAACAGCAGTTGGTGCTGATCAATACCCCAGAAAAACTAAAAGTGCTAGCAAGTGTTTATGGCGTCTCTGCATTGCTAGGTTTGTCATAGCATGCCCTCTGCAATTTCAATTCAGAAGATATCTAAAAATTACGGAGCCCTTCAAGCGCTCAATGATGTCTCTCTCTCAATAGAGCAGGGTGAGTTTTTTGGTTTGCTTGGGCCTAATGGCGCTGGCAAGACTACCTTGATTTCTATTTTGGCTGGTTTGGTGAATGCAGATCATGGGCATGCGGCCATTATGGGCGCCAATGTGCAGAGCCAATTTCGGGATGCGCGCCGCATGCTTGGCGTTGTTCCTCAGGAATTAGTATTCGATCCATTTTTTACTGTGAGAGAAACCCTCCAGTTCCAGTCTGGGTACTTCGGAATTCGTCATAACGATGCTTGGATCGAGGAGATCATGACTAACCTTGATCTCATGAATAAGGCAGATAGCAATATGCGATCGCTATCGGGTGGTATGAAGCGCCGCGTGTTGGTAGCCCAAGCGCTGGTCCACAGACCACCAGTCATTATTTTGGATGAACCAACCGCCGGTGTTGATGTCGAATTGCGCCAATCACTCTGGCAATTTATTAGCCGCTTAAACCAAGATGGTCATACGATCGTCTTGACAACCCATTACCTTGAAGAAGCTGAAGCCTTATGCCAGCGTATTGCCATGCTTAAGCAGGGAAAAATTGTTGCTTTAGACACTACGGCAAATTTGCTAAGCCAGTATGGATCGGTTAAGAAGGATGGCGAAGGTAAGGCAGACTTAGAGGATGTCTTTGTCAACATCATGTCAGGGAATGCAATATGAAGCCCGCTCTGAATAAACCCGTGATTTCCTATGGGAGTGGTTTTCCCACATTGCTATTAAAAGAAGTAAAACGCTTCTACAAGGTAGCCTTTCAAACGGTTGCTGCCCCCGTACTTACTGCCGTTCTATATCTCATGATTTTTGGTCATGTCTTGGAAGGCAAAGAAGTATATGGTCGTCTTAATTACACCGCCTTTTTAATTCCAGGCCTAGTCATGATGAGTGTTTTGCAAAATGCGTTTGCCAATACTTCATCTTCCCTTATCCAATCTAAGGTAACGGGCAACCTGGTATTTGTGTTGCTTGCCCCATTTAGCCATTTGGAGTTTTATGCTGCCTATGTATTGGCTGCAGTATTTCGCGGAATCGTTGTGGGATCTGGGGTATTAATCATTACGGTATGGTTTGCCATGCCATCTTTTGAATACCCAATCTGGATTATGGTTTTTGCCCTTCTGGGTGCTGCCATTTTAGGAAGCATGGGTTTAATAGCAGGCATTTGGGCTGATAAATACGATCAATTGGCTGCATTTCAAAACTTCATCATCATGCCGGCAACGATGTTATCGGGCGTGTTTTACTCGATTCATTCTTTGCCTGCAGCATGGCAAACGGTCTCCCATTTCAACCCCTTCTTTTACATGATTGATGGGTTTCGTTATGGCTTTTTTGGCGTGTCTGATATCTCACCATGGAGCAGCTTGGGAATTGTGCTGTGCTTCTTCATAGTGGTTTCAGTCATTGCTTTACGGTTATTGCAAAAAGGCTATAAGTTAAGAAACTAGTGATGTATTGAATATCTACAGTTAAGTTAACGAATAAAGAGTAGAACTGAATAAAGATGAGGAGATTGTGATGCTGCCAACCCCAGAGCAAATCGAGGGCTATATCAAACAAGGCATACCCTGTACGCACATTAAAGTGGAGGGCGATGGTCAACATTTTTTCGCGACTATTGTGAGTCCAGAGTTTGAGGGAAAGCGTCTTATCCAAAGACATCAGCTGGTCTATGGTGCCATGGGTGATCGCATGAAGGCAGAGGTCCATGCTTTATCGATTAAGGCATTTACTCCGCAAGAGTTTGCTCAAAACCCGAATACTTAAAATACGAATTCTCCTGTTACTGGATTAGATTGATGGATAAATTACGAATGACTGGTGGTACCCCATTAAAGGGTGAGGTGGTAATTGCGGGCGCCAAAAATGCGGCCTTACCAATTCTCTGCGCTTGTTTATTAACTGACCAGCCAGTTGTTTTGCATAACGTTCCAGATCTGCAAGACGTTCGTACTATGCTCAAGCTGTTACAGGAAATTGGGGTGACAGTGAGCTTCCCTGATGCGAGTAATCGTAATCATGTCATCCTTCATGCGGCCAATATTCAGAGTTCTGAAGCAACCTATGAAATGGTGAAAACCATGCGCGCTTCCATTTTGGTGCTCGGGCCATTGCTTGCCAGAATGCATAGTGCCAAAGTATCTTTGCCGGGTGGCTGTGCAATCGGTGCTCGCCCTGTAGATCAGCACATTAAAGGCCTTAAGGCCATGGGTGCCACGATCAAAATTAAGAGCGGGTACATTCAGGCAGAAACAAAATCCCCTTCAGGTCGCTTAAAAGGCGCATCTATCTTGACGGACATGATTACCGTTACTGGTACGGAAAACTTGCTGATGGCAGCAACTTTGGCTTTGGGCACTACGACCCTAGAGAATGCTGCGCGCGAACCAGAAGTGGGTGATCTGGCCGAGTTGCTGGTAAAAATGGGTGCAAAGATCACTGGTATTGGCACAGATCGTCTGGTCATTGAGGGTGTAGAAAAGCTTCACGGTGCAGAGCATGCGGTAATTGCTGATCGTATTGAGGCAGGTACTTTCTTATGCGCTGTTGCCGCAACCGGTGGTGAAATCTTGGTTAAGCACTGTCGTCCAGACACCTTGGATGCCGTGATCGTCAAACTCAAAGAGGCGGGTTTAGAGATGGAAGTCGGGTCTGATTGGATTAAAGCCCGCATGAACGGTCGCCCCAAGGCCGTGAGTTTTCGAACCTCTGAGTACCCAGCCTTCCCAACGGATATGCAGGCCCAGTTAATGGCGGTCAATGCCATTGCCCAAGGAAACGCCACGATTACCGAGACGATCTTTGAAAACCGTTTTATGCACGTTCAGGAAATGAATCGTTTGGGCGCAGATATCGCCATTGAAGGTAATACGGCTATTGCTCAAGGTGTTGAGAGCCTATCTGGAGCGGTCGTAATGGCGACGGATTTACGCGCTTCCGCTAGCTTGGTGATTGCCGGTCTGGCTGCGCAAGGGGAAACTCAAGTGGATCGTATTTATCACCTAGATCGTGGATATGACCGTATGGAGCAAAAGTTGACCCTACTGGGGGCCAACATTCAGCGTATCAAGTAAGCCTGATGGATAATTAGTCCATGAAGTTAACTTTAGCCCTTTCGAAGGGGCGCATCTTCGAAGAAACCGCCGAGATCTTATCCAAGATTGGCATTCGCCCGCTTGAAGATCCTGAGAAGTCACGCAAACTCATTATTGAGACCTCTAATCCTGATGTCAGACTCATTATTGTGCGCGCCTCTGATGTACCCACTTATGTCCAGTTTGGCGGTGCCGATTTTGGGGTTGCAGGTTTGGACGTCTTAATGGAAAACGGTACTGATGGTTTGTATGTGCCGTTTGATTTGGATATTGCTAAATGTCGTATGTCTGTTGCCGTTAAAGATGGCTTTGATTACGTAGCAGCGGTTAAGCAAGGATCACGCCTAAAAGTAGCAACTAAGTATGTTAACTGCGCACGTGAGCACTTCGCTAATAAAGGTGTACATATCGATACGATTCATTTGTATGGCTCGATGGAGTTGGCGCCTCTGGTGGGTTTGGCCGATGCGATTGTGGATCTAGTGTCTACAGGAAATACTTTGCGCGCTAATGGATTGGTTGAGGTTGAAGAAATTGCTAATATCAGCGCGCGCTTGGTTGTCAATCAAGCTTCCTATAAACGTAAGCGTGCCCAGCTTCAACCATTCTTTGATTTGTTGAAGTAAGTCAGAAGATCAACATGTCAGCCGTCAATATCAAACGCCTCAATAGCAAAGATGCTGGGTTTAAAGAAACCTTGCTCGCCAGCCTTTCTTTGCCGATGGCTGATGATGCAGCGATTGATGCTGCAGTAGTTAAGATCCTATCGCGCGTCAAAGAAGAGGGTGATGTCGCTGTTCTGGACTTCACGAAACAATTTGATCGTTTAAATGTTGCTAGTGTTGCGCAACTGGAAATTTCTAAACAGGATTTAGAAAAAGCGTATATAGATTTATCGGCAGAGCAAAAAAATGCTTTGGACATTGCCGCACAAAGAGTGCGTGAATATCATGAGAAGCAGAAAATTGAGGCAGGTTGCCACTCTTGGGAGTATGAAGAATCTGATGGCACACGCTTAGGTCAAAAGGTCACAGCATTAGACCGCGTTGGTATTTATGTTCCTGGTGGTAAAGCGGCTTATCCATCCTCGGTGCTCATGAATGCCATTCCCGCAAAAGTCGCTGGGGTGAGTGAAGTAATCATGGTCGTGCCTACTCCGGATGGCGCGCGCAACCCATTGGTGCTGGCTGCCGCCTTTCTATCAGGGGTTGACCGAGTCTTTACGATTGGTGGAGCACAGGCAGTTGCTGCTTTAGCCTATGGCACTAAAACCATTCCGCCCGTCGATAAAATCGTCGGTCCAGGTAATGCTTATGTAGCAGCTGCTAAACGCAGAGTATTTGGCACGGTTGGTATCGACATGATCGCTGGCCCATCGGAAATTCTCATCTTATGTGACGGCTCAAGTAATCCTGATTGGATTGCAATGGATTTATTTTCTCAAGCTGAGCATGATGAGTTAGCGCAATCAATTTTGCTTTGCCCAGATGCGCAATTTATTGAGCAAGTACAAAAAAGTATTAACAAGCTATTGCCCGAGATGCCCAGAAAGAAAGTGATTGAAGCATCGCTTGCTAATCGTGCTTTATTGATTCAGGTAAGCGATATGGGCGAGGCTTGTGAGATTGCCAATGCGATTGCTGCAGAGCATTTAGAAATCTGCGCTACCGAGCCACGTAAGTGGGCGGAGTTCATTCGTCATGCGGGCGCGATTTTTATGGGTAATTACACCAGCGAATCTTTGGGCGATTATTGCGCAGGACCCAATCATGTTTTGCCAACAGCTCGTACAGCGCGCTTTTCATCCCCACTGGGCGTATATGACTTTATTAAACGCTCGAGTATGATTGAAGTGAGTGAGGCAGGCGCACAAACTTTAGGTGCCGTAGCTAGCACCCTCGCTCATGGTGAAGGTTTGACTGCGCACGCCCGAGCTGCTGAAATGCGCTTGAAAAAATAAATACCTCAGTAAATTCAATACTAAAAAATTGATTGAATTGCGTTTTAGTTGCTAGCCAGAATTTCTTTCAAGGCTAGGATTAATTCATTGCACTGATCGTCCGTGCCAATGGTGATGCGCAAGAATTGTTCAATACGTGACGATGTAAAGTGCCGCACGATAATTCCGCGATCGCGCAAGGCCTGATATAACTTTCCACCAGCATGCTTTGGGTGGCGCGTGAAAATAAAATTCGCTGAAGAAGGCAAAGTTTCAAAGCCAAGTGTTGCTAGCTCTTTCACCAGACGTTCGCGAGTTTGAATCACCTTTGCGGAGCTTGTTTCAAGATGCGCCTGATCTTCAATCGCTGCAATGGCTCCAGCTTGGGCTAAACGTCCCAGGGGGTAGGAGTTAAAGCTATTCTTAACGCGCTCTAAACCTTCAATCAGCACAGGATGGCCTACCGCAAAACCGACGCGCAAGCCAGCCAATGCCCTTGATTTAGAGAGGGTGTGCACTACTAATAGGTTTTCTGGGCAGACTGCCCCACGAAGGAGGGGAATACAAGACTCTGTACCGTAGTCGACATAGGCTTCGTCGATGACTACTACCGAATCGGTATTGATTTTGAGTAATTTTTCAATTTCGGAGCGAGGAATCGCGCGTCCGGTTGGGGCATTGGGGTTGGGGAAAATAATGCCGCCATTGGGTAATGTGAAGTCACTGACACGAATTTCAAAGTCTGATCCTAAGGGGATCGCTTCATGAGTAATCCCAAATAACTTGCAGTAAACGGGGTAAAAGCTATAGGAAATATCCGGAAACTGGACTGGCTTTGCTTGTTTTAATAGACCTAGGAAGACGTGGGCTAGAACCTCATCCGAGCCATTTCCCAAAAAAACCTGTTTTGGATCTAAGCCGTGCAATTGAGCGATTGCCTTCTTTAAAGCAAGTCCCTCTGGATCTGGGTAAAGCCTTAAATCATCATTATTTTGCTGTGCTATGGCTGCTAGTGCCTTTGGGGAAGGGCCGTAGGGGCTTTCATTGGTATTGAGTTTGACCAGTCGCTCCATTTGCGGCTGCTCCCCTGGGACATAGGGGGTAAGGGTGTGAACAACGGGGCTCCAAAAACGGCTCATGAGGGACTCTAGTCAAAAATCAGCAAATTTATTAAATACCGACATTGAAAGAGACAAAGTCGATATTTATATCGGTATTAGGAATGATATTATGAGGCTTCAATCAACACTTCGCCTCGCGGCGCACGCAAGCATGCGGCAAGCTGATGTAACCCGAAATACTTCGGAAACCAAAATTCAAATTGCTATCAATTTAGATGGCACTGGGAAAGCTGAGCTAGCCTCTGGCGTCCCCTTTTTAGATCATATGCTCGATCAAATTGCCCGTCACGGCATGATTGACTTAAAAGTAGTCGCAAAGGGCGATACGCATATCGATGATCATCACACTGTTGAGGATGTGGGTATTACTTTGGGCCAGGCGTTTGCCAAAGCAGTAGGTGATAAAGCGGGCATTACCCGTTACGGTCACTCTTATGTCCCCTTAGATGAGACTTTATCTCGCGTGGTGATTGATTTCTCGGGCCGGCCTGGTTTGGAATTCAATGTTCCTTTTACACGGGCGCGTGTTGGTGATTTTGATGTGGATCTCAGCATTGAGTTTTTCCGCGGCTTTGTTAACCACGCCGGGGTGACTTTACATATTGATAACCTACGTGGCATTAATGCCCATCATCAGATTGAAACGGTATTCAAGGCATTTGGCCGTGCATTGCGCATGGCTCTAGAGCTTGATCCACGTGCGTCAGGTGTTGTTCCTTCTACTAAGGGTAGTCTGTAATAAGAATCCTCTAGCAATCTATAGAAGATAGAAGACTGCCAAAAAACACTAAAGAATATAGGTCAAGAGTTGGCGCAAACAATTGCGATCGTTGATTATGGAATGGGTAATTTGCGTTCCGTATACCAAGCCTTTCATCATGTGGCGCCTGATGCAAATGTGTTGATTGCGCGCAAGCCCGAGGAAATTCTTGCCGCTGAGCGCGTCGTGCTACCAGGGCAAGGTGCAATGCCTGACTGCATGAAGCATTTAGAAGAGTCAGGCTTACTAGAAGCTTTGTTAGATGCGGCAAAAATTAAACCTTTACTAGGTGTCTGTGTTGGAGAACAAATGCTGCTTGATCGCAGTGCTGAAGTGAGGGCTGCAGACAATGCCACTTGGACTACCTGTTTAGGATTAATTCCAGGTGAAGTACGGCGTTTTGAGCTGGCTGGTCAATTGCAGGCTGATGGTTCAGCCTATAAGGTTCCCCATATGGGTTGGAATCAAGTACGCCAAGATCGAAAGCATCCGATTTGGGAGGGCATTCCGGATATGACTAGCTTCTATTTTGTACACAGTTATTACGTTGTACCGCAGCGTAATGAAGATATTGCTGGCTCAACTCAATATGGTGATTGGTTTACTTCTGCTCTGGCAAGAGATAACATTTTTGCAACCCAGTTTCATCCAGAAAAAAGTGCAGAATACGGATTAAGACTCTACAAAAATTTTGTTTCTTGGCAACCTTAATATTTTCTAACGTACTACTATGCTGCTGATTCCCGCGATTGACTTAAAAGACGGCCACTGTGTTCGACTCGAACAAGGTGATATGGATAAGGCTACGGTCTTTTCTGAAGACCCTGGTGCAATGGCGGCGCATTGGATTAGTAAGGGGGCGCGTCGTCTGCATCTAGTAGATTTGAATGGCGCATTTGCTGGCAAGCTTAAAAATGAATCTGCGATTAAATCGATTCTCAAAGCAGTAGGCGATGAGATTCCGGTGCAGCTCGGTGGCGGTATTCGTGACTTAGAAACCATTGAACGCTTATTGGATGACGGTATAAGTACGGTGATTATTGGTACCGCCGCAGTGAAGAGTCCAGGTTTTGTACAAGATGCATGCACGGCTTTTCCTGGGCACATCATGGTGGGCTTAGATGCCCGCGATGGCAAAGTGGCTACGGATGGTTGGAGCAAAATCACCGGCCATGAAGTGGTAGATCTTGCCAAGAAATTTGAAGATTATGGTGTTGAGGCAATCATCTATACCGACATTGGGCGTGATGGCATGCTCAAGGGTGTCAATATGGATGCAACCATTAAGTTAGCACAATCTATTCGCATTCCAGTGATTGCTAGCGGCGGCTTATCAAGCAATCACGATATTGAGGCGCTTTGTGCTGCTGAGGAAGAAGGCGTTATGGGCGTCATTGCAGGCCGCTCTATTTATGCTGGTGATCTTGATTTGACTGCAGCTCAAGAGTATGCGGATGCGTTAACGCTCAAGTTCGCCAAGAAAAATATCTAGAGTGACCATCAGTGTTAACTAAACGAATCATTCCTTGCCTTGATGTTACGGCAGGGCGCGTTGTTAAGGGTGTGAACTTTGTTGGTCTGCGCGATGCTGGCGATCCAGTCGAGATTGCTAAGCGCTATGACACGCAAGGTGCTGATGAATTAACCTTTTTGGATATCACGGCGACTTCAGATGGTCGTGACTTGATATTGCACATCATTGAGGACGTTGCCTCCCAAGTGTTTATTCCCTTAACAGTCGGCGGCGGAGTCAGAGCGGTGGCTGATGTCCGGCGTTTACTCAATGCCGGTGCTGATAAGGTGAGCATGAATTCTTCCGCTGTTGCGAATCCGGATTTGGTTTCGGATGCGGCTGCGTACTATGGATCCCAATGTATTGTGGTGGCAATCGACGCCAAAAAAACTACTGCTGGTAATTGGGAAGTGTTCACTCATGGCGGCAGAACTGCTACCGGGATGGATGTCGTGAGCTGGGCCTCAGAAGTTGCTCAGCGCGGCGCCGGTGAAATATTACTCACGAGCATGAATCGTGATGGCAGTAAGGATGGATTTGATTTGGAACTCACTGCCGCAGTTAGTGACGCAGTGAGTGTTCCGGTAATTGCCTCTGGTGGCGTTGGTAACTTACAGCATTTAGTCGATGGTATTACCAAGGGTCATGCTGATGCAGTCCTGGCTGCCAGTATTTTTCACTATGGTGAATTTACGGTGGTCCAAGCGAAAGAATATATGGCTAGCCAAGGAATTCCTGTTCGGATTTAAAGTGCAATAGAGCACAGTCAAAGAAGATGTCAATGAGCGTATTCACTCCAAACAAAAGTTTAGAAGCGGGCCCTTGGCTTGATGCCATCACTTGGAATGAGCAAGGTTTAGTGCCGGTAATTGCTCAAGAAGAGGGTAGTAAGGACATTTTGATGATGGCCTGGATGAATAAAGATGCCCTATTGGCCACTTTGCGTTTAGGCGAAGCGGTGTATTGGACTCGCTCAAGACAGAAGCTGTGGCACAAGGGTGAAGAGTCTGGCCATACTCAAAAGGTCAAGGAGATCCGCCTGGATTGCGATGGCGATACGATTGTTCTCTTGGTTGAACAAAAGGATGGGATTGCTTGTCATACAGGGGAGCACAGCTGCTTCTTTCAGAGGTGGGATTGTGCAAAATCCGCATGGGTTGATGAGTCAAAAGGTCATCAATAAACCTTTCTTAGTCTCTTTGCTAACAAAAGACATAAAATCACTCCATGACAAGTCCAGCAAATAAGCCTGCCAATATAGATTCCGCCTTAAGCCATTTGGCTAATGTGGTGGATCAGCGTCGCGATGCCTTTAAAGCTGGTCAAGCTGATCCCAAAACCTCCTATACGGCGCTCCTGTTTTCTAAGGGCGATGACGGGATTTTGAAGAAAATTGGCGAGGAGGCGACCGAAGCAGTAATGGCTGCCAAGGATGCTCGAAATGCCAATCTAGCGCCAGAACAGCAAAAACTCTTAATTGGAGAGATGGCTGACCTTTGGTTTCATTGCTTAATTGCCCTATCCCAGTTTGGTCTTCGCCCAGAAGACGTTATTGCTGAGTTAGAGCGTCGTCTTGGCACCTCAGGAATAGAGGAAAAGGCTGCCCGCAAGGCAGCTAATCAGGAGTAATTGATGTCTCACGATCCAAATTGCCTGTTTTGTAAGATTTCTCAAGGGTCTATCCCGTCTCAAAAGGTCTATGAGGATGAAGAAATCTATGCTTTTAAGGATATAAACCCAGCTGCACCAGTGCATTTCTTGATCATTCCCAAAAAACATATCCCTATGCTGGAATCTGCTGATAGCAGTGATGCGCCATTGCTAGGTAGAATGATGGAGTTAGCACCACGTCTTGCCAAGGAACAAGGTTGTCGCCCAGGAAAAGAGGGTGGTTTTAAGTTACAGGTAAATAATGGTGCAGATGGAGGGCAAGAGGTTTATCACTTGCATTTGCATGTGATGGGCGGTCCGCGCCCCTGGAAAAAATAGTCCAAGGAGATTGATGATGGGTTCATTTAGCATTTGGCATTGGTTGATTGTTTTGGTAATCGTGATGTTGGTATTCGGTACCAAAAAATTACGTAATATTGGTACTGACTTAGGTGGTGCCGTCAAAGGTTTCAAAGATGGCATGAAAGCACCTGAAGCTGGCGAAGAATCCAAAGAGCAGATTGCACAAACAGCATCAGCTGCTGCAGATAAGACTGTGGATGTGCATGCTAAAGATGTAAATAAGTAATTGCTGATCTTGATGCATATACCTCAAGCATTTGACTATGCATCGCTTCTTTCATGATTGATCTTGGTGTATCTAAGCTTGCCCTGATTGCTGTTGTTGCACTCGTGGTTGTCGGGCCAGAGCGTTTACCAAAAGTTGCTCGTATGGCGGGCAACTTATTCGGTCGCGCTCAACGCTATATGGCTGATGTGAAATCAGAAGTCAGTCGCCAAATGGAAGTCGAAGAGTTCAAGAAGATTCGTGAAGAGAGCATGTCGGCATTCAAGGATGTCGAAAATAGTATTCAGTCGACTGTTCAAGAGGCCGGCACACACTTAAGTGATCAGGCTGATACGAATCTCGATTTATATACAAGAGCCCCCTTGGATGAAAAAGAAGTATTGAGTAAATCTTTACGTCAGGGTCGCAAGAGTTGGGGTGTACGGCGCGCGGCAAGACCTATTTGGTACAAGCGCTCAACGGGGATGCGTACCAAAGTGCAATCTGGCGCTGCACGCATGAAACGTTTTCATCACAGTGCCGGTAAGTAATTAATAGTAGTTAAAGTAAATTAAAACAATATCTCGATGACGCAAAATAATTCCGCCGGAGATTCAGGTTTACAAGAATCTTTCTTGTCTCATTTGTATGAGCTGCGTGATCGCGTCATTAAGTCAGCAATAGCCATCATCATTGTTTTTGTTAGCTTGGTGTATTGGGCACCCGATATTTTCCATTTGTTTTCGCAGCCCTTATTGCAAGCCCTGCCCTCTGGCGGCAAGATGATTGTTACGGATGTGACAGGCTCTTTCTTTGTTCCGATGAAAGTAACGATGTTGGTTGCTTTCTTAATTGCACTTCCAGTAGTGATGTATCAGTTATGGGCGTTTATCGCTCCAGGACTGTATCAACATGAGCGCAAATTAATCCTTCCTTTGGTTGTTAGTAGTTATAGCCTGTTTATTTGCGGTATGGCTTTTGCCTACTTCCTCGTCTTTCCAACCGTATTTGAGTTCATGGCTAGCTATAACGCACCTTTGGGTGCGGAGATGTCGACTGATATTGATAAATATCTTGGCTTTGCTATGAATACCTTCCTTGCTTTCGGTATTACTTTCGAGGTGCCAGTAGTCGTAGTTGTTCTGGTGCGCATGGGAATGGTTTCGCTGGCAAAACTTAAAGAGATTCGCCCCTATGTGATTGTGGGCGCCTTTGTGGTTGCTGCAATTGTCACGCCTCCAGATGTGCTCTCTCAGTTATTGCTCGCCATCCCGATGATTTTGCTTTATGAGTTAGGGCTGCTAATCGCTCGGTTTTATGAGCCTAAGCCAGCCGCGGATGAGGCAACTGCTGGTGATACTGATCCTCAGGCAACAGCCTGATCTTGTGCAAAGGTGGCATTTAGCCACTCAGAGACGCGATCAAAACGATAGCGTCTCTGCCTTAAATTCCCCTCTTGATCTAAATCGCTTCCTGCAAATGCCTTACCAGCTGCTAATAGTGCTCGGCGTTGTTGGGTCGTATCAATCTGAATGAGTCTAGGCAAGATTTTTGGTAATTCATGACGAATGTCTACCACCACACAATGTTCGTGCTGTAGCTCGCCAACCTCACATAACAATAGTTCAGCTTTGCTCAGGTTAAATTGGTTGGCGATGATAAGTCGGTGACAAAGTAGGATCCACTCTTTTTCGAGTTTGTATTCTGTATGATGGTTTATTGCTTTCTCAGCATAGCTTGCTAAGGCATACCAATCATTAACTTTTGGATCTGAAGTATTTTCTAAAATTTTCCCAAGCAATTCTTTCGCTTCTGTCACGCCTTGCTGTTGAGCCTGCCAAATCCAATAAGAAGCTTGTAGTCCACGAATCTTTTCTTCAACTTTTTCACGCTTACGCCATAAATTAGCACCCCGTCTAAATTGAGCCTGGGCATGACCCAAGTCAGCTGCACGATCAAAACAGCGATCACTCTCAGCGGCGTTATAGCCTGAGAACTGTGGGCGTCGGTAGATCTCACCAAGGGCAAACCAGGCATCCCGATCGCCATCTTTTGCAGCTAACTCTAACCAGTAAGCCGCTTTTTTTAAAGAGGCATTCGATTTGCCTGCACGGCTATCGGTAGTGCCATCAAACTGCGCGAGCCTTAATCCCAAGGTGAGTTTGGCAATCGTCAGGCCCATTTCTGCCGCTTGCACTAAAGCAACTTCATTTTGATTGGACACCCAAGCATTCCAAAGTGAAGAAAGTGCCTCATCTTTTGGCTGTAATTGAATCAGTAGTTCTTTTGCGCTGGGCGTAAATGGATTTTCAGATTGAGCTAGCCCAACTAAAAACTCCTTAGCGGTTTTTTGCAGCGAGACCAAATCGCTACCATCATCTTTTTTGGATAACCAAGTCTCAAGCTCAGATTGCAATTCTTTTTTATTGGGATCAAGCAACATCTGCGCGAGTTGCCATTGAGCCCCAACGCTAGATTCAACATTGATGCGGGCAACTTTCCAAAAAGTATCCCAGCCAAAATTAAAGGCTGGTGAATGGAGGGTTGCCTCCAAGGGAACTATGGAAATTTGTTTAAAAATCTCCAATATTTCCGGGGCGGTGACATGATCTGAATAAACTTCAGCATCACTTGAGCTAAATGAACTAACTATTTGATTTTGAAGAGATAAGTATGATTTCTCTAGCCAAATCAAGGCGTTAGCAGGTTGAACGGGGGTTTTAAATGCCCCATTCAAATAAGCGGAAGCCAAATTTTGTTGTGCGGATACATCACCCATTCGGGCAGATTGGAGGATTTTTAAGAATTCACGGCTTGCCATATGACAATTTTGGCATTCCAGAGCATAAAAAGACAGAAAACAAAGTCCTTGTTGCCCTGATACAACGAAGAAAGCCAAAAAACTGCCTTTTGACAAGCAAAAAGATCTCCTAAATACCCTTACCACCAGTCTCACGGGGCAAAACAAGCAAAATTCATAGGTCCCAGTTTTATTCGGGCATTACTTTCAATTTATGGAGATTTAAAGAATGAAAAAATCGCTATTCGCAATTGCAGCGGTAACAGCGTTTGCTGGTGCAGCTCAAGCTCAGTCATCAGTGACTGTATACGGTATTATCGATGCTGGTTATATCGGCGGTAATGTACGTAGTGCAACTTCTTCGGGTGCAACTACTAAAGGTACTTACAACACCATTGGTCAATCTGCTGAATCTACAAGCCGTTTAGGTTTCAAAGGTTCTGAAGATTTGGGCGGCGGTATGTCTGCAGTTTTCACATTTGAGACAGGCCTTCAGCCAGATAACGCAACATTGTCTACATTCAACACTCGTCAAGCGTTTGTTGGTTTAAATGACAAGAAAATGGGTATGATTTCTATCGGTACTCAGTACTTGCCAATTCATGAGGCTGTTGCTAAGACCGATGCTGGTCAGCAAAACAACATGGTTGGTGACTTGATCTACCCAATCGCTCCTGCAAATAACGGTAACGCTGGTGTTGGACAGTTTGCCACCAATAGCAATACAGATGCATACACAATCCGTGCATCAAACACAGTTCGTTACATGTCTCCTAACATAGCTGGTTTCGTTGCAAAGGCAACCTACACAGCTAATAACCAAAATACAACAGTTGCTAGCTCTTCAAGCGGCGGTACTAACAACCAAAACGGTTGGGCGCTTGGTGTTGACTACACATGGAAAAAACTCTTGGCAACGGCTAACTACCAAGCTATGAATTCACGTCAAGATGGTTCAGCAACTGTTTACTCTCCAGCATCTTATGCTTCTAACGGCGCTGTAACTGTTACTTCTTCTACATTGAACAAGTCAGCAGTTTGGTCTGGTGCAGCTGGTGGTACAAACGTTCGTGATAACCAATTCTATATTGCTGCTACATACGATTTTGGTATCTTGAAAGCATACGCACAGTACATTAACCGTAAGGCTACTGACCAGTTTAACAGCAACAACTTTGTGTCACGTACTGCTCAGCAGATCGGTGTTCGTAGTTTCATTACTCCAAAAATTGAAGCTTGGGCATCAGGTGGTACAGGTCGCTTCGATTCATTCGGTGCAAGCACTCCAACAGTTAACTTCACTGGTTACCAGTTGGGTTCAAACTACTGGTTGAGCAAGCGTACAAACTTGTATGCAATTTTTGGTTCAACACAGCAGTCTAGCTCTACATTGGCAACACAGCCAAGTGTTGGTGCTAACAACTACGCAGTTGGCGTACGTCACACTTTCTAATTTGACGCTAGCGTGAGCTAGTCAATTTTTAGGATTAGAAAAACCACCCTTCGGGGTGGTTTTTTTATGGGGCGCCCGAAAATCAAATGTGATCCGGAGGTTGATTATTTCGGTATATGGAATGCATGTGTGTGTATAAAGCTTCAATATTAGAAGTAAATAACTTTGTATTGAATAGGGGTGAGGTTTTGATATTGGAGGATAGTTGCAACTTCAAATCATCTAATTTGCTTAGATTATTGCCAAGTTCAACAGCAATATCTTCATACTCTATTGCATCCTTGGCAATGAGCTCAGGCATACCTAGAGTCGTTAAAAGACTTCCTGCAACTCTTGCTGGAAAGCTATTACCTAGAGTGGTAAGCAGGGGCAATCCAGATTTCAATGCGTCAATAGCAGTTGTGTGAGCATTAAATGGAAGGGTGTCAAGGAATAAGTCAGCTAAACGATGTCTCGCCAAGTGATCTGAGATACTTTCAAGCCGCTCGGCAAAGATAATTCGAGATGACTCAATGCCCAATTTTTGGAACTCAGAAATCAAATTCTTTCTAAACGGAGCAGTATTTTCAGATAGCCAAAGCGCGCTATTGTTGACTTGGTGCAAGATGCGCGACCAGCTCTCAATCATTGGCTTATTAAATTTATAGCTATTATTAAAGCAGCAGTAAATGAAGGCATCTTCCGGTAGATCAAACTCACTTCTTGATTTGATGCTGTCAGACGGTAGACGTTTTGAGTCATCTACCATATAGCTGTGGGGTAAGTAAGCCACTTTTTCAGTATAGAAATTTTTTGCCGATTCAGGAATGACTACTTTGTCGGCAATGATGTAATCAAACGAAGATGATCCAAGGCTACCCGGAAAGCCGAGATAATTCACTTGTATTGGAGCGACCCTATATTTAAAGATATCGGGCCTAGCAGATTTGGTATACCCGCCCAAATCAATCGCAATATCTATCCCCAACTCTTTGCAATATTTGGCAATCTCTTGATCGGATTTATCCTCAAGTTCAATGAAGTGATCAAATGCTTGCATTAATCTCTGGCGTATTGAGTCATCTGGATTAGCCTTTTCAAGAGAAATGCCATAGACCTCAAATTTATCCCTGTTGTGAAGCTCAAAGAGTTCAGATGTAAGGTGCGCAACGGGGTGATTTTTAAAGTCTGCAGAAAAATACGCTAATCTAATTTTATTGTCGTCATTGCCAATGATCGTCGGTTTATTTGTTAGTTCTTCAATATGATTACTTGTTGAGGCCCAAATTTTTGCAGCTTGTAGCTGTAATGATGGAGAATCAATCAGAGGCATTAGTGCAAACGGGGCTATCACTTTTTTATTTTCAGATAATGCAAGCGCTAGAGCCGAGATTTCATTAACAATATTGGACCAGTCACCCAGCTCCATTTTCATTCGCAACCTTGAGCCGATCAAAAATTCAATATTTGGATTAATCGCAAAGGCTTTGTTGTAGGACTCTAAGGAGTGCTCATAGTCTTTAATTTCAGAGAGCGCTAATCCCTTATTAAAATAGGCTTCAGCATAGTTTGGATCTAATTCAATTGCCTTGTCAAAGTAAGCAATTGCTTCGTGGTACTGCTTTAATTCATTAAAAATACTGCCAATATTCAGCAAGATGTCGGGCGAATTCGGCTCCAAGTTAAACGCAGAAAGTGATACAGACAGTGCATCTTGGTATAACTTTCTTTCATATAAAGCTAGCCCTTTATAAATTAGCGGTGAAGCATCTTGAGGGCTAATGGCAATGGCTTCATCTAAACAAGCTATCCCCTCGTCGTAAGATTTTTTATGAACTAATGTGATACCCTTATTGAGCAGGGCGAGGTAATGCCCAGGTTGTTGGTTAAGTATGATGTCAAACGCAGATATTGAGTCAGCATATAAACCAAGCCCTCTTAAGGCGATTGCTTTGTTGAGAATTACCTCAATTTTGTTTGGGTTAATTAAAAGAGCTTTATCAAAAGCTAGAACAGCCTCTCTAATTTTACCCACGGCGGATAGTGATTTGCCGTAGTTTATCCACGCATCTAAGTTTTCTGGGGCTAGCTTTGTTGCTTTTTCATGATGAGGAAGCGATGCCAGGTGTGCACTTGATTCGCTCAGAACCTTCGCTAGATTGTATTGAGTGGAGGCGTTATTTGCGTTAATCTGCACTGCCTTTTTGAGGTAGTGAATGGCTTCAGAATGACTTCCTGTTGAAGCTTTAATGAGGCCTAATATCTCTAGGGCGGGCAAGTTATTTTTCTGAATTTTGAGCACTTGAAGAAGTGAAAATTCGGCTTCATTGACTAGCCCATTTTGAAAGAGGCTTACCGCCTCTCCGATGAGGACTTGAACTTTAGGATTCATAGATTAAGGTACTCAAATTTTGGATAACTACTTTGTGTAATGAAATGTAAATTGGATACACTAAATTACCTAGAATTTAGGTTTCGGTCTTTTTCCGACCTTAACCACTTGTGAAAATTTTTTGCTTTTACGAAGAATATCAATTGTTATTTCATCACCTGGTTTTTGTTGGGCAACTTGATTTAAGAGTTGCCTAACATCATGGATGTCTTGCCCATTAATCTTTATTAGTACATCCCCGGGTTTGATGCCCCCTCGATCTGCTGGACCCCCTTCAAGCACACCTGCTATGAGCACTCCAGAAACGCTGGTTGGAAAGTTTAGAGACTGAGCTAAATCCTTCGTGATATTTTGGGGCTCAACGCCAATCCAGCCACGAGTAACAGTGCCATTTGTCAGTATTGATTCCATAACTTGTTTTGCTAGATTGACGGGGATAGCAAAACCAATCCCCATCGATCCACCATTATTAGAGTAGATTGCAGTATTAATGCCAATGAGACTACCTCGAGTATCAATTAGCGCCCCTCCAGAATTGCCGGGGTTAATTGCAGCATCAGTTTGAATAAAGTTTTCAAAAGTATTGATGCCTACATGATCTCTGCCTAATGCAGAAACAATTCCTGAGGTGACGGTTTGCCCAACGCCGAAGGGATTACCAATGGCAAGCACAACATCGCCCACATGCACGGATTCAATTTGACCAAAGGTAATGGGATTGGGTAGCTGTTTAGCTTCAATCTTTAGCACGGCAATATCGGTATCTGGATCGCTGCCAATCAGTTGAGCTTTGAACTTGCGACCATCAGCTAGGGCAATATCAATTTCATCTGCATCACTAATGACATGATGGTTAGTTAGGATGATGCCTTCTGGACTTACAAGAACGCCTGAGCCTAGGTTGGATCGTGGATCTTCCTTGGGCGGCTTTTCACCAAAAAAGAAATTAAAGAATGGGTCCGGTGCATTTGAATTGCCATTCCTTTTTGACTTGGTGCTTGACACTGCTTTGCTGGTGAATATATTGACCACTGCGGGCATCGAGTCTCTAACCGCTTCATGGTAAGACCCCGGGCTAAGCCTGCCATCATTAAGAGATTCTCTTAGGGAAACTTTCTCTACAAATGAATTGATTTGCGCTCCACCAAGCCAGCTAGGCTTAAGGGTTGCTACAACTAACCATACAGCCAATATAACCGTGACTAGTTGTGCAAATAGGAGCCAAAGTCGATGGAGCATCGTTGTCCTTAAGGAAAGAGCTTACTTCTTGAGGCTGTCACGAATTTCCCGTAAGAGGACAATATCTTCTGGGGTTGGGGGTGCTGGTGGCGCATCCATGGCTCTGACTCGGTTCACGATTTTGACCATTTGAAAGATCACAAAAGCCAAAAGGATGAAATTAATTGAAATGGTGATGAAGTTGCCGTAGGCAAAGAGGGGGACCCCAGCCTTTTTTAGGGCATCAAAGGTCCTTGGAACACCCTCTGGAACGCTGCCAAGCACTAAAAATAGGTTACTAAAGTCAATATGACCCCCTAAAAGGGTCGAAATAACGGGCATCACAATGTCATTGACTAGAGAATCGACGATTTTCCCAAAAGCCCCGCCAATGATCACGCCAACCGCTAAATCAATCACATTTCCTTTGACGGCAAAGTCCCGAAATTCCTTTAAAACTGACATAAACACCTTTCTTTTGATCTAGATGAAGATTAACCCGAGATTAACCCCATAACTTACTTGCATACCCTACTTTTTACTTTAAAATCTTACCTTTAAGCAATTTCCACCCATAAATGCTCTTCCGAGGAATTTAGTAAATGAGTGACAAGCCCTGTATGGATAAGGATCGTCGTAATTGGTTAATCGCTACTTCAGCGGTTGGCGGCGTTGGTGCTGCTGCAGCCATTTATCCGTTTGTAGACAGTTTTCAGCCTTCTGAGCGTGCTAAGGCCGCTGGTGCTGCTGTAGAGATTGATATTGCTGGTATGAAGCCAGACGAGATGCGCATGGTGGAGTGGCGCGGTAAGCCTGTTTGGGTTGTTCGTCGCACTCCTGAGCAGGTGGCTGAACTCTCTAAAATTGACTCTGAGCTTGCTGACCCTGATTCCTTAAGAGATCCTGCCCAGTTCACACCTCCATATGCCCAAAATCAATGGCGCTCTATTAAGCCTGAATATCTCGTAGTTGTTGGTATTTGCACTCACTTGGGCTGTTCACCAACCACTAAGTTTGAAGCGGGTCCTCAGCCTTCTTTGCCAAATGATTGGCCAGGCGGCTTCTTGTGTCCATGCCATGGCTCCACATTTGACATGGCAGGCCGTGTATTTAAGAACAAACCAGCCCCAGACAATATGGAAGTACCGCCACATATGTATTTGAGCGACACCAAGATTCTGGTTGGCGAAGACAAGAAGGCCTAAGGAGAGATAAATGGCGTTTCACGAAAAAGAAGTCCCAGCGGACGCTTCTGCAGCGCAGAAGCTCATGGCATGGGTAGACTCACGTTTGCCAGTGACCGATGCTTTCAAACGGCATATGAGCGAGTATTACGCTCCAAAAAATCTCAATTTCTTCTACATTTTTGGAGCTCTCTCCATTGTTGTATTGGCAATTCAGATTTTTACCGGCATTTTCTTAGTTATGAACTACAAGCCTGACGCAGCCAAAGCATTTGAGTCAGTTGAGTACATCATGCGTGAAGTTCCTTGGGGTTGGTTGATTCGTTACATGCACTCAACTGGCGCATCTATGTTCTTCGTAGTGGTCTATTTGCACATGTTCCGCGGTTTGATTTATGGTTCTTATCGCAAGCCACGTGAACTCATTTGGATCTTTGGTTGTGCAATTTTCCTTTGCTTGATGGGCGAGGCCTTCTTTGGCTATTTGCTCCCATGGGGTCAAATGTCTTATTGGGGCGCTCAAGTGATTGTGAACTTGTTCTCTGCGATCCCTTTGATTGGTCCAGACTTGTCCTTGTGGTTACGTGGCGATTATGTTGTTGGTGACGCAACCCTCAATCGCTTCTTCGCCTTCCATGTGATTGCTATTCCATTGGTATTAATTGGTTTAGTTGCAGCGCATATCCTTGCATTGCACGAAGTAGGATCAAATAACCCTGATGGTATTGAAATCAAAAACACCGTAGATGAAAAAGGCATTCCTTTAGATGGGATTCCTTTCCACCCTTACTACAGCGTCCATGACGTAATGTATTTGGGCGGGTTCTTAATCATTTTTGCTGCGATTGTTTTCTTTGCGCCAGAGATGGGTGGATACTTTTTAGAAGCCAATAACTTTATTCCAGCTAATCCATTTGAGACACCAACGCATATTGCGCCTGTATGGTATTTCACGCCGTTCTATTCCATGTTACGTGCGACAACCACAAACTTCTTGCTGCCTTTATGGATTTTCTTGGCAGTAATTTTGGGATTGTTTGCTCTCAATACGAAGAATATGAAAGTTAAAGGTGCTTGCGCAGCCATCGCGATTATTTTGGCTGTCGGTTTTTACGCATTTGATGCCAAGTTCTGGGGCGTTGTGATAATGGGTGGTTCAGTCGTAATCCTATTCTTCTTGCCATGGCTAGATCACTCCCCAGTGAAGTCGATTCGCTATCGTCCAAAGTTCCATAAATATATCTATGGTGTATTTATCGTGTGCTTTGTAATCTTGGGTTACTTGGGTATTGAGCCACCATCCCCAGTGTTTGAAAAGATTTCTCAGATTTGCACTATTTATTATCTGGGCTTCTTCTTGGCGATGCCGTTCTGGAGCAAGCTTGGCACCTTTAAGCCAGTTCCGACCCGCGTTACTTTTAAGCCCCATTAATTGACGCCTGAGATAACAGCAAAGAGAAATTAGGAACTAGTATGAAACGAATTCTTCAAACTTTGACAAGCGTTTGCCAGGCGTCAGCTTTGGTTCTTGCTCTTGGTTTTGGTATGACCGCAAATGCGAGTGAAGGTGGCTTCCCATTGGATGCTGCCCCTGACCGTGTGAGCAACAATGCATCATTGCAAAATGGCGCTAAGTTATTTGTGAACTATTGCTTAAACTGCCATGCAGCTTCAAGCATGCGTTACAACCGCTTACGCGACATTGGTCTAACTGACCAACAAATCAAAGACAATTTGATTTTGAATGATGCCAAAGTGGGCGATCTCATGACGATCTCCATGACACCAAAAGAAGGCAAGGCGTTCTTTGGTAAAAATCCACCTGATTTATCAGTTGAGGCACGTGCACGCGGTACAGATTGGCTCTATACCTACTTCCGTACTTTCTACAAAGATGACACCACCCAAACCGGTTGGAATAATTTGGTATATCCAAACGTAGGCATGCCCCACGTTTTATGGCAACTGCAGGGTGAGCGTGCAGCTAAGTTTGAAGAGCACAAAGATCCGCATGATGCGAGTCGCATGGAGAAAGTATTTGTCGGATTTGAGCAAATCACTCCAGGTACCATGAAGCCCCAAGAATATGATGACAATATTGCAGACTTAGTTGCATTCATGTCTTGGATGGCAGAGCCAGTGCAATTACAGCGTAAGCGTCTGGGTGTTGTTGTCTTAATTTTCTTAGCAATATTTACCTTGTTAGCTTGGCGTTTGAATAAAGCCTATTGGAAAGATATTCACTAATTGAGTCAAATTTGACTCAATTAGTTCAGTAAAGATAAAGCCGCAGTTTGTTGTGCGTTTGTAGTATTGAAGTAGATATTTAAGGAAATAAATTTATGATGGTGTTGTACTCGGGCACAAATTGCCCATTCTCGCAACGCTGCCGTTTGGTGCTTTTCGAAAAAGGCATGGACTTTGAGATCCGTGATGTTGACTTGTTTAACAAGCCTGAAGACATCTCGGTAATGAATCCTTATGGCCAAGTTCCGATCTTGGTTGAGCGTGACTTAATTTTGTATGAATCTAACATCATCAATGAATATATTGATGAGCGTTTTCCTCATCCACAATTAATGCCGCCCGATCCTGTTGCACGTGCACGTGCACGCCTTTTTCTCTTCAATTTTGAGAAAGAGTTGTTTGTGCACGTAGCTGCCTTGGAGAATGAAAAAGGTAAGGCTGCTGAAAAAGTTCATGAAAAAGCACGTTTAGCAATTCGTGATCGCCTCACTCAGTTAGCCCCCATTTTTGTGAAGAACAAGTATATGTTGGGCGAAGAGTTCTCTATGCTTGATGTGGCTATTGCACCTTTGCTATGGCGCTTAGAGCATTATGGAATTGATCTATCACGCAATGCTGCAGCTTTATTGAAATATGCTGAGCGTATTTTTAGTAGACCTGCTTACATTGAAGCATTAACACCTTCAGAAAAGGTAATGCGCCGCTAAGCGGTGCATTCCTCAGGCGCCTTCATGAGCATGTCTGAGATACCGAGCAATAAACCCTACCTAATCCGTGCGCTACATCAGTGGTGTACGGATTTTGGTTTTACGCCGTTTATTGCCGTATTCGTGGATGAAAACGTAGAAGTTCCCATGGAATTTGTGAAGAACAATGAAATTGTTCTGAATTTATCCCTGGAAGCCTGCCATCAATTGAATTTGGATAATGACTGGATTAGCTTTCAGGCTAGATTTGGTGGGGTTCCAAGAAAAATCATGGTTCCCGTAAGCCATGTCTTAGCAATCTACGCGCGGGAAAATGGCCAGGGAATGTCCTTCCCATTTGACCCAAACCATCAGCAGTCGAATAAACAATCAAAAGAAGATATCCCTGGAGAAGTCCAAAAGCCAAAAGTCGGCAGACCTTCCTTGACGATTGTGAAATAGGTTAAAATATTCTTCGTTGCCCCTTTAGCTCATCTGGTAGAGCAACTGATTTGTAATCAGTAGGTGGTCTGTTCGAGTCGGACAAGGGGCACCATCTAAATTCATGCTACACCTTCCAAACGTCACTTTATTAGCCGTCAGCTCCGTAGATTTAAGTGGGACTGAGCTTGCATTGCAGATTTCCTCTTGCAATATTGAGTTTGCATCCATCAAATTTTTTTCTTCGGAAGACTGGACGCCATCGGATCCCAAAATTGAAATGGTAAGAATACCGAGGTTAGATATTGTTGGCTATAGTAAATTTATTCTTGGAAATCTTTATCAGCATATTGACACGGAATTTTGTCTTGTAGTTCAGTCAGATGGTTTTGTGCTTAACGCTAGTAAGTGGAATCCAGATTTTCTTAAATATGACTACATTGGCGCACCATGGCCAATGGATCTAAAGCTGCTGCCGGGCAATATTCCTCTGGATTTGAGTCGAAATAGTGTTGGCAATGGTGGATTTTCGCTAAGAAGTAAGAGGCTTTTACTTGAGTCATCCAAGATTGATTTCGATGCCCTATCTTTTCCCAATAAATCAGAAGATTTAATCTTGTGCCATTTTCTTTTCGATCAAATGATAAATGCAGGAATTAAATTTCCCATGCCTGAATTAGCTGCGCAATTTTCGGTTGAGTACATAAGCGCATCCTACGGTCAAAATCTAGATACCTCATTTGGGTTTCATGGCAAAGGGCTGCGAGATATGATTTTTAAAAATATTCAGTAACTATCATTAGTTCACTTCTGAAGACTGACATCTCTAGTTTCAGGTAAATAAAAAAAGGCGACTATGGCGCTACTCGCTAAAAATAGCGTTGGATACCAAAGTCCTGTTGTGTTGCTTCCCCAATGCTGATTGAGCCAAGTGACAATTAAAGGAAGCAGCCCCCCAATCCATCCGGCAGCAAGGTTATGAGGCAGTGTTGCCGCACTATTTCTGGTTTTGGCGGGGAAGAGCTCTGCTAGTAAAGCAGTTTGTGGCCCAACTACAAGCCCAAGGATCGCTGACAAACCAATTAATATTCCTGCAATTGCGAATGTAAATCCTGCACTGTAAGTGGTAGTTTGGCCAATCTCTTGAAGTAGGTGAAAGGCTGGCAGTATTAAGGTGGCTCCTAGAATAAGCCCGGATACAATTACCGGTTTTCTGCCAATTTTGTCAGAGAGCCAGCCAGCAAAAATAGTAAGAGGTAGAAGGGCTAATGTTGCATAGACACTCAATTGATCAACCAATTGAGGTGCCAGCTTCACAATAGTTTTGAGAAATATTGAGGTGTAGACTTGGACGCAAAAAAATAAGACTGCACCACCTGCTGAAATACAAAAGAACAATAAAAACATTCTTTTGCGGGTTTCTGGATCTCTAAAGTTATCTCTGAGCGGTGTTTTGGATCGGGTATCTGATTGGCTTAATTTTAAGAAGATCGGTGTTTCTTCTAAAGCCATTCGCACTTTAAAGGCCACAATTAGTAGGATGATCGAAATCCAAAAGGGTACACGCCAACCCCAGGATAAGAACTCTTCAGGGCTCAACCAGCTTTGCAGAAGAGCAATTTGCAGGGTCGACACCAAAATACCCAATGGACCCATTAGCTGGAGGAAGCTAGTCTTAAATCCGCGGCTAGAGCTACCAGCATGTTCAGTGAGGTAAACGGCGCTACCGCCAATTTCCCCGCCGGCAGATAACCCTTGTAAGAGCCTGAGGAAGACTAAAAGAATTGGCGCCCAAATGCCAATCTGGGCATAGGTTGGCAAAAAGCCAACACAGACCGTAGCAATACCCATCAAGGTAATGGTAATCATAAAGACGGGGCGGCGACCAATTCGATCGCCAATACTGCCGAAAATCGCCGCGCCAATAGGCCTTACTACCATACCAACACCAAAGGTGGCTAGACTTGCTAAGAGCCCAGTAGCGGGATCACTGGAGGGAAAGAACAGTGGTCCAAAGATAACGGCCAAAGTTGCAAAAGTAAGGAAGTCATACCACTCTAAAAAAGTACCAAAGCATGCCGCAACAGCAACTTTTTTATAGGAATGAGGTGATGCAGCTGAGTCTGCGCTAATAGCAGTCAATTTTTATTCAGGGTCCTCAGAAGATTCAATTAGAGGGGTTGATAAATTCTTACTGGGCTTAACGCCAAGCTCGCGCACTTTCTCAGCGGTACGAATCAGATTACCCTTGCCGGATTTGAGTTTATTAAAAGCGTCATGATAACTAGTCTGCGCTTGATCTAAGCGTTGACCTAATTTTTCTAAGTCGTCTACAAAGCCAACGAATTTGTCATAAAGCGTGCCACACTGCTTGGCAATTTCGAGGGCATTGCGATTTTGATGATCTTGCCTCCAAAGGTGCGCCACAGTTCTGAGGGTGGCCATGAGTGTGCTTGGGCAAACAAGAACAATATTTTTTGCTAAAGCTTCTTGATAAAGATTGGGAGCCGTTTTGAGGGCTGATAGAAAAGCGGGCTCAATGGGCACAAACATCAACACAAAATCTACAGAGCCAATGCCATATAAGGCGCTATAGTTTTTGCTGGATAGCCCTTGAATATGCTGGCGCAAAGACTGAATATGGGCATTTAATTCTTGTTCAGCCTCAATGGGGTCTGTTGATTGTGCATGCCGAGAATAAGCGGTTATGGACACCTTGCTATCTACTACTAGGCTTCTACCTTCGGGAAGTTTGACTACCACGTCAGGTTGAAGGCGAGAGCCATCAATCTGAGTATGGCTATCTTGGACTAGGTATTCTTCGCCTTTACGTAAGCCTGATGATTCAAGAATGGACTCAAGAACCAATTCACCCCAATTACCCTGGACTTTAGAGTCTCCCTTGAGGGCTTGTGTTAGCGAGCGGGTCTCATCGGACATGCGTAAATTGAGATTGGCAAGGCGCTCAATCTCACTTTTCAGAGCAAATCGCTCACGCGCCTCATTGCCATAAGAAGTATTAACCTGCTCTTTAAATTCTGACAACTTCGTTTGGAGAGGTTTCAGTAGAGCATCTAGGTTAGCGACGTTTTGTTCAGTAAAGCGTTTGGATTTATCTTCTAGGATTTCACTAGCCAAATTCTTGAACTGGCTAGTGAGTGCTTCTTTAGCTTCATTCAGAGATTCAATTCTTCCAAGACCTTGTTTACGCTCGGAGTCGAGTTCTGCCTCAAGCCGAATGGCATTTTGTAAAGCTTGGTCACGCTCATTGCGAAGTGCAATCACTAAAGTTGACTCTTCTTGCCTGGCCTGTTCGGTACGAGCTAAAGCTGAACGTAAGTTCAGTGCATAGACTAAAAGGCCTGCGCATAAACCGAATGGCAGGCCAAATAAAATCAGAGAGCTCAAGTCAAAAGTCACTGATGCAATCTTCTCAAAGAATCGCCAAGCAAATTACGCTTTAACCAGTTTTTGTAGTTCGCCACTTTGAAACATTTCCGTCATGATGTCAGAGCCACCGATGAACTCACCATTAATGTAGAGCTGCGGAATGGTTGGCCAGTTGGAAAATTCTTTAATACCCTGACGAACTTCTGCATCTTCTAATACATTGACTGTATGTAGTTTGTCTACGCCACATGAGCGCAAAATATTGACCGCATTGCCAGAAAATCCACATTGTGGAAACTGAGCGTTACCCTTCATGAATAAAACAACGGGGTGGCTAGAGACGATTTCTTGAATTTTTGCTTGGGTATCCATATCTTTTCCTGAATTTGTAAATTTCGATACTGCTAAATTTGGTATTGCATCACCTTAGGCTCAATTTTAAGGCTATCTGAGAAAAAGGGTTAATCCCTTTTGGGTCAGCTTCAAGCCATTTTTCTAGCAGATGCAGCGCGTTTATGACCTGCTAAATCTAGATGTACTTGAATATCATGAAGGCCTGCATCCTTCATGAGGCAGACAACGGCATCTGATTGATCAAAACCATGCTCAACAGCGAGTAAAGCGCCTGGTAGAAGATGAGAATTAGCCCCTGAAATAATGGTTTCTAGGCAACTAAGGCCGCTGGCGTAATCCGTTAAGGCGGATGCTGGTTCAAACCGCAGATCCCCTTGTGTCAGGTGAGGGTCTACATTGGCAATATAAGGGGGATTGCTGACGATCACATCAAATTGCCTATGCTGAGTTAGTGCTTCGTACCAATCTCCCTGAAAAAACTGCACACGATTATCAAGATGAAGATTTTGGGCATTGATTTTGGCAATCGCTAAAGCCTCGGAAGATTGGTCAGTAGCGACAATCGCACTATGCGCAGAAGCGCTCGCAATTGCTAAAGCGATTGCACCAGAACCCGTGCCCATATCCAGAATCTGACAAGATCTCTTTATTCTCCCGATTTCATCTAAGGCGATATCCACGAGTAATTCCGTTTCAGGTCGCGGGATTAACACTCCAGGCGCAACCATCAATTCAATCGCATGAAACCCTTTTTTTCCCAGGATATAGGCAATCGGCTCACCATGCATTCTGCGTTGTTCCAATTGCTGCCATGCCTGATATGCTGATTCATTCAGCTCCATATCATCGCGCGAAAGTAGTGCCGAGCGAGGCAGCTGATAGTATGTCTCTATTACATGTGCCAATAAGATGCGCGCTTCGTTTCCCGGTAAAGCGGATGAACTCAATAATGCTTTTAAGGAGTTTGTGGCAAGACCCTGCTGATCACGCATTTGAGCTAATTAATTGTCACCAAGTGCGGCGAGTAATTCAGCTTGATGTTCTGATGCCAGGGCATTGCAAAGGTCGTCTAAGTCACCATCCATCATGGCATCGATCTTATAGAGCGTGAGGTTAATGCGATGGTCTGTAATGCGCCCTTGGGGGAAGTTATAAGTACGAATACGATCGCTGCGATCACCAGAGCCAATCAAAGACTTCCTAGTCTGAGCCTCGAGTTGGTGCTTTTCACGCTCTCTTGCATCCATGATGCGAGAAACAAGAACCTTCATTGCTTGTTCGCGGTTACGGTGTTGGCTTCGATCATCTTGGCATTCCACTACGGTACCTGTTGGTAGGTGGGTGATCCGTACTGCAGAATCAGTTTTATTAATGTGCTGACCACCTGCACCTGATGCTCTAAAAGTATCAATTCGTAGTTCAGCGGGATTGATTTTGACAGCTTCCAACTCATCAGCCTCTGGCATGACTGCTACCGTACACGCTGATGTATGAATACGACCTTGGGTTTCAGTTTGAGGAACACGCTGTACGCGATGACCGCCAGATTCAAACTTAAGCCTAGAGTAGACCGATTGACCTACCAGGCGAAGAACTACTTCTTTATAGCCTCCTAAATCCGATTCGGCAGCATTGACCACTTCTACTTTCCAGCCCTGGCGTTCAGCAAAGCGTGTATACATTCGGAGTAAATCACCGGCAAATAAGGCGCTCTCATCTCCACCCGTACCGGCGCGTATTTCTAAGAAAACATTACGCTCGTCATTCACATCTTTTGGTAATAGTAGTTTCTGCAAAATACCTTCAAGCTCTTCCATGGTGGCTTGAGCTTGTTTTTGTTCTTCATCTGCAAAGTCCTTCATCTCCGGATCTTTACGCATCTCCTCAGCCGCTTGCGCATCTGCTTCAGCCTGCTTATATAGACCAAATTGTTCAACTACCGCAGCAATATCAGAATGCTCACGAGTGAGCTTGCGATAGTTGTCCATATCCTTGGTGGACTCTTCGGTAGTTAATAAGGAGTTGAGTTCGGCTAAGCGCGTGTCTAGGTGTTCTAGCTTAGCCCGCATGCTGGGCTTCATCTAATGGTCTTCTGGCTTGGAGTGCGAGGCGAATAACTTGGGTAATAGCTTGATCAAGGCGTCGCGCTCAGCGCCATTGGAATGCTGCAGGGCGTGTAATGAGCCATGCAAAAACTTATTGGTAAGGCCTTGCGCCATTGCGTTAAGCACTTCTTGTGGATCATCACCCCGCATCAAACGTTTCATGGCGCGATCAAGCTCTAGCTGACGAAGATATTCACCTTGTTGCTGAATATCTTGAATGAGAGGAACAGCCTTACGACCTTGCATCCAATGCATGAAGTTACCAACGCGATCTTCGATGATCGCTTCTGCTTGACTCACGGCTGCTTGACGTAAGGATGTTCCTGTCTGAATCATCACGCCTAAATCATCCACCGTGTATAGATAAATATCATTTAAGCGAGAGATCTCAGGCTCGAAGTCACGGGGTACTGCTAAGTCGATCATCACCATGGGCTTATGGCGACGCTGTTTGAGCGCACTCTCAACCATCCCGAGACCAATGATAGGGAGCGACGATGCAGTGCTCGAAACAATGATGTCAAATTCATGGAGTCGGCCAGGAAGTTCTGAGAGTTTGAACGATTCCGCTTCAACATCTTGAATAGAAATCGAATCGGCTAATTCTTGTCCACGTTCAATTGTACGATTAGCAATAGCCACACTCTTAGGCTTACGTGCTACAAAATGGGTGGCACACAAAGTGATCATGTCGCCAGCGCCAATAAATAAAACACGCTGCTCGGCGATAGATTCAAAAATCCGTTCGGAAAGTCGCACTGAGGCTGCGGCCATGGAAATCGAGTGGGCACCAATTTCAGTTGAGCCGCGTACCTCTTTGGCAACAGCAAATGTTTTTTGAAACAATTGATTGAGATAAGTGCCTAATACACCTGCATCATTGGCAGTACGCACGGCATCTTTCATCTGACCCAAAATTTGGGTTTCACCAATCACCATGGAATCTAAACCACAGGCAACTCTGAATGCATGGCGTACAGCATCGGATTGCGGGAGAGAATATACATGCGGCTCTAAACTGCTAGGGGCAAGTTGCTGGGTCTTGGCTAGCCAATCAAAAGTGGCTTCATGTAAAAGACTAGCAGCATCAGCATCATTGGCTGCGCAATAGACTTCAGTCCGGTTGCAGGTTGACAAGATCGTCGCTTCGGGCAAGCCAGCTTGATTCGCGCCAACGAGATGTTGGCGAAGATCGTGTAACGCTTCCTGGAGAAATTCAGGATCGAAGGCGACCTTCTCCCGAATGGCGACCGGCGCTGTGTGATGATTGATGCCGAGTGTCAACAACTTCATAATGGCTGATTATAGATTTGATGACAGTATTAATGGGGGTGCTAATGGGGTTTTTAGCTTTTTTCGTGGTTGGTGGCCTCTCAGGGGTATTTGCCTGGATTTTTTACCCCGGGAAAAGGTCGGGTAAACCCAAAGCCAAGCAGTTCCTCACGGCTATATTTCTTGGGTTTCTGGCTTCTATCTTGGCCTCCTATGCAGGTCAAATGACAGAGTTATTCCAAGCCGGGCAAATGTTGGAGTGGCTTAGTACAGTTGTCGCCGCAAGTTTGGCAGGCGGCCTTTATGCTGCAATCGCAAAATGACTAGCTAAAAAGATCTGATTGAGGGGTTTGAGTGAGGGCCTCTTTGCCTTGGCTTATCCAAGAAATCGGGGTCTGACCTTGTTCCAAGAGCCAGGTATTGGCTTTTGAGAAATGCTGACAGCTTCCAGCGCCGCCAGGCTTTAAAAAAGGCTGAGCTGTTTTATAGACTCCCAGCCCAGAGGGGTGGGAAGACTGCAGTATGAGTTGGTGTTCTCCAGACTCAATCAGGGGGAGCTTGGACTGGGCATGACCACCCCAGAGCATCCAAACCAAGTTTGGCTTCGATTGGGCAAGATCAAGAATTAGCCGATCAATCAGCGGCCTCCATCCTAAATTGATATGACTGCCCGCCTCACCCAATTTGACACTGAGTGCGGTATTCAGTAGCAATACCCCTTGTTCAGCCCAGTGATGTAGATCTCCATTAGTCAGGGATCCAAAACCCTCGATGGCTAATGCCTTGCTGATGTTGCGAAGTGAACTTGGAAATTGCCGAGAATTTGTCGGAATACTGCTCGGAATAGAAAAGGCCAATCCCTGCGCAAGGCCTGGCGAGTGATATGGATCTTGACCAAGGATCACCACCTTCACTGTAGAGAGTGGGGTAAGTGATAAAGCTCTAAAGAAATTCTGTGGCATTGGGCAGATCAATTCACCATCTTTTTGAATAAGATCCCGCACATTCTTTTGAAGATGCTGCCATTCACTTGATTCTAAAAAGTCGCCTAGTAACTGCCGCCAGTCCGCCGGTATGTCTGCTGCAGAAAAAATTGCCATTACGCAGTTGGGATGAGGTCGAACTGGTCTGGCAGTTGATTTAAATCCAATGCAGTCATGCACTCATGCTCTAGATCATCTCTGTAAAAGCAAATAGTCAGTACTTGCTCAGGATTGAGGCTAGTAAGCACTTTATCTAGGCGTGCGGTAGTGACGCGTTCGCCGTTGATGCTGGAAAGCAGGTCGCCAGGAGCTAGGCCAGCAAGTTGCGCTGCCCCACCATCTAATACATGGGTTACCTTAAGCCAGCCATTGACTTCTGTATGACGCATGCCCAGCTGCAGCTTGATTTTCTCAAGCTTGGAATGGGATTTGGGTTTAGCGGTAATTGTGTTTGGAAGCCATCTTTGGACGGGGATATCCTCACTACCAAAAATGTAGCAAGTTTTAAATTCGTTCCAAGTTTTGGTGAAACCGCTGCCAATTGCTTGCATCACAATTGCATCTAGACCATCCTCAGCGATTCCCTCTAGAGTGACTCCATGCTTGTGCCAAATGGCGCGCATGACGTCATCAAGTGATTGACGATTATTGGTGAAGTCACGAATTTTGAGATCGAGTCCAAGGGCAAGCAGTGCGCCTTTGCCGTAATAGCTCACTACCGCATTGGGCGTATTCTCATCTGCTTGATAGTATTTAGTCCAGGCATCAAAAGAGCTGTCGGCCAAACTCTGTTTCAGTCTTCCGGGGCCACGCAAAATACCATTCCAGTTATTGGCAACCAACTTGAGATATGTCTTGAGATCAATACGCTTACTGCGCAATAGTTGAAGATCATCGTAGTAGCTTGTAAAGCCTTCAAATAACCAAAGCAGACGAGTATGGTTTCGGCGATCGAGTTGATAGGGTTGAAAGGCTTTGGGTTGAATACGTTTTACTAGCCACGCATGAAAATATTCATGACTACAAAGACCTAGAAATTCACGATAGGCTGATTCATCCAATGGGGTATTCATTTGCGGAATTTGATCGCGTTTGCACAGCAGCGCTGTACTGTTGCGATGCTCTAAACCGCCATAGCCAGCTAGAACGGCATTGACTAAAAATAAATAACTTTGAAATGGGGCCTTTTTTGTTTTTGGCTCAAATAAACCAATAGTGCTGGTGCAGATCGCTTGTAGATCATCTTGTAATCGCTCAAGATCTACTTCATGGATACAGCCTTGAATTGCCATCGCATGTGGAGTTCCATTTGACTGCCACTGGGCAATCTGAAACTCCCCCATAGCGATTGGATGATCGAGTAGATCGTCATAATCTTTGGCTAAATAAAAACCATAACCTTGTGCATCCACTTTAGCGGCTCTGAGACCTGTTTGAACTGTCCAAGAATGACTGCAGGCATCTTTTGGTGGAATTAGAACCAGTGCGCAAGGTAAAGATTCTTGCCCTTTTGCTGCCAAACACAAGCTGCTGGGATTAATAAAGGCACGCTCGGTATCTAAATATGCTGCACGCACTGATGAGTCAAAAGCATAAATGGTTGTGAGAATCTCCACTGGACCTGAAATCTGAGGAAGGCGCCATTGATCATTATTGATGCGCTCTAATATCAGCGGCTGATTTGGGTTCTCCACTGCATAGGCTTCAATCGATTCAATGTGTTTACTAAAGTCCCTAATTAAATAACTGCCTGGTATCCAGGCTGGCATTTGTAAAACTTGCCCATCGGGTGAAGGGTTTTCGATTCTGAGCTTTACGCCAAAACGATGACCATGCAGATCAGATGACCAAATGGTGTACTGAATGGCGGGTAGATCTGCAGTTTGAATGGCATTCATAGTCTATTTGAGAGTGGAAAATTTCTTTTCAATATCGCTAATTTGTACTGCGCCTGGATAACGACTGCCATCTGTAAAAAAGATGGTGGGCGTACCAGTGATGCCATAGGTTTTTGCGAAAGCCATATTTTTCTCTAGCGGAGTGGCGCAATCTCCTTTTCCGCTAGGAGAGATTCCATTAATCATCCAATCAATATAGGCTTTCTGAGGATCTGCAGAGCACCAGATCTGTTTGGATTTTTGTGCTGAATCTGCGGAGAGTATCGGAATGAGATAGGTATAGACCGTTACGTTGTCTAGTTGCTGAAGCGATTTTTCAAGGCGCTTGCAATAGCCACAATTGGGGTCTGAAAAAATGGCGATTTGCCGACTACCATTTCCGCGCACTGCTTTAAGGGCATTAGCAGGCACAAGCTCGGACCACTTGATGCGATTAAGGTCGGCCTGTCTTTGCTCGGTAATATTTTTCCCGGTGGCAATTTCAATGATCTCACCCTGAATTAAATATTTGCTGCTGGCATCTGTATAAAAGACATCGTTACCTACTAAAACTTCATATACGCCTGAGATGGGGGAGGGGCTCACATTTTTAATTTTGGCGCCTCCGCCAATTCTTTTTTGTAACTCAGTCTTAATTTGCTGTTCTGTTTGTGCGCTGGCATGACCAGTCAGCAGACAGAAAGCGCTTAAAAATACCGTGATCAAAAATGATTTATTCAAAATCAATATCTCCTAGAGCGCGCTCAATGAGACGCTGTTTAATAAAATGACTGCGATTCACAATGCCCAATCCCCAATTACGTAATTGTTTTTCAGTAGAACTAGTCCCTGAAAAAAGCTTCTTGAGTTTGTCGGTGACCCAAAGTAATGCAGAGGTATCACCTTGACGTTGTCTTTCATAACGACGTAGCAAGACCTTGTCATTGATTGGTCTGAAAGACTCGCGCTGACCAAGGACATGCAGTAGTGTTGCTACATCTCGAAGGCCAAGATTTAGGCCCTGTCCAGCCAAGGGATGCATGACATGGGCGGCATCTCCAATTAGCGCTACTTTGGGGTTGCCCTCTGGGCCAATGAAGCGGCTAGCACGCATTTTTCGCAATGGAAAGGCAGCTGGCAAGGAGTTGAGCGTAAGCTCCCCAAGTGTCTGCGTAATTGCGCCATTAGCAAGAGAGGATAGCTCCGTTACCCAGCTATCTTGATTAAGTTTTATAAGATACGCGGCATTTTCTGGTGAGGTTGACCACACCATAGAGACTTGCTGATTGGGTAATGGCAACATGGCCACAATATCTCCACCAGGTAAAAACCATTGATAGGCAGTTTCTAAATGGGCACGTGTGCAAATCCAATTGACCACCACCGCGCTTTGTTGATAACTTTCTTCGCTATGACTGATTCCTAATAAGGATCTGATAGGTGAGTTAGCGCCATCGGCGGCTACAAGTAGCTTAGTGTGTATGCAAGCCCCGCTGTGAAGATGCAGCATGATTCCATCAGCATCGATCTCAAGATCTTCTAGGCTATCGTCCATCCGCTCCAATTTGCTTTGAAAGCGTGATGCCTGATCCAGTGTGTGTTCTATTAAATTCGACTCACCAATCCATGCCAAAAGCGGTGTTCCAGCCTCAAAGGCAGAAAGATGCAGCGTATCGAGCTGATCGCCTCGATCACCAAATATCCGCATATCGCGCACTGGCTGCATGCGACTTTGATCAATGGCATCCCAGACCTGTAAGCGGGCTAGTAGCTTTTGGGTACTCGGAGAAAAGGCGTAAATTCTTTGGCCCCATTGTGGTCCTTGTGGGGCGGCTATGAAATTCTCAATTCCGGGAGCTACTTGAGCTGTTTGTAGACCAAGTTGAGCCAAACCAAGCGCGCAGGCCTTACCAGAGACCCCGCCACCTACGACAACCACATCCACCGGTCGAACCGAGCTGGGCTTTTTGGCTATTTTGGCAGGCTGATGGTGTTGAACTTCTGACATATCTCGATGATATCGAATCTAGCCCTTTACAATGTGGGCATGTCTTTGAAATGTGGCATCGTCGGCCTGCCTAATGTCGGCAAATCTACCCTCTTTAACGCGCTTACCAAAGCTGGAATCGCGGCGGAAAACTATCCTTTCTGCACGATCGAGCCCAATGTAGGGGTGGTAGAGGTTCCTGATCCTCGTCTCGCCGCCTTGGCAGAGATCGTTAAACCTGAGCGCATCTTGCCTGCAGCGGTCGAATTTGTCGATATTGCGGGTCTAGTAGCCGGCGCCTCCAAGGGGGAGGGGCTGGGCAATCAGTTTCTGGCCAATATCCGCGAGACTGATGCAATTACCCATGTGGTGCGCTGTTTTGAGGATGCAAATGTCATCCACGTTGCCGGAAAGATCGATCCTATTGCAGATATCGGGGTTATTGATACTGAGTTAGCTCTTTCAGATCTGGCAACGGTAGAAAAAACGCTCAATCGATCTAGCAAGGCTGCCAAGTCTGGAAATGATAAAGAAGCTGCTGCACTGGTGGCAGTTTTGACAAAGGTTCAGTCCCATTTGGATTCTGCCCAGCCAGTTCGCAGTATGAATTTAAGCCCAGAAGAGCAGGCATTACTCAAACCGCTGTGCCTGATTACTGCTAAACCGGCCATGTACGTTGCTAACGTCAAGGAAGATGGCTTTACCAATAACCCCCATTTGGATGCGGTTAAAGAGCATGCTGCCAAAGAAGGCGCCCCTGTTGTAGCGGTTTGTGCAGCTATTGAGGCAGAAATTGCTGATTTAGATGAGGCGGATAAAGTTGAGTTCTTGGCAGATCTCGGCATGGAAGAGCCTGGTCTAGATCGCGTGATCCGTGCAGGGTACGACTTGCTTGGACTGCAAACCTATTTCACCGCTGGCGTCAAAGAAGTTCGTGCTTGGACCATTCATAAGGGTGATACAGCCCCGCAAGCTGCAGGTGTTATTCATACGGACTTTGAGCGTGGCTTTATCCGTGCGCAGACCATTGCCTACGATGACTTCATTCAATTTAAGGGTGAATCTGGCGCTAAAGAAGCTGGAAAAATGCGCGCTGAAGGCAAGGAATATGTCGTCAAAGATGGGGATGTGCTCAATTTCTTGTTTAACGTCTAATTCTTTCATGCGCGATTAAAAAAGCCCTTAAGAACTAAGGGCTTTTTTAATTTAGGCTGATATTAAAGAGTGTCTTAATTAGCTAACCTTGACTGCCTTCTCTAGGCATTTGGAGAGCTCTTCATATCGCTTCAACGCCATCTTGCTCGGGACAACCTCTTTTTTGCGACCATCTTGATTTGCAGCCATTTTGATATAACCCAAAGCACTTAAATTTTTGAGGCGTCCATGAAGAGTGGCTTGCGAGCCCAATTCAGATAGGGAAATAAGATCGCCAACTAGGATGGATTGATTTTCATGAAAACTAAGAATAATTTTATCGAGCAAACTTTCCTCAACAGAATCAAGCTTTTTTCCAGGATTCATGCGGTCAAGCGCATCTAGTAAATTCAAAAATCGAATGTAGCAAGAAGATTTGGTGTTAGGCATAGTAATTGATGTCTCAGGGAGTGGTTAGTCACCAGCTCTTCGGCTAGTTTTTTCAAGTATATTCTTTAATAAGATCTAAACAGTATGAATTTTACCCCTGAAAAACATTCCCCAGCCGCTAAGACATGAATAGGGTCAGGTCAGAATTACCCTTGGGAATTTTGCTTAGTGCAATTTCATATACCGTTATTTTTTATCTCAATAATTGGCTTGCATCCGAATTATCTTATGGCTTAGGCGTTAATTGGATTTACCTGCCAGCAGGCTTGCGTTTATTTCTTACTCTCATTTTTGGCCTGCCTGGAGCAATCGGCATTTCTTTCGCCTCATTTCTCATTTGCTATTTCGGCGAGTTTCCACCAGAGCTTATTACCTGCATTGGAGTCGGTTTAATTTCAGGGTTTGCCCCCTATTTAGCAAAAATATTTGTGCTGACTAATATCAAAATATCACCTGACCTAAGCGACTTAAGCTTACCTAAATTGACTGTCTGTATTTTGATCTATGCCTTTTTAAGTGCAGGCTTACATCAGTGGTGGTTTGCTATCCGAGGCCTTGAAGATGCAGGAGCCTTCAATCACTTTTTAGTGATGTTCTTAGGCGATGTTTTAGGCACTGTACTTCTAATAGGAATTATTAAGCTGGGCTTAAATTACCTGAAATCTGCTAAAGCAAGCTAACTAAATAGTTGATTGAGAGCGGCACCAGGATCGCTTGCGCGCATAAATGTCTCTCCGACTAAAAATGCATTAATTTGATGATCGCGCATCAGCTTTACATCATCGCGAGTAGCAATGCCTGACTCTGTTACTAATATTTTTTCTTTGGGAGCTATCGATAACAATGAGAGCGTTGTTTGCAGGGTGACCTCAAAAGTTTTCAAATTGCGATTGTTAATTCCCAATAAAGAAGTTTTGAGATCCAGTGCTTGCTCCAGCTCTGGAGCGTTATGTACCTCAACGAGCACATCTAAACCAAGTTCATGTGCGCATGCCTCTAACTCTTTCATTTGATTGAGCTCAAGACAAGCCACAATTAAAAGAATGGCATCGGCGCCAATCGCACGAGCTTCATAGATTTGGTAGGGATCAATCGTAAAATCTTTGCGCAAAACAGGAATATTGCAAGCAGCTCGTGCAGCCTGTAAGTAGCTATTGGCACCTTGAAAGTAGTCCTTATCGGTTAGAACAGATAAGCATGCAGCGCCATTTTTTTCATAAGACTGCGCAATTTCTGCTGGTAAGAAATTTTCACGAAGGATTCCCTTGCTGGGGCTCGCTTTTTTAATTTCAGCAATGACCCCAGCCTTGCCAGCCGCAATCTTTTGTTCAATTGCTTGAATAAAACCTCGGGGCTTTAATAAGGCATCGCGATTATTTTCTTGAGCCTGTTCGCGCAGATTTCCTAAAGAAACTTTCTTTGAATCTGCGGCAAGCTCTAATTTTTTGGTGGCAACAATTTTATCGAGAATATCGCTCATGAATGACTTTAATTACCTTGAGTTGCAGCAATGAATTGATCTAGCTTTTCGCGAGCAGCGCCAGAGGCGATTGCGACTTTAGCCATTTGAATACCTTCACCGATGCTTGGTGCAACACCTGCGACATACAGTACAGCGCCAGCATTTAAGCAAACAATATCGCTTGCTGGACCGGGGGTCTTATTCAGCACATCTAACACGATGGCTTTAGATTCTTCAGCATCCGCAACTTTAAAACTGCTGGTTGGCGCAGTCTTAAGGCCAAAGTCTTGGGGGTGAATTTCATATTCCCGAACTACACCATCCTTCAGTTCGCCTACTAGCGTTGGACCTTCAAGAGAGATTTCATCCAAACCATCGCGACCATAGACAACCAGCGCATGGTCCATGCCCATCGCTTGCAAGACGCGGGCTTGAATTCCGACTAAATCCGCATGGAAGACGCCCATCAAAATTCGTTTGGCATCTGCCGGATTGGTCAGCGGCCCCAGAATATTGAAAATGGTCCTCACACCCAAATCTTTGCGAATGGGCACAACGTTTTTCATGGCTGGATGATGGTTTGGGGCAAACATAAATCCTGCGCCAACATTGGAAATACACTGCGCTACTTGCTCTGGGGAAAGCGTGAGCTTGACGCCTAGTGACTCCAAAATATCAGCGCTACCTGATTTGCTGCTCACACTACGATTGCCATGCTTGGCAATTTTTGCGCCTGCAGCCGCTGCGACAAACATGGCGGCAGTAGAGATGTTGAAGGTATGAGCGCCATCCCCACCAGTTCCAACAACATCAACCAAGTTGGCTCTGTCCGCTACATGGACAGGGGTAGCGAATTCACGCATTACTTGAGCTGCTGCCGCAATCTCTCCAACAGTTTCTTTTTTGGTGCGCAATGCAACCAAAAGACCTGCGACCAAAGTCGGTGGCATTTCGCCGCTCATGATAAGACGCATCATTGCAGTCATCTCATCATGGAAAAGTTCGCGGTGTTCAATGCAACGTTGTAAGGCTTGTTGTGGCGTAATGGACATAGGGCTATATAGGCGTTATTTAGCTGCTAAGAAATTCTTCAATAGCGCGTGACCGTGCTCCGAAAGAATCGATTCAGGATGAAATTGAACCCCCTCTACAGCAAATTGTTTATGGCGCACACCCATAATTTCTCCATCAGAGGAGGTAGCGGTGATTTCCAAATCTGCTGGTAAAGAATTCTTTTCAATCGCCAAGGAGTGATAGCGAGTGACTTTAAAGGGATCAGGTAATCCTGTGAAAACACCCATGCCAGTGTGATGAATATCATCGGTTTTGCCGTGCATCACTTTTTGGGCGCGGATAATCTTTCCGCCAAATGCCTCGCCAATCGCCTGGTGCCCAAGGCAGACTCCCAAAATTGGAATGTGACCCGCATAGCGTTTAATGGTTTCTACAGAGATTCCTGCTTCAGTGGGACTACATGGTCCTGGTGAAATACAAATACGTGCAGGATTGATTTTGGCAATCTCTTCTACAGAAATCTCATCATTCCGAAATACCTTTACCTCCTCCCCAAGTTCTGCAAAATACTGTACGAGGTTATAGGTAAATGAATCGTAGTTATCAATCATGAGGAGCATCGAGCCCTCCTTGTACTAAATCGGCAGCCATCAATACTGCACGTGCTTTGGCCTCAGTTTCTTTCCATTCAGCAGTTGGGTCAGAATCGGCTACTACCCCGGCACCAGCCTGCGAATGCAAGACGCCATCACGAATTACGCCAGTACGAATCGCAATCGCTACATCCATATCTCCGGAAAAGGATAGGTAGCCAACTGCTCCGCCATAAATCCCGCGTTTGACGATTTCCATTTCATCAATAATTTCCATGGCCCGAATTTTTGGGGCGCCCGATAAGGTGCCTGCTGGGAATGTGGCCCGAAGAACATCCATATTGCTCATGTTGTCTATTAATTCGCCCTCAACTGAGCTAACGATATGTTGAACGTGGGAGTACTTTTCAATCGACATTGAATCAGTTACCTTGACTGAACCCGTTTTTGCAATACGTCCGACATCATTACGTGCAAGATCGATCAGCATCACATGCTCTGCAATCTCCTTGGGGTCAGCAAGTAATTCTTTGGCGAGTCGCGCATCTTCTTCTGGTGTTGCACCACGTGGGCGAGTTCCAGCAAGCGGACGAATAGTCACAATCTTTTGCGCTTCACGTTTTTCTTGGCGCACTAAGATTTCAGGAGAAGAGCCAACTACCTGTAAGTCGCCAAAATCATAAAAATACATATATGGCGAGGGATTGAGAGAGCGTAAAGCTCTATATAAAGCCAGTGGTGAGTCGGTAAATGGTTTACTAATTCGCTGACCGATCACTACCTGCATACAGTCGCCAGCCAAAATATATTCTTTAGTTTTCAGTACGGCATTCTCAAAATCTTCTGCTTTAAATTTACGAACCAAATCTGTTTTGGTGCTTGGCAATGATGTAGGCAAGCTGACCGGCTTGCTAAGGCAAGCGAGCAATTCTTTTAGTCTTGCCTGGGCAGTTTCAAAGCTGTTGGCAATACCTGGATCGGCATAGACGATTAAATAAATACGGCCTGCAACATTATCGATAACTGCTAGCTCTTCAGTAAGCATCAGTTGAATATCAGGCACACCTAATTCATCCGGCAATTGATGTGTTGCTAAGCGAGATTCGATATAGCGAACGGTGTCATATCCAAAGTAACCTGCAAGACCACCGCAGAAGCGGGGCAGTCCTGGCTGTACCGCAACTTTAAAGCGCTTGAAATAGGTATCAATAAAGTCCAGCGGATTGTCACGATTGGTTTCAATCACTTCCTCATTCAATAAAACTTCTGTGATTGGCGCTGTAGGTGTCCCCACAGCTCTTAATACAGTTTTAGCAGGCAAGCCAATAAATGAGAAGCGGCCAAAGCGTTCGCCACCAAGCACGGACTCGAGTAGGTAGGTATTTTTTTGACCAAATGCTTGAGTAAGTTTTGCGTAAAGCGAAAGAGGCGTCTCTAAATCAGCCAATACTTCTTTGACTAGAGGAATGCGGTTGAAACCCTGATTTGCTAGGGCCAGAAATTCTGAGTGCTGCATTACGCTTTTCCTGAGCTCGATAGTTCTGAGCGCATTGCTGTAATGACTTGCGCATAATCTTCTTTGCCAAAAATAGCTGATCCAGCAACAAAGGTATCTGCGCCTGCTTTAGCAACCTGCGCAATATTGTCGACCTTAATGCCGCCATCGACCTCAAGACGAATATGACGACCAGTCTCTTGTTGATGGCGATCTAAGCGTGCACGCACTTGGATGATTTTATTGAGCGTACTTGGAATGAATGATTGACCACCAAAGCCTGGGTTAACAGACATTAATAGAACGAGATCAAGTAACTCCAAGGTGTGATCTAGATGATCTAGTGGCGTTGCTGGATTAAGCACTAAGCCTGCTTGACAACCTTGATCACGAATTAAGTTCAGAGTGCGATTGACGTGAGGGCTTGCCTCAGGGTGAAAGCTAATCAGATTGGCACCTGCTTTTGCAAAATCCGGTACGAGTCGATCAACGGGCTCAACCATCAAGTGCACATCAATCATGGCTGGCTTGCCATCTTTCACTGCATATGAGCGGATAGCCTCACAAACTAAAGGGCCAATAGTTAAATTAGGAACGTAGTGGTTATCCATCACATCAAAGTGAATCCAATCAGCTCCCGCAGCAAGAACATCTTGAACTTCCTTGCCAAGGCAGGCAAAGTCAGCCGACAAAATGGAGGGGGCGATAACAAACTGGCTACTTGAGGGTGATTTCTGGCTATCCATACCTAGATTCTAGCTTGCAGTTGGATCCAGGATGGCGCAGAATTCCAGCATGAATCCACATGAAATCAGCATTACGGTCAAAACCCAGTATTTGCCAGAGCAATCGGACCCGGATAATCGGCAATTTGCCTTCGCTTATACCGTCACAATCAAAAATACGGGCACCACTGCTATTCAGCTAATTGCTCGCCACTGGCTTATCACGGATGGGGACAATGAGGTTCAGGAGGTTCGCGGCCTGGGAGTGGTGGGTCAGCAGCCATTGTTACGGACTGGCGAGCAATTTGAGTACACCAGTTGGTCGACTTTACCGACTCCAGCCGGCACCATGCGTGGGGAATATTTCTGCGTCACTGAAGAGGCACAGTTTTTTCAGGCCCCTATCCCTGAATTTGCCTTGGTGATGCCTAGAACCTTGCATTAAGGGCGCTATTCAAGGCCAATCTAGGCCTATTTTTTACCCTTACCGGTCCAAAAGACAATAAATAGAAGGAGCGCTAAAGCAAGGCCTCCCTCTAAGACAAATAGGATCATGGGGTATTCATCGAGTAAATTGGCAAACATGAGCTCTAAATCCAATACTTTCAAAAAATTAACGGGCAGTAAGTCCTTATGGTGCAGTGTATTCGCTATATCGATTATTAGCTTTATTGCGGGTTGTTCTACTCCGCCAACCCGGGGAACCGCATATCGTTCCAGCGGAGGCGCCGCACCGGGTTCTTACAGTTCGTCGATTGCAAGCTTTCAAGCAGTTTCTTGGGGGGCATTGCCCGGCTGGCAGGAAGATAGTCTCGCTCAAGCATGGCCAGCATGGCTGAAAAGTTGTGGAGCCTTACGTAAGCGCAATAGTGAGATCAATTGGCGGCAGGTATGTGCTTTGGCTAACTCTGTCTCTAGCCGAGATACCCAAGCAATTCGTCAGTATTTTGAGACCAATTTTCAAGCTTATGAGGTTCGCAGTAATTCCACTGGCAGTGATAAAGGCTTGATCACGGGTTACTACGAGCCCGTGATGAATGGCTCCCTGACGCGTACTGCGACTTACGCTGTACCGCTCTATGGCCTACCTAAAGCTTGGAGAGGTAATAAGCCTTCCCCGGGCCCTACACGAGCTGAACTCATGAGCTCAGGGATACTACGTGGCTCTGAAATTGCCTGGGTACAAGATCCAGTGGCTGCGGCATTTATGCAAATTCAGGGATCCGGAAAAATTCGCCTTGAAGATGGACGGGTATTACGGCTGGGCTATGCAGGTACCAATGACCAACCATTTAAGTCATTTGCGCAGTGGTTATTAAATCGTAAGGAGATTACTCGCAGCCAAGCCACCATGCAGGGGATCTCTGCTTGGGCAAAACGTAATCCTGATCGTATTGAGGAGATGCTCAATGCGAACCCTCGCTTTGTATTTTTCAAAGAGCTACCTAGCGATGTGAGTGCTGATGTAGGCCCGATTGGAGCCCTGGGTGTTCCATTAACCAGTGAGCGAAGTATCGCTATCGATTTGAAGGCCATGCCTTTAGGCGCACCAGTATTTTTGAGTACTACGAGACCGTTAAGTAGCCAAGCTTTACAAAAACTAGTGATGGCGCAAGATACGGGCAAAGCCATTGTCGGTGGTGTTAGAGCGGATTACTATTGGGGATCAGGAGATTCTGCCGGTGAATTAGCGGGCCGAATGAAGCAAGATGGCAGGATGTGGTTATTGTTACCACGCTAAATAAATAAAGAAAGAGATTGATGAGCTACAACACCATATTGACTGAAGTAGATAACAAGATTGCCGTCATCACGTTAAATCGTCCGCAAGTTCTCAATGCTCTCAATGATGAGCTAATGAATGAGTTGGGCGCTGCTTTGTTGGGCTTTGATGCGGATGACAATATTGGTTGCATCATCATTACTGGCAGTGAAAAGGCTTTCGCAGCTGGTGCGGATATTGCGACTATGGCGAAGTATGGGTTTGATGATGTTTACCGCGGCGACTTCATTTCTCGCAATTGGGAAGAAATCAGAAAGGTTCGCAAACCAGTCATTGCAGCCGTCTCTGGTTTTGCTCTGGGTGGCGGTTGTGAGTTGGCCATGATGTGCGACACGATTATGGCCGCTGACAATGCCAAGTTTGCTCAACCTGAAGTGAAGTTAGGCATTATTCCTGGCGCAGGAGGCACCCAACGTTTGCCTCGCGCAGTCTCAAAAGCAAAAGCGATGGATCTGGCCTTAACTGGCCGAATGATGGATGCCACTGAGGCAGAGCGCTCTGGCTTAGTTGCTCGTATTTTTCCGCAAGCAGAACTATTAAAAGAAGTAAAAGCCATTGCTAAAACTATTGCGGATATGCCTTTATTGACTGCGATGATGGTGAAAGAAGCAATTAATACCGCTTATGAAACTACTCTCTCAGAAGGCATTCACTTTGAGCGTCGCTTATTTCATGCCTGCTTTGCTACTCAAGATCAAAAAGAAGGCATGGCAGCTTTTTTAGAAAAACGCCCTGCCAAATTTACGAACTCATAAGTGGCTAATCGGGTAGTGCTTAACGATCCTACTTTTCGAGATAGCGCTGGGCTAATTTGACCCAGTAGTTCACACCCACTGGAATCAAGGCATCATTGAAATCATAGGATGGATTATGTAGGTGGCATGGACCCATGCCATGACCTACCGCACGGTGATCGCCATCACCATTGCCTAGGAACACATAGCAACCTGGCTTCTCCAGGAGCATGAATGCAAAGTCTTCAGCGCCCATAGTAGGATCAATCGAAGTATTGACGTTTTGCGATCCTACTAATTCACTCATAACAGCACTGGCAAATTCAACCTCTTGATCGTGGTTAATCAAGGGCGGATAGTTTCGATCAAAGATAACTTCAGCCTGACAATCAAATGCGCTGGCAATACTATGCGAGAGTTCTGTAAGGCGCCCCTCAATTAAATCAAGAACCTCTAGGGTGAATGTTCTTACTGTGCCACCAATAAATGCACTATCTGGAATCACATTACTTGTCTCACCAGCATGAAATTGCGTCACCGATAAAACGGCTGCGTCTACTGGACGTTTATTGCGAGTAATAATGCTTTGCAGGGCTTGGACAAGCTGCGTAGCTGTTAAGAGGGGGTCAGCACTATTGTGCGGTAGGGCAGCATGCCCCCCTTTACCGCGAATAGTAATTTCAAAAGTATTGCTAGAGGCCATCATGGGGCCTGCCGTCACGCCAAAATGACCTTCTGCAAGACCGGGCCAATTGTGAAGGCCAAAAACGGCATCACATGGAAATTGTTTAAATAACCCGTCATTAATCATTTCTTGAGCGCCAGCACCACCTTCTTCAGCAGGCTGAAAAATGAAAATAACTGTGCCTTTGAAATCCCGATGATTTGATAGGTATTGGGCAGCACCTAGCAGCATCGCAGTATGGCCATCATGACCACAGGCGTGCATCTTTCCAGCATTTTTTGAAGCATGCTCAAAGGTGTTGTGCTCTTGCAGTGGTAGCGCATCCATATCAGCACGCAGCCCCACCATCTTTCCAGGGCCCAAGTCACCCTCTAATTTGCCTACTACACCTGTTTTTCCCAGTCCACGATAGACGGTAATTCCCCAGCTCGATAGAGCCTCCGCTACAAGATCAGAGGTGCGATTTTCTTCAAAGCGTAATTCAGGATGTGCGTGAATATTGCGTCGAATTTCTTGTATTGCAGATGCGGAGTCGATAATTTCAGGAAGTAATCGCATAACTTCATCTTATCCGAATTTAATCTGGGAGCTTTATGTGCTCTGCAGCAAATCTTAAGGCGCCGATGGAATATGGGCCATTTTCTGGCTTTGAAAGCTCTAAAGGGAGACTAGGCACCACCCCAAGGAATGGCGCATAAATTCTTTCTTGTAAGGTTTCTAAGTTTTCTTCAAAAAAAGGCATCTTATGAGAAGTGGTATTTGCAACCCAGCCTGCAATATTGAGCTGGCGTGACTGAATAGCTTCACAGGTCAGAAGCGCATGATTAATACAGCCTAAGCGCATACCAACAACAACAATGACTGGAAAATCAAATGCTTGCGTTAAATCACCTAAATCCTCTGATTCATTGAGGGGTACCAAAAACCCTCCGGCACCTTCAATTACTATCGAATGAAATTGGGACTGCAGTTCCTTTTGGGCATGCAGAATCGTTGTGCAATCTAGGCGTAAGCCTTGATTTTTTGCTACTAAATGAGGGGCGGCTGGCTCATCTAAGACATAGGGGCATAAAGAGATTTCTTGGGGTGCAAGACCTGAAGCAATCCGGAGTGTTTCCAAGTCTTCATTCAACCTCCATCCATTGGCATCTAAGTATGTTCCAGCGACAACGGGTTTAAACCCCACCGCATCAAGGCCCGCATCTCTGAGTTTGACTATCAGCGCACCAGTAACCAATGTTTTACCTACCTCAGTATCAGTGCCTGTGACGAAGAAATTGATGGGTGTATTCAAGTGAGATTGTCCTTGATCACTAACTGCTCAATTTCTTTTAATGTTCGAATGAGTTCGCGCAAATCATCAACATGGTGATTTGCAGAAAAAGTAACCCTTAAGCGCGCACTGCCTGCAGGAACCGTGGGAGGGCGAATTGCCGGGATCCAATAACCGGCCTCATCTAACAGCTTGGCTGCTGCTAATGCATTTGCATTGCTACCCAAAATAACGGGCTGAATAGGGGTATTGGACTCTACTTTTTGCCAGCGCTTGAAATTCATCTCTGTGCGCCAAATTTCAATTAATTGATTTAAGTGTTGGCGCCGATGAGTACCCTCATCACCCTCTATGAGATCTAAGCTAGCAAGAAGTGCATGGGCGATTGCAGGAGGTGTTGCTGTGCTGTAAATGTAAGGACGCCCCTTTTGGATCAGCCACTCTACAAAAGGGGTGCTTGCACAAATAAATGCCCCACTCACACCAGCGGCTTTTCCAAGCGTGCCAATGTAAACAATTCGCTCAGAGCAGACATCAAAATGTTCTAGGATACCGTGCCCTTGCTTACCAAGGATGCCAAATCCATGTGCATCATCAATGATCAAAAGAGCATCATAGGTTTGCGCAATAGCAATCAACTCTTTGACGGGTGCAATATCTCCATCCATACTGAAAACGCCATCGAGCACAATAAGTTTTAATAAATTCTGATCATCTTTTAATTGAGTAATTAGTGAGTCAAGATTTTGATGATCAAATATAAATACACTGGCTTTTGATTGTGCGCTTGCTAATTTGACGCCATCAATGATTGAGGCATGATTGAGTCCAGCAGAATAGATACTTGCCTGACCTTGATCGACAAGTCTGACTAAACCAGTAATTGCGGTGATATTGGCAAGATAGCCGGTACTAAAAAATAGCGCCCTTGCGTCTGGAATGTGCGCACTTTCAAAGTGGGCCAATTTTTTTTCTAGCAGGTCATGAGCAATGCTATGACCACTAATGAGATGAGATGCGCCACTACCAACCCCATATCGCTTCGCGCCTTCGCTCATTGCTTCAATGAGCTTGGGGTGATTTGCCAACCCCAAATAATCATTACTGCAAAAAGCTTTTAGATCACGCTGATCAACATTTGCTTTGATATCGCATGCAGTCTGTGTGGTGCGTAATTTACGTCGCAATAATTGAGCATCTAGATCTGCAATCTGATCATGTGCTCTATTTAATGCGTGGAAATCTTTACTCATGCGAGGACTCGATTTAATGCGCGTTGTACAGAAGCGCCCATCTGCATTGTTTGTTCAGCTGACAATATGTAAGGCGGCATTACGTAAATCGTATTACCGATTGGTCTAATGAGAAGACCCTCTGCAAGGCTTGCTGAAAACATCTCGCGTGCAAAACTAGCCTGATTTTTTAGATATTCAGGCTGAACATCAAAAGCGAGAATCATTCCCTGTTGTCGCCAATGCGCAATTCGAGTATCTTCTTTTGCCCACGTAAATGCTTTAGCGAGATCAGCACTTCGTGCAATATTCTTTTCAAGTACAGATTCACTTTCAAATATTTCCAAGCAGGCTAGAGCTGCCGCACAAGCAAGGGGATTGCCAGTATAAGAATGGGAGTGCAAGAAGCCTTGTTGAATTTTGTCGCCATAGAAAGCACGATAAATTTTATCTGTTGTCATCGACAGGGATAGCGGTAAATATCCACCACTAATACCTTTGGATAAGGTTAAAAAGTCAGGCCATATAGCGGCATGTTCACAAGCAAAAAATTTTCCAGACCTTCCACAGCCTACTGCAATTTCATCGGCAATTAAATGAACATCAAAGCGATCACAAAGGGCTCTTGCTAATTTCAGATACTCAGGTGAGTACATGGCCATTTGTCCCGCGCATTGCACTAGCGGTTCAATAATGAGTGCAGCAATATTTTGATGCTCAGCTTCTAATAACTGCTCTAATTTTTTAGCGGCCTGCTTGGCAACATCCTCGGCGCTCTCACTTGCTTGTGCTTTTCGTGAGTCGGGTGAGGGCACAGTAAAAACATCTTGCAAAAGTGACCCATATGCCTCGCGGAAAATAGCGACATCAGTGACTGCTAGTGCGCCTAGTGTTTCTCCGTGATAGCCATTTTCTAGACAGATAAACTTTTTCTTTTGAGGCTGGTCATGTAGTCGCCAATAGTGATGACTCATCTTTAGGGCGATTTCAACAGCGGAGGCGCCATCAGATGCGTAAAAAACATGCCCCAAGTGACCTTGTGTGAGTGCAGATAGTTTTTCTGAAAGCTCAACCACTGGTGGATGGGTGAATCCTGCCAGCATCACATGCTCAATTTTTTCTAGCTGTGAGTTAATGGCCTTATTAATACACGGGTTTGAATGTCCAAAAAGATTCGTCCACCAGGAGCTAATGCAATCGAGCATCGAATTACCCTGCTCATCAAAGAGGTATGCTCCCTTGCCATGGCTAATGGCTATCAAGGGTAAGGACTCATGATGTTTCATCTGAGTGCAGGGATGCCAAACAGCATCTAGGCTGCGATCAACCAAGGTGGTTTGATTTGGATCAGAAATTGACTTCATCTTTAGTATTTGACCACTAGTTTTTCCAAATACAGGCCTGTATCTGTTATGTTTATGACTTGAATCGATCTATTTTCTGGAATTTCACCATGCAGGCCACCCAAACTACCGAAAAACCACTGACTCAATTTAAATCTAAGGCAGATTTAAGTGTCGAAAAAGACTCAGGGTCTAGTGCATCTGGTGCTTGGACGGTGCCTCAAATTGAAGCCTTGTTCGCGCTTCCCTTTAATGAGCTTATGTATAAAGCCCAAGAAACGCACCGCACCTATTTTCCTGATGGCGATGTTGAATTGGCAACTCTTTTATCGATTAAGACCGGCGGTTGCCCAGAAGATTGTGGGTATTGCCCTCAGGCAGCGCGCTATGACACGGACGTTAAAGCCAACAAATTGATGGACCTAGACGAGGTGTTGGAAGCTGCTAAAGCCGCCAAAGCAGCGGGTTCCAACCGCTTTTGTATGGGTGCAGCTTGGCGTGAACCTAAAGACCGCGATATTGAAAAGGTAACCGCAATGATCAAGGGCGTTAAGGCACTTGGTCTTGAAACTTGTGCCACTTTGGGAATGTTGGAGGCTGATCAGGCGCAAGCCCTTCAAGAGGCAGGGCTGGACTTTTATAACCATAATTTAGATACCAGCGAGGATTTTTATCGTTCTGTGATCTCTACTAGAGGCTATCAAGATCGTTTGGATACGATATCCCATGTTCGGGCTGCGGGTATGTCCGTTTGCTGTGGCGGTATTGTGGGTATGGGTGAGTCACGCGAACAACGCGCAGCTTTCCTAGCGCGCTTGGCCAATCTCAGTCCTTACCCAGAATCTGTGCCCATTAATCATTTGGTGCCAGTCGCTGGAACTCCTTTGGCTGATCAGAAGCCTTTGGATCCCCTTGAATTTGTTAGAACCATTGCGGTTGCGCGCATCACGATGCCGCGCGCGCGGGTACGTTTATCGGCTGGTCGACAGGAGCTAGGAAGGGCAGTTCAGGCCATGTGTTTTCAGGCTGGCGCAAACTCTATTTTCTATGGTGAGCAACTACTCACTACCGGTAATCCTGAGGCAGAACAAGACCGCGAGCTCTTAGCCGAGCTTGGTTTAAAGACAAAACAAAGCTGCAAAGCCGAGGTATTGGTTTAAGAATTTATGGCGCTCATCGATCGGTTTATTGTCGAGTTTGACACTGCTTTGCGTTCAGTAGTTGGCGGTGCCCATGCCCATCGTGGGACGCCTGGATCAGAAGCATCTTCAGTAACTGCGCTAGATCCCTCTGAGCGAGAACATGCTGCTGGACTGATGCGTGTAAATCATGTCGGCGAAGTCTGCGCACAAGCACTCTACCAGTCGCAAAAATTAGTGGCTCGTAACCCAGAAATTGCACAGATGCTTGATCACTCTGCTCAAGAGGAAATGGACCACTTAGCTTGGTGTGAAACACGGCTCCAGGAGCTAGGTTCGCACACCAGCTATCTCAATCCTATTTGGTATGCTGGATCCTTCGCAATCGGCTTAGTTGCTGGCTTAGCGGGTGATCGCTGGAGTCTGGGTTTTGTTGCTGAAACAGAAAAACAAGTCGAGAATCACCTCGAAAGTCACCTCAAAAAACTACCTGAAGAAGACTATCGTTCGCGCGCGATTGTGGATCAAATGCGGATCGATGAAATTGAGCACGGTCAGGCCGCAATTTCTGCTGGTGGAAGCCCGCTCCCCGAGTCGGTAAAAAAGATAATGCAGTTCATGTCAACAATCATGACGAGTACTGCTTACAAAATCTAGCTTTAAAGCCTATTTTCAAAACATTTTATTTATAATACTGTTTATTAATACAGTATATTTTTGAGATAATTAGCTTAATAGCTAAGACCTATTCTTAAGTATATTTTCCAAGCCCTTGTTTCAAGTAGTATTTTTATAGGTAGCATTTTGTGAACACATCACGCTAAGTGTTTGTAATCACTAGAGAATTTCCTAAAAAATTGCTTAAAAACGCTTGACCCCCTTATTCCAATCCTCTAAAGTGGGAGGAAGTGTGAAAAAGTGGGGTAAATGGTGTTTCAAGGTGCGTCAGCTCTCAATTTGGATGCAAAAGGCCGCATGTCAGTGCCGGCTAAGCATCGTGACGCCTTGTTGGTTCAGGGTGAGGGTCGAGTCACGCTCACTAAACACCCCGACGGCTGCCTGCTTTTGTTCCCACGTCCCGAGTGGGAGACTTTTCGTGCGCGTGTAGCGCAATTGCCGATGGATGCGCATTGGTGGCGTCGAATTTTTTTGGGTAATGCAGCAGAAGTAGATTTGGATAGCGCTGGAAGAATTTTGGTCGGCCCTGAGTTGCGTGCTGCTGCAGGCATTGAAAAAGAAGTGATGTTACTCGGTATGGGTAGTCACTTGGAATTGTGGGATGCGGCTACTTACGCTGCGAAAGAGCAGGCTGCCATTGCGCAGGGTATGCCTGAAGCATTGAAACAATTTAATTTTTGATGACAGGGTGCCATGAACATAACTCATCGCCCAGTGTTACTGGCCGAGGCGGTGACGGCGCTGATCAGTGGCCCGCTGATTACACCCTCGGATACTTCAAAAAATATTCTCATGATCGATGGCACATTCGGTCGTGGTGGCCATACGCAAGCACTGCTTTCTCGCTTGGGTATCAACGCACGCATGATTTCTTTCGACAAGGATTTGGAAGCAATAGCAGTTGCGGAAAAAATCAACGACTCCCGTTTGAGAATCGTGCACGACAGTTTTGCACAGATGGATCATTACGCAGAGCCAGAAACAGTCGATGGAATCTTGCTAGATCTTGGAATCAGCTCACCACAAGTAGACGAAGCGCATCGAGGATTTTCATTTCGCAAAGATGGCCCACTCGATATGCGCATGAATACGGATCATGGATTAACAGCTGCTCAATGGTTGGAGCAGGCTCCACAAGAGGAAATCACCCACGTGATTAAGACTTATGGTGAAGAACGTTTTGCATCTCAAATCGCTAAAGCAATCGTAGCTCGGCGTGAAGATGGTGAATCGCCCAAAACAACTTTGCAATTAGCTAGCCTAGTTGCCAGCGTTGTGCGTACTCGCGAGCTAGGGCAGGATCCTGCGACGAGAACATTTCAAGCTTTACGAATATTTATCAATCGTGAGTTAGAAGATTTAGAGATTGGTTTAAAAGCGGCTTTGACATTATTAAAGCCAGGTGCACGCTTAGCAGTGATTAGCTTTCACTCTTTAGAAGACCGCATCGTGAAGCAATTTATGCAGGCAAATGCCAAGGTGGATGTACCACGTGGATTGCCAGTGCGTGATAAAGACTTGCCATTTAGCCCGCTAGAAATTATTGGGCGCGTTAAGCCAAGTGATGTTGAGGTTCAAGAAAATCCTCGCGCGCGTTCTGCGATTATGCGTGTTGCCCAGAAGCGCTTAGGAGCATTAGTTTGAATCGCGCTACTTTGACTTTGCTTGTCTTGCTCCTGGTGTGCGCATTATCTTTAGTCGCCGCTCAGCAACGTGCGCGTAAATTATTTATTTCATTAGAGCGCGCTCAAATTCAAGAGCGAAAGCTTAATCAAGATTGGTTGCGACTGGAATATGAGCAGAGAAATTTATCGAAGTCTGCTCGTATTCGTGAGGTTGCCCGTAACCAATTACATATGGTTCCAATTACTCCTGATCGTACCCTGTACCTGAAGGAGGCTAGATGAGACCAGTAGGTTTTTCTACTACTCCAAATTTGGTATTGCGTCTGCCGATGTGGCGGTCACGTTTAATGCTGTTTATGTTGTTCTTTGTATTCATGTTGCTATTGATTCGTGCCTTTTGGATCCAAGGCCCAGGAAATGCATTCTATGAAGCTAAAGGGGTGCGTGGAACTCAGCGTGAGCTGGAATTACCTGCATACCGCGGAAAAATTCTTGATCGCAATGGCCAAGTCATTGCTACAAGTCTTGAGGCCAAGTCGGTGATTGCTTATAACGACACTGTTCCGGATGATTTAGCGCCTGAGAAACTTAAACAGTTAGCGAGTCTATTGCAGATTAGTGATGCAGAGTTACGTAGAAAACTTAAAGAGGAGCGTAAGCAGGTATTCCTAAAGCGTCAAGTTGATCCCGCAATTGCTCAGCAAATAAAGCAATTAGAAATTCCTGGCATTGGGCTTAATAATGAATACCGCCGCTTCTACCCAGAGGGTGAAGCAATGGCGCATGTCGTTGGCTTTACCAATGTTGAGGATCGTGGCCAAGAGGGAATGGAGCTTTCACGAGAGAAGGACTTAGCTGGACATCCAGGACAACGCCGAGTGGTAGTGGATCGTTTGGGTCGGGTTGTAGAGGAAATCGCCATTTTGCAATTGCCTCAAAATGGAAAAGATCTACAGCTATCCATTGATAGCAAGATTCAATTCTTGGCATACAACGCTGTTAAGAGTGCAGTAGAGCAACATCGTGCAAGTGCTGGTGGTGCGGTGGTTTTGGATACGCAGACTGGAGAAATATTAGCCTTAGCCAATTACCCAAGCTACAACCCTAATGATCGCAAGAAGTTAACAGGCGAGCAACTACGCAATCGTGTGCTAACCGATACATTTGAGCCTGGCTCTACGATGAAGCCGTTGACAGTTGCAATTGCCTTAGAGAAGGGTGTAATTGCGCCGAATACCAATATGGCAATCGGCGCAAAATATCTCATTGGACCCAAGCCAATTACCGATACACATCCATATGGAAACCTGACGGTCTCGCAGATTATTCAAAAGTCGAGCAATATTGGCACGGCCAAAATTGCCATGAATAATCTCTCCGCTGAGGAGATGTGGAATTTCTTTACCTCTGTTGGTTTTGGTCAGGCACCAAAAATTGGATTTCCTGGAGCAGTAGCAGGCACAGTTCATCCACATAAGAAATGGATGCCAACCGATCAAGCGCGTATTGCATTTGGTTATGGTATTTCGTCATCACTATTTCAGGTGGCACGTGCTTACACTATTTTTGCGCGTGATGGCGAATTAGTGCCGCTCACGATTGAGCGCAGCCCCGAATTTAAGCACGGCACCCAGATCATCTCGGCAAAAACGGCGATTGATATGCGCAGCATGATGGAGACTGTCACAGAGCCGGGTGGTACCGCGATCAAAGCGCAGGCAGAAGGATATCGAGTTGGTGGGAAAACCGGTACAGCACATAAATTAGTTGGTAAAAGTTATGCCAACAAATATCGTGCTTATTTTGCTGGTTTAGCCCCTATTAGCGCACCACGTATTGTCGTTGCAGTGATGATTGATGAGCCCACTGGTGGCAGTCACTATGGTGGTGATGTAGCAGCCCCAGTGTTCTCGACGATCGTGAGCGAAACCTTGCGCACCTTGAATGTTTTGCCTGACAACAATCTGAAGCAAATGGTATTGCAGGATCAAAACTCAGTAGATATTCAGAGTGCGTCCGCAAAAGTTCAGCAAGCGGTACTCAAGAGATGATGGCGATCGTGATTACAGAACCTGATCAACTGATTTCTCGATTGCGTGATGTCGCTAGTCGCAATGCACATGTTCGCGCTGATAGTCGTCAAATTGCCGGCGGAGATATTTTCTTTGCGTATCCCGTTGGAAGGGGTATGGCATTTAGGGATGGTCGAGAATATATTGCTGTAGCCCTAAAAAATGGCGCTGCTGCAGTGGTATTTGATCCAGCTGATGGAATTGCAGATAAGTATTTAGATCATCCACAATGTTTTGCTGTCTCCAATTTAGCGACTGTAGCAGGTAAGTTGTGTTCACAGTGGTATGACTGCCCCAGTAAACAATTACATGTCATTGGTGTTACAGGTACGAATGGAAAGACCAGCATTACTCAGTGGTTAGCACAAGCATTGGATGTAGAAAATCATCGCACTGCCGTGGTGGGTACTCTGGGTACGGGCTTTCCTGGGGCTTTGGTCTACTCTGGCTACACCACTCCAGACGCACCTCGTTTACAAACAGAGTTGAAAGAGCTGTTGGATCAAGGTGCTCAGCAAGTGGTAATGGAAATTTCATCGCATGCCCTTGATCAAGAGCGTGTAGCAGGGTTAGAAGTTTCTTGTGCAGTCTTTACGAATTTGACGCAAGATCATTTGGACTATCACGGCACAATGGCCGATTATGCGCAGGCCAAAGAAAAACTCTTTTCGATTCCCACTTTAGAAAATGTCGTCATTAACTTTGATGATCCATTTGGGCGTGAGTTGGCAGTAAAGCTATTGGCGGCAAATAAGTTGTCTGTATGGGGATATGCTTTAACAGAGAAGGCCTTTGCTGGTTTTGAGAATTTTGCTGGCCGTCTGAAATCTACCCACATAAAAGACTTCAAGATCGGCTCGACTGGATACGATGCAGTATTTGCCAGCAAAGACTTTGAATCTAGCGTGCTGCATTTGCCAGTGTTAGGTGAATTTAATCTCAGTAATTGTTTGGCTGTATGGACGGTATTGCTAAGTCAAGGCATGACCCCAGTGCAAGCCTCTGAGCGAATGGCTAATTTAGGACCAGTTCCTGGCCGTATGGAACTCATTCAATTAAATAAAACCCATAGAACCGATGGCCCGTTAGTAGTCGTTGACTTTGCTCATACCCCAGATGCACTTGCTAAAGCGTTAACTGCTTTACGGCCACTTGCCACTCAAAGAGGTGGCAAGGTGTGGTGTGTATTTGGTTGTGGTGGTGATCGCGATTCAGGCAAGCGACCACAAATGGGTCAAGTGGCGCAAGAGTATGCGGATCACGTTGTTTTAACGAGTGATAATCCGCGCTCGGAAGAGCCTGAGGCCATCATCGCAATGATTCGTTCTGGGATGACTAAGAAATCTAGCAACATTCAATCCTTGCCAGATAGAGCGGCAGCAATCATGGCTGCGGTTCGCCATGCTGACCTCAAAGATGTCATCTTGGTCGCTGGTAAAGGGCATGAATCTACTCAAGAAATCAAAGGAAAGAAATTTGATTTCTCAGATCAAGAGCATATTCGCTTAGCTGCGGGGGGTGCTCTATGAATGCTTCCATGACAACGCTCGCCCATATTCATGACATGTTGCCTGGTAGTAATTTACTCAATATCTCAGAGGAGGCTGCAAAGTCTCTACAGATTTCTAGCATTGGAAGTGATAGTCGCCAGGTTCAAGCGGGTGAACTATTTGTTGCTTTATCTGGTGAACGCTTTGATGCCCACCAATTTCTCTCTGGCATCGTTCAAGCGGGAGCGAGCTCTGCCCTAATTAGCGATTCACATCAGTGCCCAGAAAATCTGCCAGCTGTTTGTGTAGGTGATACTAAAAAAAGTTTAGGTCAGTTAGCCCAGGCATGGCGAAAGCAGTTTGCTATTCCAGTGGCTGTTGTCACTGGTTCTAATGGCAAAACTACCGTCAAGGAAATGATTGCCTCTATTTTTAAAGCGGCGGTTGGCGAGAATGCAACTTTAGTAACTAAGGGCAATCTCAACAACGACATTGGTTTGCCGTTGACTCTACTGCGCATGCGTTCAAGCGACCGCTTAGCTGTGATTGAGCTCGGCATGAATCATCCTGGTGAAACTGCTGAGCTTGCTACTGTTGTCCAAGCCAATATTGCATTAATTAATAATGCCCAGCGCGAGCATCAAGAGTTTATGACCAGCGTGGAAGCAGTTGCCAATGAGCATGCGGCAGTATTGTCTGCCTTGCCAATGAATGGTGTAGCAGTATTTCCTGCAGATTCAGATTTTTGTCATGTTTGGCGTGCGGCTGCCGATGGCCGAAGGATTATTGATTTCGTCTTAGCTTCATCAGGTAATCAGACCTCAGCAGCTGTGACTGGGCAGCTTTTACCCAACGGAAAACTCCACATTAAGACTGAAAAAGGAAATATTGAAGTTCAATTAAATACATTGGGGCAGCACAATTTACGCAATGCTCTTGCAGCAAGTGCTGTAGCTTTAGCTGCAGGCCTTGAACTTCAGAATATTCAGTTGGGATTAGAGTCATTCATGCCTGTTCATGGCCGAATGCAAGCAAAGATGTTGACCTCCAACCGAACCTTGATTGATGATAGTTATAACGCTAATCCTGATTCTGTTAGAGCAGCAATTGATGCGCTTAAGCAGTCTAGCCATGAAGCTTGGCTAGTTCTTGGTGATATGGGTGAAGTGGGCGAGCAAGGCCCTGCTTTTCATCAAGAGGTGGGGGCTTATGCTGCAAAGCAGGGTATTACTAAATTATTTACTCTTGGTGAACAATGTCAATTTGCGGTGCAAGGTTTTAATGATGCACTCAATACACAAGCAATTGCTCAAAGTGCGCTGCATTTCAAAGACATTGATCAGCTATTGGAAAACCTTAATCATGCTCTCGGTAGCCTGGATGCCGATGATTCCGCGTATTTAAATATTTTGGTTAAAGGTTCCCGTTTTATGCGGATGGAGCGTGTTGTACAGGCCTTGTTAGAGGAGGCTAAAACATGCTCTTGATATTGGCCCAGTGGCTCCAAGATGACTTTGGTTTTTTCCGGGTCTTTAATTACATTACGTTTAGAGCAGTGATGGCTACGGTTACTGCGCTTCTAATCGGCTTGGCTGCCGGTCCATGGGTTATTCGTAAATTAACAGAATTGAAGATGGGGCAGGCAGTTCGTACAGATGGTCCACAAACTCACTTGGTGAAGTCTGGTACACCAACAATGGGTGGCGTATTAATTCTGATAGGCATATTTATTTCCTGCATGCTTTGGGCGGACTTAAGTAATCGCTTTATTTGGATTGTGATGATTGTGACTTTTGGCTTTGGTATGGTGGGATGGGTGGATGACTACCGTAAGGTCGTTCGTAAAGACCCCAAGGGAATGGCTTCTAGGGAGAAATTCTTTTGGCAAACCTTAATTGGTCTGTTTGCTGCAATCTATTTGGCATTCTCCGTTTCAGAGGTGAATAACCTCAAGGTATTACAGCTTTTCTACGATTGGCTCAAGAGCGGTTTTGCACTAGATCTCCCAGCAAAGTCGAATCTATTGATTCCATTCATGAAAGAAGTGAGCTATCCATTAGGCGTAATGGGTTTCATTATCTTGAGTTACCTAGTGATAGTAGGTAGTAGTAATGCAGTTAACTTAACTGATGGGCTCGATGGCTTGGTGATCATGCCAGTCATTTTGGTAGGTGCTGCATTGGGTGCTTTTGCCTACGTGATGGGTAATGCCATTTATGCCAAGTATCTCTTATTTCCTTATATCCCAGGTGCTGGTGAGTTGATGATTTTCTGTGGAGCAATGGGCGGTGCTGGGTTGGCATTTCTTTGGTACAACACTCACCCTGCACAGGTGTTTATGGGGGATGTCGGTGCGCTGGCATTGGGCGGCGCCCTTGGCACGATTGCTGTCATTGTGAGGCAAGAAATTGTGCTCTTTGTGATGGGGGGTATTTTTGTTGCCGAGACTTGTTCAGTAATGTTGCAAGTGATTTGGTTCAAATATACGAAGAAACGGTATGGAGAGGGTCGTCGTATTTTCAGGATGGCACCGCTCCACCATCATTTTGAATTGGGCGGTTGGCGTGAAACGCAAGTAGTGGTTCGTTTCTGGATCATCACTATTCTTTTAGTCCTTATTGGCCTTTCCAGCCTGAAATTACGGTAAGCCAAAATATGCATAACTTAGATCTCGCCTTTGCTAATCCATCACTCCTCGCAGAGGATGGCTACACTCAGCCACAAAAGTTTTTAATCTTAGGTTTAGGTGAGTCTGGCTACGCCATGGCAAAGTGGTGCATACGAAATGGTGCACAAGTTAGTTTGGCTGATACTCGGGAACGTCAGCAATTAAGTGAACGCCAGAAAGCCTGGCTAGCTGATCTTGAATTTGCAGGTCTTCAGGAAGTGTATTTTGGCTCACTTGAAGAGACGCACTTAAATCATATTGATGTGATTGGAATCAGCCCTGGCTTATCTCCTATTTTGGAGCCAATTCAGTCATTCCTTCTCAAAGCCAAAGAGCTAGAGATTGATATTTGGGGTGAGTTGGAATTTTTTGCTCGAGCAGTGGCAGCTTTAGATCGCATGGCCCAAGTCAATAGCATGCAATACAAGCCAGCGGTGTTGGCTATTACGGGTACTAATGGCAAAACAACGACTACCGCTTTAACTGGTCAACTATGTGAAAGGGCTGGTAAGCGTGTTGCAGTTGCGGGCAATATTAGCCCAGCGGCATTAGACAAATTGATGTCCTCTCTTGATGAGGCAGATCAAGTGGAAGATATGCCCGAAGTTTGGGTGTTAGAACTTTCAAGCTTTCAGTTGGTCTATACGAGCACATTCAATGCAACTGCAGCGACAGTGCTAAACATTTCGCAAGATCACTTGGATTGGCATGGTGATATGCGGGCATATATAGATGCTAAGGCCAATATCTTTGGTTCAAATACTGTCTGTATTTTGAATCGTGATGATCCGCAGGTGATGGGTTTATTTTCGGAGGAGCAGCGAGCAAGCAAGTCGATTATTACCTTCGGGGCTAATCGTCCGGATGAGCAAGGTGCTTTCGGAATTGAGCATGATTTGCGTGCGGGTGGAATTGACTGGCTGGTATGGGCCGAGGTGGATGAGGATCAAGAGCCTCAACCGAAGCGCCGTCGTAAATCAGTTGCCGTTGAAGATGAGCCGCTCAGGTTAAAGCGTTTAATTCCAGCTGATGCTCTACGTATTCGTGGTCGCCACAATGCCTTAAATGCATTGGCCGCCCTTGCTTTGGCTAGAGCAGCAGGTTTGCCAATGAATATGTTGTTACATGGATTGCGTGATTACCATGGTGAACCCCATCGCGTGCAGAGCATTGCCGTCGTATCAAATGTTGAGTATGTAGATGACAGTAAGGGCACTAATGTTGGGGCAACCGTTGCCGCATTAAATGGTTTAAGTGCTAATGAATCGGGTAAGCGTATTTGGTTAATTGCAGGCGGGGAAGGCAAAGGTCAAGATTTTGGTCCGTTGCGTGAGCCCGCATTGAGATTTGTAAAGGGCGTCTTCTTGATTGGTAAAGATGCTCCAGTGATTGCTCAGGCTTTAGGCGATGCAGTTTCTTCAACAATGAGCGAGACTTTGCATAATGCCGTTTCTGAGGCAGCCAAAAGAGCCCAGGCTGGAGATATTGTGTTGTTATCACCTGCCTGTGCAAGCTTTGATCAGTTTAAGGATTACGTCGAGCGCGCTCATGCTTTTGTTGCTGAAGTTCAAGAATTGGAAATGCAATTCGAGGGAGTTCAAATATGAGTTTGAAGGAAAAATTCTTTCCTGAAAATCGTTTGGGCCTAGGCCGTTTTTGGAATTTCTCGCGCGGCGGGATTGATAACTTCCGAAGCGGTTTGCGGGATGCTGTATCTGGCGTTGAGCAGACGCGCTCTCGCATGATGGATTATGACCAGTTACTCGTTTGGGCAGTTTTATCTTTGGCCTTAATTGGTTTGGTCATGGTTTATTCGGCATCCATTACTCTGGCTGATGGCCCTAAGTACGCAAATTACAGTAGCAATTTCTTTCTGATTCGCCACTTAATTTCCTTGTCGATTGCAATAGTAGTTGGCATATGGGCATTTAAGATTCCAAGCACCGTATGGGATCGTTATTCACCGCTCATTTTTGGTTTTACAGTGCTTTTGTTAATTGCTGTATTAATTCCGGGAATTGGTAAGGGTGTGAATGGAGCCAAGCGCTGGATCCCATTAGGTTTAATGAACTTTCAACCATCGGAACTCATGAAGTTTGCTGCAGTGATCTTCGCGGCTAGTTATACAGTGAAGCGTCAAGAGTACTTGCACTCATTTGTAAAGGGAATGCTACCAATGGGAATCGCAGTTGCTCTAGTTGGGGGCTTGCTAATGGCTGAGCCTGATATGGGAGCGCTTGTGGTGATATCCATCATTGCGTTTGGGATCTTATTTTTAGGTGGAATTAACGCTAAGTTATTTGGTGGGCTTTTAGGCGTAGGTATCTTAAGTGCAGTAACGATTATTGCCTTATCGCCGTTTAGACAAAAACGCATTATGGCGTTTATCGACCCATGGCAGGCTGAAAATGCCGCTAACAAGGGCTACCAATTAACCCATTCCTTAATGGCATTTGGTCGTGGCGAGTGGTTTGGATTGGGCCTGGGTGGCAGCGTTGAAAAGCTGCACTATCTCCCAGAAGCTCATACAGACTTCATCATGGCCGTGATTGGTGAGGAGCTAGGATTTGTTGGTGTTGTAGTCATGATTTTCTTGTTCTATTGGATTGTGCGCCGCGCATTTTTAATTGGCCGCACTGCTTTGCAGTTAGATCGAAGTTTTGCTGGCTTAGCTGCAAAAGGTGTTGCCATTTGGATTGGTTGGCAAGCTTTTATCAATATGGGAGTGAACTTAGGCTTGCTTCCAACTAAAGGATTAACTCTGCCTCTAGTGAGTTATGGCGGCTCTGGAATTCTCATGAATGCAATTGCAATTGCAATGCTTCTGCGAATCGATTATGAAAATCGTATTCTGATGCGGGGAGGTAAGTTGTGACCAAGCCTTCCATCTTAGTTATGGCTGGGGGAACCGGGGGACATATCTTCCCGGGTCTTGCCGTTGCTGAATATCTGAGGATATGTGGCTGGAATGTATCTTGGCTCGGTAATAAAAATGGGATGGAATATCGTCTGGTACAGGCACGCCATTTTTCATTTGAATCGGTTGATTTCAGCGGCCTACGCGGCAAAGGCATTAAAGCGCAACTCATGCTGCCGATTAACTTAGCGAGAGCTTGTTTGCAAAGTTGGAAAATTATGCGCCGGCTCAAGCCTAGCGTGGTATTGGGAATGGGGGGTTACATTACTTTCCCTGGCGGATTAATTACGAAGGTATTGAAAAGACCTTTAGTGTTGCATGAGGCAAATTCAGTGGCTGGAAGCGCCAATTTAGCTTTAGCCAAAATTGCACTACGCACTTTAACTGGATTCCCTGACACGATGAAAAATGCAGAGTGGGTAGGCAATCCCATTCGTGAAGAATTCGATGTAATTGAGGTCCCCGCTAAACGTTATGCGCAGCGCAATGGACGATTATCTATATTGGTGGTGGGTGGCAGTTTAGGTGCGGCAGCTTTAAATGAGGTGGTACCTGCTGCATTGGCTATGCTGGATAAAGAGGTGCGACCTCATGTAATTCATCAGGCCGGTGAGAAACATTTGGCAGATCTTGAGAAGCGATATTCTCAATTGGGTGTGGTGGCTGATATTCGTCCATTTATTGACGATATGCCTGCAGCGTATGCACAAGCAGACTTAGTAATCTGTCGTTCTGGCGCGATGACTGTTTCGGAGATTGCAGCATGTGGAGTGGCTTCTTGCCTCATTCCTTTTCCCTATGCAATAGATGATCATCAAACCGGCAATGCCCGTTTTTTGGCTGATGCAGATGCAGCAGTTTTATTGCCACAGAAAAATCTCAATCCACAAGATCTTGCCTTGATGATTCAGAACCTGAGTCGAGACGATTTGAGATTAATGGCTGAGCGGGCGCATGCACTGGCTAAACCCCATGCTACTAGGCGTGTTGCTGAAGTTTGTGCTGATTGTGCGGGAGTAGGCGTATGAAGCATATTGTTCAGCAAATTCACTTTGTAGGTATCGGCGGGGCTGGTATGAGTGGTATTGCCGAGGTACTTTTGAACTTGGGTTATCAAGTCTCTGGATCTGACTTATCTGAGAGCGCCACTACGAAACGTTTGAGTGAGTTAGGTGCCATCATTCATATTGGACATGACCCCAAAAATATTGGTACTGCTGAAGCGGTGGTGATTTCGACGGCAGTGGCTGGAAATAATCCAGAGGTTTTGGCTGCTCGCGCTGCAAAAGTGCCTATTATTCAGCGTGCTGTCATGCTTGGCGAGCTAATGCGCTTAAAGCAGGGCATTGCGATTGCTGGCACACATGGAAAAACAACGACTACGAGCCTGGTTGCCTCTGTATTGGCTGAGGGTGGTCTAGATCCTACGTTTGTCATTGGCGGAAAGCTAAATTCTGCTGGTGCAAATGCGCGCTTAGGCCAGGGTGATTTCATCGTGGTAGAGGCAGACGAGTCTGACGCCTCTTTCTTGCAGTTATTTCCGGCAATGGAAGTAGTGACCAATATTGATGCTGATCATATGGATACATATCAGCATGACATGGCGAGATTGAAGCAGGCTTTTGTTCAGTTTATACAGCGCATGCCTTTCTATGGTGTAGCCGTACTCTGCGTGGACGATGCGAATGTACGAGACATCATCCCCTTTGTTTCGCAACCAGTGCTGCGTTATGGCTTATCAGATGATGCCGATATTCGTGCGAGTAATATTCGTGCGCAAGGCACTCGTATGCATTTCCGTGTAGATCGCAGAACGGTTCGAAGGCACGGTAATAAGCCAGGCCCACTGGAAGTGCAATTGAATTTACCAGGTTTGCATAACGTACGAAATGCATTAGCAGCTATCGGCATTGCAACAGAATTAGGTGTTGGCGATGATGCGATTGTGAAAGCCTTATCTGAATTTGGTGGAGTGGGACGTCGCTTTCAAAGATATGGTGATATTCCATTGGCTGGTGGCGGCAGTTTTACATTGATCGATGATTATGGTCATCATCCAGTAGAGATGGCTGCTACCTTAGCTGCTGCCCGCGGAGCTTATCCTGAGCGTCGATTAGTTCTGGCATTTCAACCACATCGATTTACGCGTACTCGAGATTGTTTTGGTGAGTTTGTTCAGGTACTCAAGAATTTCGATGCTCTAGTCTTAACCGAGGTTTATCCAGCCGGCGAAGCCAAAATTCCAGGTGCTAATGGACAAAGTCTCATGAAAGCAGCCCTAACAGCGGATAAGGATACTAAGGCCTTATTAGATGGTACCGCAGTAGCGTTTGCTCCTACGGTAGCGGACATGCCTGAGAAGTTAAACACTCTACTGCGTGACGGTGATGTCTTAATCACGATGGGAGCTGGATCAATTTCTGGGTTGCCGCAGGTATTAGCGGGGGCAAAAAATGTCTAATCAAATTGAGAGAATCTTGCCTTGGGGTGAGCGGGTCAAACAAGACCTTGCCAAGCTTGATGTCAAATCTTTGGGTAAGGTAGGCGTATTGCTAGGTGGGCGTTCAGGTGAGCGCGAGATTTCACTAATGTCAGGTGGTGGGGTTTTAGAGGCGCTCCTCTCCAAGGGGGTTGATGCGTATGCATTTGATCCTGGTCTACGTTGCCCAACAGAGCTTGCCAAAGAAAAATTTGATCGTGTCTTTATTTCTTTGCATGGCCGCTATGGAGAAGACGGCACTATTCAAGGATTGCTGGAGTTATTGGGTTTGCCATATACCGGAAGTGGAGTGTTGGCATCAGCGTTAGCGATCGACAAGATAGCTACAAAACGTATTTGGATTAGCAGTGGTTTATCCACCCCTGAGTTTGAAGAGCTTAAGGCCGATAGTGACTGGAATGCAGTAGTACGTAAGTTAGGTTTACCATTAATTGTGAAGCCTGCCCACGAAGGATCGTCGCTAGGACTAACAAAAGTGAAGTCAGTGGATGAGTTACCTGCCGCTTATCAACTCGCAGCCGCAATGGATAAAGCAGTGATTGCAGAAACTTGCATTATTGGTGATGAGTTAACTTGTCCTTTGGTGGGCTTTGGCAAAGATGCAGAAGCATTGCCAGTAATTAAAATTATTCCGCCCCAAGCCAACTATGACTTTCATAATAAATATTTCTCAGATGAGACGAAATATTTGTGCCCAACTGGCTTGGCTCCAGAGGTTAATTTAGCTGTCCAGGAATTGGCTTTAGCAGCATATCGTGCCCTTGGTTGCAAGACCTGGGGTCGCGCTGATGTGATGCTAGATCAACAGACTGGTAAGCCTTATCTATTGGAGATGAACACATCTCCAGGAATGACATCACACTCATTAGTTCCGATGGCTGCTAAAGCGGCGGGCGTGGATTATGCCGAATTGGTTTTATGGGTGATTAGTAAAACATTGCATCATCAAGGAGCTGCTCAGGCATGAATCGGGTGAGCAATTTCCTCTCTGGATTTGGTGAAGTTTTTGCTTCGCTGGCTTCCCCTGTTTGGAATCATCCTGAGCGCATGAAAAAGCTCACACGTTTTTTAATGCGTTTATTTGCCCTGATGCTTTTGGTAGGCATTTTAGTTTGGTTGAGCCAGAGACCAGTCTTTGCCTTACGACAAATTGTGATTGAACCTGTTGCTGGTGAAACTCTAAAGCATATTAATAAACCAATCGTGAAGCAGCAGGTCATTGAAACGGTTAAAGGAAACTTTTTTAGCGTCCGCTTAGAAGATGTTAAGCGTGGCTTTGAGTCAATGCCTTGGGTGCGACATGCCAATGTCCGTAGAGTTTGGCCTAATGAATTAGTTGTCAATATCGAAGAGCAAAAACCATTTGGAGTATGGGGTGGGGTAGATAGCCATCGTTTAATGAATACTCATGGCGAAATTTTTGCTGGCCGCATCTCAGAAGTTGGTGATGGCATTCAACTGATTGATTTTCATGGTCCAGAGGATTCCAGCAAAGAAGTGATGCGACTTTATGAAAAAGCAAATGCCTGGTTTAAGCCATGGGATGCAGAGGTAAAAAGTTTGACCCTATCTGATCGATACGCATGGAATGTCAAGCTTTCCAATGGAATGAAAGTGGAGTTTGGTCGCGATGAAGAAAATTCGGACAAAACCTTAACCGAAGATCGTGTAGCTCGCCTCTTTAAATACTGGCCACAGGTCCAAGAGAAGTGGGCTAATCGCGTGGATGCGATTGATTTGCGCTATGCCAATGGTTTTGCAGTCCATCTCGCTTCTGCGAGTCCAAGAAAGAATGAAGTTGATGCTAAAAAAAGTGAGCGGAAGCAATGAGGATTGAGAATGAGTAAGGACAATCGCGATTTATTGGTGGGTTTAGATATTGGGACCTCCAAGGTCGTTGCCTTGGTTGCTGAATTAGCACCTGATGGCCAATTTAATGTTGTTGGCGTAGGTCAAACCGCATCGAAGGGCCTCAAAAAAGGCGTTGTCGTCAACATTGAGGCAACGGTTCAGTCCATTCAGAAAGCATTAGAAGAGGCCGAGGTAATGGCTGATCGCCAAATTGCCCAAGTCTTTACTGGAATTGCTGGTAACCATATCGTGAGTTTTAACTCTAGCGGTATGGTAGCTATTCGGGATAAAGAGGTCAGCGCTGGTGATGTAGAGCGTGTTTTAGAGACCGCGAAAGCGATCAATATTCCAACTGATCAACAAATTCTTCATATTCTTGTTCAGGAATTCATTATCGATGGACAGGAAGATGTCCGCGAGCCTATCGGTATGAGTGGGCTTCGTTTAGAAGTCAAAGTACATATCGTTACTGGAGCGGTTAGTGCCGCCCAAAATATTGTCAAATGCGTTCGTCGCTGTGGCTTGGAAGTGAATGATCTGATATTGCAACCACTCGCATCGAGTTTGGCCGTCCTCACTGAAGATGAAAAAGAGTTGGGTGTTGTCTTGGTGGATATCGGTGGCGGCACAACGGATATTGCCATTTACTGTCAAGGCTCCATTCGTCATACAGCGGTTATTCCAATTGCCGGCGATCAAATTACCAATGACATTGCAATGGCCTTGCGTACCCCAACAATTGATGCAGAAGATCTCAAGATTCAATACGGGATAGCTCGCCAAGATATGGCTGATCCTGCAGCCATGATTGATGTGCCAGGCGTTGGAGATCGTGACCCTCGCCCAATGTCAAAGCAAGCATTAGCTGCAGTAATTGAACCGCGGGTTGAAGAGCTATTTACTTTAGTGCGAGGTGTGGTGCGAGATTCAGGTTACGAAGATATGGTGTCTTCAGGAATCGTACTGACTGGTGGCACCTCATTAATGCCAGGAATGGTTGAGTTGGCAGAGCAAGTATTTTTGCGCCCAGCACGTATTGGTACTCCTGAGTATCGAGGTCACTTACATGAAGTGTTGCGCAGTCCACGTTTTGCAACCAGCATTGGATTGCTAATGGAGGGCCAGGCTCAATTATTGCGTGGTCGTCGTGTATCTCAGTCAGGCGCGCTGCAAAGTGTTATCTCGCGCATGAAGGAATGGTTTGCAGGAAATTTTTAAGTTTTTCGTCGTCGTCAATGTAGTTCATTAATTACCTAGGAGGGTATATGGAATTTGAAATGTTAGATCAAGAAACAGCCGGGAAAACCATTATTAAAGTGGTTGGGGTTGGTGGAGCAGGCGGTAATGCTGTTCAGCATATGATTCGTCGCGGTGTAAACGGCGTAGAGTTTATTTGCATGAACACCGATGCAGGCGCATTACAGCGTTCTGAAGCATCTGTGAATTTGCAACTAGGCTCTAGCGGATTAGGTGCTGGCGCAAAACCTGAAATTGGCGCAGCTTCTGCTGAAGAGGCGCGCGCACGTATTGCAGATACATTGCAAGGTGCGCATATGGTATTTATCACAGCCGGTATGGGTGGTGGTACGGGTACTGGTGCAGCTCCAATCGTTGCGCAAGTAGCCAAAGAGATGGGCATCTTGACTGTTGGAGTCATTAGCAAACCATTTGATTTTGAGGGTGTGAAGCGTCTAAAGGTCGCTGAAAATGGCGCTGCTGAGCTAGAGTCTTATGTGGATTCATTGATCGTGGTTCTCAATGAGAAACTCTTTGAAGTGATGGGCGAGGATGCAGAGTTTGATAAGGCATTCGCATGCGCCGATGATGTATTGCATAACGCTGTTTCGGGTATTGCAGAAATTATCAACGTTCAGGGTTTGATCAACGTCGACTTTGAAGACGTGAAGACTGTAATGGGTGAGCAAGGCAAAGCGATGATGGGAACAGCGACTGTTTCCGGAATGGATCGCGCTCGCTTAGCTGCTGAAGCTGCTGTTGCTTCACCACTATTGGAAGGCGTAGATCTTTCAGGCGCGCGCGGTGTATTGGTCAATATCACTGCTAGCCGTTCATTGAAATTATCTGAAACTCGCGAAGTAATGGCTGCAATTCGTGGTTATGCTGCTGATGATGCTACCGTGATTTTTGGTACCGTCTATGACGAGAGTTTGGGTGATGCATTGCGCGTAACAGTGGTCGCTACAGGTTTGAATAATCCACAGGCTCGTCAAAGTCATCAACCTGAAGTGGTATGGAGACAAGCTACTGGTACGCATGATGCGATGCCAACCATGGCTGATCTCAATAGTTTTGCACCAGCAAGCGCTTCTGCTGCGATGAGTAAGGTCGGTTTAGATTCAGCATTGAGCGCCAGTGCAGGTTTAGCGCAGACAGGGTCCGGTAGCGTACCTTCAATGGCTTCCCAGGCAGCTGCTGGCAGTGTTGATTACAGCCAATATGATTTGCCACGAGTATTTCGTAGTTCTCGCGAGGCTACACCAGCTCCTACTTTAGGTGCCGATAGTTCTCCTCAGGCAAAAACCATGTTGGATAAAGGGGCGGATTATTACGAAATTCCCGCTTTTTTACGTAAGCAAGCAGACTAAAGCACTGCTCAATACAATAGTAGATTGAAAATGCCAGCGCAGCGCCCCTCCGGACGACGAATCCTGCGCTAGCGTTGGCATACTCATCACTACTATTTAATAATTAACGAATTGGAGACTTTATGATTGCCGTCGGACAAAAATTACCAAATGCCACTTTGTATGAGTTTTTAGATGAAGCCACCGAGGGTTGTTCTGTTGGCCCCAATGCATTTGAAGTAGAAAAACTCGTTGCTGGTAAGAAAATCGTGATCTTTGCTTTGCCTGGTGCATTTACACCAACCTGTTCCGCTAAGCATGTTCCTGGATATGTTGAGCACTATGATGCTCTGAAAGCAAAAGGTGTTGACGAGATTTGGTGTATCTCTGTTAATGATCCATTCGTAATGGGTGCATGGGGTCGCGACCTGAAGGTTGGAAAAAAAGTTCGCATGTTTGGTGACGGTAGTGCAGAATTTACGAAGAAATTAGGCATGGAGTTCGATCTCACTGCGCGCGGTCTCGGTGTTCGTTCACAACGTTATGCCATGATTGTTGAAGATGGCACAGTAAAAACCTTGGATCTTGAAGCGCCAGGTAAGTTTGAGGTTAGCGATGCCGCTTCTACATTAAATAAGCTGTAAGAACATTTACCTGAATTTATAAAACCATGATGAAGCAACGCACAATCGCTACTCCGATTAAAACCGTGGGGATTGGCTTGCATTCAGGGCGTAAGGTGACTTTGTCTATTAAGCCTGCGCCAGTCAATTCAGGGGTTTTATTTGTACGTATGGATATGCCGGAGCAAGCAATTGTTCCGGCTACCGCTTTAGCGGTCTGCGATACACGTCTTGCATCAGTGATTCAGAAAGATGGAGTTCGGGTTTCTACAGTTGAGCATTTGCTATCAGCTTGTGCTGGCTTGGGACTGGATAACCTATTGATTGAATTAGATGGTGAAGAAGTGCCCATCATGGATGGTAGTGCTGCTTCATTTTTATTCTTGATGGAATCGGCTGGTATTGCGGAGCAGGATGCACCAAGACAGTTTTTGGTAATAAAAAAACCAATCGAAGTAAAAGACGGCGATAAGCTAGCACGCCTCGAACCTTTCTTTGGATTTAAGCTGGATTTCACTATCGACTTTAAGCATCCTGCAGTGGATAAGACAGGACAGCGTTTTATTGTTGATTTTGCTGAGCATGCCTATCGTAGTGAAATTGGACGCGCTCGTACTTTCGGCTTTGCCCATGAAGTAGAAGCATTACGAGAAATGGGCTTGGCGCGCGGGGGAAGTTTAGATAACGCGATCGTGCTTGATGAGCATCGCATTCTGAATAATGAAGAATTGCGGTATGAAGATGAGTTTGTAAGACACAAAATTTTGGATGCTATTGGTGACCTATATTTGGTTGGTCATCCCATCATTGGCGCCTATGTTGCTGAAAAATCGGGGCACGCTTTGAATAATGCTTTATTGCGTAAATTGCTTGAAGATCCTTCAGCCTATGAAATTACCGGTTATCCCGAGAATAAGGCGCCAGCCGCATACTCTAAAGAGAGTCAGCCACTGTTTTTCTAGTACTGGCTATCTCGGCTTATTTTGAAGTAATCGCTTTACGGCTTTACCTAGCTCCGAATCCGGAGCTATTTTTTTGAGTAGTTCCTCCCAAGAGTTCCTAGCTACAGCATTTAAACCCTTTGGCTTTGCGGTTGGTTTCGCACCTTCTTGCGGCTTTACTTCCCAGTGCGGTGGGGCAGGTTTGAGACGGACTTTGATGCTGGTGCAAATCACCCCATTTTTTCCTAAGCTATTGATTAAGCTAGGTAAAATCTGTTGGAGGCGCGTTGCAATACTGGCCCCACTGACCAGCAGAAAGAGCTCATTTTGACTGCCGGAGCGCCAACCAGCTTCAATTTTCGGGGCTAAATGCTCCAAATCGAGATCGCTCAGTGCGGCCCTAAGAGAGGCTCTGAGTTTTACCAAATCTTCAGTTTTAGCCAGAATACCGCCAAGACCTTCGGAATCCCGTAGAAAATCCTGCCAATCATGGGCAGCATTCTTACGGGAAGGTTTTGGGGCAAAGTTCATAAAAAAGAGGGTGCGGGTGATAAACTCAAGTACTTAATTTACTTCAATATCCCATGGTAATCGGTCTTCTCAAAACCCTGGTCGGCAGTCGAAACGACCGCCTCTTAAAACAGTATCGCAAAGTAGTTGCTAAGGTAGGCGCTTTTGAGCCCAGCTTGCAAGCTTTGGATGATGCTGCACTCCAAGCAAAAACGGCTGAGTTCAAGTCACGCTTAGCTGCGGGCGAATCCCTCGACGATATTGCGCCAGAAGCTTTTGCAGTAGTTCGTGAGGCAAGTTCACGGGTAATGAAGATGCGTCACTTTGATGCGCAGATCATGGGTGGTCTGGCATTGCATCAAGGTAAGATTGCTGAAATGGGAACCGGGGAAGGTAAAACCTTAACGGCGACCTTACCGGTTTACCTGAATGCCTTGACAGGCAAAGGTGTCCATGTTGTTACAGTAAATGATTATTTGGCTCAGCGTGATGCTGAGTGGATGTCTACTCTCTATAACTTCTTAGGTATGAAGGTTGGGGTCAATCTCTCGCAGATGGATCATACGACTAAGCAAGAGGCATACGCTGCTGATATCACTTACGGAACCAATAACGAGTTTGGTTTTGATTATCTACGCGATAACATGGTTCAAGACGTTGGTCAGCGTGTACAGCGTGGCTTAGCCTATGCCATCGTTGACGAAGTCGATTCTATTTTGATTGACGAAGCACGCACGCCTTTAATTATTTCCGGCCAAGCAGAAGACCACACTGATCTGTATTTAAAGCTTAATGCCTTACCTTCGTATTTAGAGCGACAAATTGGCGAGGAAAAAGCCGATGGCACTGGGGTTGAAAAACCAGGCGACTACTGGGTCGATGAAAAGACCCAACAGGTTTACCTCACTGAATTGGGTCACGATAAAGCTGAAGCTGCTTTAGTGCAATTAGGCGCTTTAAATGATGGCGCCTCCTTATACGCCCCGCAAAATATTACTCTGATGCACCATGTCTATGCTGCCTTGCGTGCGCATGCTTTGTATCATCGGGATCAGCATTACGTTGTGCAAAATAAAGAAGTCATCATTGTTGATGAATTTACTGGCCGCCTAATGCAAGGGCGTCGTTGGTCAGATGGCCTGCATCAAGCAGTCGAGGCTAAAGAAGGTGTACCGATTCAGAATGAGAATCAAACGCTAGCAACCATTACTTTCCAGAACTACTTCCGTATGTACGGCAAGTTAGCTGGTATGACGGGCACTGCAGATACCGAAGCGTATGAGTTCAAGGAGATTTATAACCTTGAGACAGTAGTGATTCCGCCAAACCGAATCAGCCAGAGAAAAGATCGTCAAGATCAAATCTATAAGACCTCTCGTGAACGTTACGACGCGGTAATTAAAGATATTGAAGATTGTTATGAGCGCGGCCAACCTGTATTGGTTGGCACTACCTCCATTGAAAACTCAGAATTAATTGCAGACTTACTAGATAAGCGTAAGCTTCCACACCAAGTCTTAAATGCCAAACAGCATGCTCGTGAAGCAGAGATCATTGCTCAGGCAGGGCGACCAAAGATGATCACGATTGCTACCAACATGGCTGGTCGTGGAACTGACATTGTGTTGGGTGGCAATGTTGGCAAGCAGTCAACCTTGATTGAGGCAGATGCAAACTTATCTGCTGCAGAAAAAGCTTCAAAGATTAAAACCTTGCAAGATGAATGGCAAAGTTTGCATGATCAAGTGATCTCGGCAGGTGGTTTACACATTATTGGCACCGAGCGTCACGAAAGTCGTCGTATTGATAACCAGTTGCGTGGTCGTGCGGGTCGCCAAGGAGATCATGGATCTTCACGTTTTTATCTTTCCTTAGACGATGCGCTGCTCCGTATTTTTGCAGGTGATCGTTTGCGTGCTGTCATGGATCGTCTCAAGATGCCTGATGGCGAGCCCATTGAAGCTGGCATGGTGACACGTTCGATTGAGTCTGCCCAGCGCAAGGTAGAGGGCCGCAACTTTGATATTCGTAAACAGCTATTAGAGTATGACGATGTTGCAAATGATCAACGCAAAGAAACTTATCGCTTAAGAAACGAAGTTCTTGAGAGTGGCGATGTTGGTGATTTGGTAGCCAATTTGCGTGAAGACGTCTTGAGAGGTATTTGTGCGCTATACGTACCCCAGGAGTCCATGGAAGAGCAGTGGGATTTGTTGGGGTTAGAGAATGTTTTAGCCAGTGACTGGGGTCTTACAGTTGATCTCAAGAATTGGGTAGAAAATGCTGAGTCAATTGAAGATGGGCAGATCGTAGATCGTGTTTTGGAGGCTGCTCAGGAGGTTTACGATGCAAAGGTTGAGCTCGCTGGCAGACCTTCTTTTGCCGGTTTTGAGCGCTCAGTATTGCTGTATAGCTTGGATACGCATTGGCGTGAGCATTTAGCTGCCTTAGATCATTTGCGTCAAGGTATCCACTTGCGGGGTTATGCGCAAAAAGATCCAAAGCAAGAATATCGCCGTGAGGCATTTGAGTTGTACGGTGAGTTGCTCAATGTCATCAAAAATGATGTTGTGAAAAATATCATGACAGTGCAGATTCGGAGTGCAAGTGAATTGGATGAAGCTTCTGAATCCATGAATGAAGATCTTGCAAAGCTTTCGGACGTCCAGTATCAACATGCTGATGCCGAGAGTGAGTTTGCTGAGCACGCCCCTGATCAAGAAAACGAAATCAAAGTAGTGGCAGCCCCGATTCGATCAGGTCCCAAAGTAGGTCGCAATGACCCATGTACCTGCGGTAGCGGCAAAAAGTACAAGAACTGCTGCGGTGCACTTGCTTAAGTAAGTGGGGTATAAAAAATCAACGGGGGCATTGCCCCCGTTTTTTGTTACCGCATTTAGGGATTTCCCTAGCTATCAAGATTGCCTTGCATCCTTGAATATGAAGGTCTATATGTAAGAAATTGCCGTTACGAGCAAAAGGATCCAGTATGCAAAAGTCCCTGCACATTAATGCAGATAAATGCACAGGCTGTCTTCAATGTGAGATGGCCTGTAGTTATGAAAACTACGGTACTTTTAATCCATCACTATCCCGGATAAAGGTGTTTGACTTTCATGCCACCGGGAAGAAGGTTCCCTACACCTGCACTCAATGTAGTGATGCTTGGTGTCTCCAGGCTTGTCCAGTAGACGCCATCACAGTAGATCTCCTGACTGGGGCAAAAGTAGTTTCAGCTGATACCTGTGTAGGCTGCAAGGTCTGTACGATTTCCTGTCCTTTTGGGACTATCAATTACGTTCAGGAGACGGGCAAAGTTCAGAAGTGCGATCTTTGCGGTGGTGACCCTGCCTGTGCAACAGCCTGTCCTACTGAGGCCATTACCTATGTTGACTCCAATTGGACTGGTTTAGACAAGATGCGTGAATGGGCCGATAAGCTTGGCAATCAAGTTGGCGCTTAATTAATTCAGGATAGGAAAATACACCATGTCATGGGCTGGAAAACTTTTACGCGTTAACTTAACAAAAGGCACTTGCCAATCTGAGTCCCTGAATATGCAATGGGCAAAAGAGTATTTAGGATCTAGGGGTTTGGCATCTAAATACTTAGTGGAAGAGCTGGATCCTAAAGTCGATCCGCTTTCTGAAGAGAACAAAATTATTTGGGCGACTGGCCCCCTCACGGGAACGATGGCTTCAACGGGTGGCCGATACACCGTTGTTACTAAAGGCCCTTTGACTGGCGCAATTGCATGCTCTAACTCTGGTGGTTATTGGGGTGCTGAATTAAAGATGGCCGGTTGGGATATGGTGATATTTGAAGGAAAGTCACCCAAGCCAGTGTATTTGTATATCGAAAACGATCAGGCTGAGTTAATTGATGCTTCTGATATCTGGGGAAGATCTGTTTGGGAAACAGAGCCAACTATCAAGATTAAACATCAAGACCCTTTGATTCGTGTCTCTTGCATTGGTAAGGCTGGAGAGAACCAAGTTTTGTACGCAGCAATCGTGAACGATTTACACCGTGCCGCAGGAAGATCCGGCGTTGGCGCTGTGATGGGAAGTAAAAATTTAAAAGCGATTGCTGTGAGAGGCACTAAGGGCGTTGGTAATCTCAAGGATCCCAAAGCATTTATGGCTGCGACTACTGCTGGTAAAGCTGTTTTAGCGGGTCATGCAGTTACCGGCGAGGGGCTCCCCACTTATGGCACACAAGTGCTGATGAATGTCATCAATGAAGTGGGTGCGCTTCCCACGCGAAATCATCAAGATGTTCAGTTTGAAGGCGCCAAGGATATTTCGGCAGAGGCAATGGCAGAACCCAGAGCTACTGATGGTAAGGCCCATCTCGTTGCCAACCAAGCGTGTTTTGGTTGCACGATTGCGTGTGGCCGTATCTCTAAGATCGATGACACCCATTTTTCTATTCAGAACAAGCCGCAACATATGCATGCTTCTGGAGGTCTAGAGTATGAAGCCGCTTGGGCGCTAGGCGCAGCTAATGGCGTGAATGATTTAGAGGCGCTTCAATATGCGAATCAAATTTGTAATGAGCAAGGTTTAGATCCGATTTCTTTTGGGGCCACCGTCGGTGCTGTGATGGAGCTCTATGAGATGGGTGTTCTTACCAAAGAGCAAATTGGTATTGAAGCTCCTTTTGGTTCGGCGAAGGCGCTTTGCTATTTGGTCGAAATTACCGCTGAGGGAATTGGTTTTGGCAAGGAAATGGGTCTTGGATCTGCGCGCTTGACCAAAAAATATGGTCATCCTGACCTTTCAATGAGTGTGAAAGGCCAAGAGTTTCCTGCATATGATGGTCGCGTGATTCAGGGCATTGGTCTAGCGTATGCAACCTCAAATCGAGGTGCCTGCCATTTGCGCGGTTACACCATTGCATCAGAGGTTCTTGGCATTCCCGTAAAAACTGAGCCAGCAGATACAAATGGAAAGCCAGAGTTGGTAAAAGCGTTTCAGGATGCAACCGCCGCTTTTGATTCTGCGGGAATTTGTATCTTTACAAGCTTTGCATGGACGCTTTCCGATGTTGCTCCGCAGTTGCAAGCCGCTTGCGGTGATGAATTTACAGTTGAAAACTTAACTACCATTGGTGAGCGCATCTGGAATATGGAGCGTGATTTTAATAACCGTGCTGGTTTTACTCATAAAGATGACAATCTGCCTAAGCGTTTGATGACTGAGGCTGCCAAAACAGGTCCTGGAAAAGGTTCTGTGAGTGGACTCGACAAAATGCTTCCTGAGTACTACAAGGTTCGTGGTTGGGATCCTGAAGGGCGCCCTAGTGCAGAAACTTTGAAACGTTTAGGGCTATAGTTCTTGTATATGAGGCATGTCATATTAGGCAATGGCCCAGCAGGGGTCATTGCCGCAGAAACTATTCGTGAGCGTTCCCCTTCGGCAGAAATCGTGATGATTGGTGCTGAAGATTCGCCGCCATATTCCCGTATGGCGATTCCCTATTTGCTCATGGGAAATATTGGGGAGCAGGGCACATATTTACGAAAAGATCCCCAACATTTTGCAAGACTACAAGTTCAATCCATTCAAGCGCGGGTTGACTCTGTGAATTGCAATGCAAAAGAATTGACATTGCATGATGGTAAGAAAATTACCTTTGATAAGCTATTAATTGCCACTGGGTCGCTGCCTGTTCGTCCCCCTATTGCAGGGATTGATTTGCCGGGCATTCACTCATGCTGGACTTTGGAGGATGCACGCGCGATTACCGCTTTGGCTAAGCCGGGGGCACGTGTGCTGCAGATGGGCGCAGGATTTATTGGATGCATTATTTTAGAGGCTCTGGCAAGTCGTCAGGTCTCATTGACAGTTGTTGAGATGGGTGATCGTATGGTTCCCAGAATGATGACTGAAGCCGCTGGTGGGATGATTAAGGAGTGGGTTCAATCCAAGGGCGTCGAAGTATTTACCCACACTCGGGTTGAGGAAATTTCAAAAAGTAATTCAGCTTTGAATGTGAAGTTATCGAATGGCAAAACCTTAGAGGTTGACTTAGTCATTTCTGCGACAGGGGTCAAGCCCAATATTGGATTCCTCAAAAATTCAGGATTAAATATTGATACTGGTCTACTGGTTAACCAACAAATGCAAACTTCCCATCCTGATATTTTTGCAGCTGGCGATGTAACGGAGAGTATTGATTTTTCAACCGGGCAGCGGATTATTAACGCTATTCAACCAAATGCTGCAGAGCAGGCTCGGATTGCTGCGATCAATATGGCTGGGGGAAAAACTGAGAGTTTAGGTGCGCTCCAGATTAATGTTCTCGATACCCTAGGATTAATCTCTTCCTCATTTGGTTTATGGTCAGGATCTAGAGATGGCGATCACGTTGAGATGATTGATAAAAAGTTGCATAAATATATTCGCCTAGAGTTTTTGGATGATGTATTAATTGGTGCAACCTGTGTTGGAACTACTGAACATATTGGCGTGCTGAGGGGTTTAATTCAGGGCAAAATTGCTTTGGGGTCATGGAAAGAAGTTTTATTAGGCGATCCCACCAAGGTAATGGAAGCCTATTTGGCTAAAGGGCAAGCACAATCGACCTGGATGAATTAAGCTTGAGGTATGCAAGTTACTCTCAAGCTTTTTGCCAGTCTGACGGCTTACTTACCCCCTAATAAAAAAAATGGCATTGAAGCAGATATAGATGTGCCAGAGGGCGCAACTATCGGAGATCTGATCACCCGCTTTAGCATTCCCAGTAAATCAGCCCATTTGGTTATGGTTAACGGTGTTTACATCAAGCCCAGTGAACGTGACCAGTATGTTCTGAAAGAAAACGATGCTTTAGCTATTTGCCCGCCTGTGGCTGGCGGTTGAATATTGATTCAAATGCAGAAAATCAGAAGAGAAATGGGGTGCTCTTCGGAAGATCTCATACGCTGGCTTCCTTTAGCGATGGGATCTTACTATCCCTCTACAAATTTGACGATAGACGGCCTAGCTATATATGTGTATCCCGAGCCTATAGTTGAAATCATCGCATTAACAAAGCCACCCCGAAAAATAGCCCTCTTAAATATCCCGGTGATGGATATCAGCTTCTCCTTTTCCCAAGAATTGACAATAAGTGAGCGAGATGAACTCATGAAACGATTTGATCTTTATACTCGTAGGGGTGGTGGCTAAGCCCCTTTTCTATTTATATTCATTGAGTGTTCTATGTCAGTAAATTTACCTCTTCCTCAAAAAGACCAATTAAAGCCTGTTAAGGGCTTTGAAATGGGTATTGCCCAAGCTGGGATTAAGAAGGCAAATCGTAAAGATGTATTGGTGATGACCTTGGTTCCTGGGTCACAGATTGCTGGCGTTTTCACCTTAAATCGGTTTTGTGCCGCCCCTGTCCAGGTATGTCGCGAGCATTTGGCCTTGGGGGATGCCAAAGGCGGAATTCGTGCCTTGGTGGTCAATACTGGTAATGCCAATGCGGGAACTGGAGAGCGTGGAATGCGAGATGCTTTGGCAACTTGTGATGCTCTTGCTCAGGAATTAAAGTTAAACCCAGAACAGATTCTGCCTTTTTCAACCGGTGTGATTCTAGAGCCGCTTCCTATTGAAAAATTAATTGCTGCCTTACCAAATGCTGTTGCCAATTTAAATGCAGATCATTGGTTGGATGCTGCTGAGGCAATTATGACGACCGATACTCAGCCCAAGGCAAGCTCGGTATCCGTTCAAACGCCGGCAGGTGTAGTAACGATTACTGGTATTTGTAAAGGCGCTGGAATGATTCACCCCAATATGGCAACCATGCTCGGGTTTATTGCAACCGATGCTGGCTTTGCTCCTGGTCTACTCAGTCAGTTGACGCAAGAGGTTGCCGATCTTTCATTCAATGCTATTACGATTGATGGTGATACTTCAACGAATGATTCTTTCATCATCATGGCTACGGGGCAATCTTCAGTTTCCATTCAATCAACTGACGATCCTAGTTATGCGGTGTTGCGTAAGGCACTGATTGATATTTCTTGTCTGTTAGCTCAAATGATTGTGAGAGACGGTGAAGGTGCCACTAAATTTATGACGATCGAAGTCATGGGTGGCAAAACCAATGAAGAGTGCCGCTTAGTCGCAGAGGCTGTAGCGCATTCTCCATTAGTAAAAACAGCTTTTTTTGCAAGCGATCCAAATCTAGGCCGTATTCTTGCGGCGATTGGTTATGCGGGTATTGCAGACCTCGATGTCAATCAAGTCCAGATGTGGCTTGGGGATGTTTGGGTGGCTAAAAATGGTGGGCGCCATCCTGATTACCAAGAGGCTGATGGTCAAAGAGTGATGCAAGCAGCTGAAATTACCGTCAAGATAGATTTAGGCCGTGGTTCAGCTGAGCAAACCATGTGGACTTGTGACTTATCTCACGATTATGTTTCCATTAACGCCGATTACCGCTCGTAGGAAACAGTAATATGAATGAAAAATTAGACAGACTCTTAAGTCACCTAGAAACGTTTTTACCTAAGCCTTTAACTGAAGAGCAGTGGTCATCCTCTACCGCATTTAGGTGGCGTCGGCGCGATAGTATTTTTGGCAGCATTGGTTTTTTGCAGCCAGTCAAGCATGTGGCTGACATTAGTTTTGAAGATTTGCAAAATATTGATCGTCAGCGTGATGCGATTCGTGACAATACCAAAAACTTTATCCAAAAAAAGCCAGCAAATAATATTTTGCTAACGGGCGCACGAGGCACTGGAAAATCTTCCTTGATTAAAGCTAGTCTCCATGAATTTGCGAGTCAAGGTTTACGTCTGGTTGAGGTTGAGAAGGAGCACTTGGCTGATTTGGCAGACATCACGGAGTTGCTGGCGGATAGACCGGAACGCTTTATTATTTTCTGTGATGACCTCTCTTTTGAAGATGGTGAGTCTGGATATAAGGCCATGAAATCCGCCCTGGATGGATCTGTGTCCGCTCAGGTAGATAATATTTTGATTTATGCCACATCCAATAGGCGTCATCTATTGCCTGAGTACATGAAAGATAACGAGGGTTATGTTCATGGCGATGATGGTGAGATTCATCCAGGCGAAGTAGTTGAGGAAAAGATTTCTTTATCTGAGCGCTTTGGTTTGTGGCTTTCTTTTTATCCTCCAAAGCAAGATGAATATTTAGCCATCGTGACACATTGGTTGCGTCATTTTGGTTTGAGTGAGTCGCAAATAGAAGCTGCTCGTGCAGATGCATTGGTTTGGGCCTTGGAGCGCGGTTCACGTTCTGGTCGTGTGGCTTGGCAATTTGCTAAGCACTGGGCTGGCTCACATACTAAGTAAAAATTTCATTGATGACTAAAGTCGATCGCCCAGTTACTGAGGTTGCCGCAGGTATTTTGCTGGACTCAACAGGGCGTTATCTTTTGGGTCAGAGGCCCGAAGGTAAGCCTTATGCTGGTTATTGGGAAGTCCCGGGTGGAAAAATTGAGGCTGGCGAATCTGTGTTTGATGCGCTTAAACGTGAGCTTCAGGAAGAGCTTGGGATTGATATACAAGAAAGTGAAGAGCTACTGGTTTTAGAGCATGACTATCCTCATGCTTATGTGCGCTTACATGTCAGCATCATTCGACAATGGCAAGGTACTCCTAGAGGGCAAGAAGGTCAGGCTTTATCTTGGGAGCTGCTTACAGAGGTAAAGCCAAGTGTTGAGCCTTTATTGCCAGCAGCATGGCCAATGCTTGAAAAGCTTAGATCCCTAAAGATTTAAAGCTGGCAGAGGGTGAGTCTAAAAGGTACATCCACATTTACGATTTGTGGTTTTTTATCTCGATCAGCTTTGAGAAAACGAATCGATAGCAAATATTTGTTTGCGCTAATCTCTGAGAATAGCGAGTCATCTTCCACGGCAATGCGCATCAGTTGATAAACCTTACCAGAGGGTGCTTGCTGAAAAGATCCTTGATGTGCCACAACATCTTTCGCTTCACCAGATTGGCGTAATAGGCGCAAAAATATTTGGCATGCTTCATGCCAAGGTAGAAGTGGGGTAACGTAATTCTCTAATAACTCTCTACGCTGATTAGAGGGGCTATTTTTCCAGGCATGATAGCTGGGCAAATCAATTGGACTCGTGCCTCCCGGAATATTGAGGCGGGTGCGAATCGCATTAAGCCATTCACTTTCAGTGATCGCAGAGTTTGGTTTACCCATAGATTGATTGATATTGAGTGCAGCCTTATCAATTTCAGAGAGGGTTTTCAATAAAGTTTCTTGGTCTACCTTCTGGGAAGATCGCAAACCATTGAGGGCATACTTTTGACGTTCAAATTCTTTTAGTAGCAAAGATTTGATATCACCACGAGAGCCAATATCACCTAAATCAAATAGTATGGCGACAGCATTGTGATGAAGTTCAGGATCATCCGATCTTAGAAAATGATTAAAGCGAGCGAACAAATACTCAAGCCGAAGCATGCTTCGAACTAATTCATTAAAAGGGTATTCGTAGACGATCACAAGCCTATATTCTATGACGAACTAGGCTGCTCTTTGCCAATTTTTAGTATTTTTTGGTGCAGATTGAAAACTGCTGTTTTCAGAATCTCTAAATCATCCTGATTTTCAATAATTGCATCAGCGTCAGCAAGACGTGCTGTGCGGCTAGTTTGCGCGTTGAGGATATCTATTACTGCCTGACGAGGCATATTGTTGCGGTGCATCACACGAGCAATTTGGGTTTCTTCTGGACAGTCAACCACCACAAGGTAATCGATTAGATTACGCCATGAGCCCGATTCAATAAGCAGGGGAACAACAAACACAAGGTAGGGAGCGCCCGCTTGAGCTAATGAAGTAGCTAGCTTGGCGGTCTCCTCTCGGATAAGGGGATGGGTAATTTGCTCTAGTGTTTTTCTGGCTGCAGGATCTCCAAATACGAGGGCGCGCATTTTTGGGCGATCAAGAGCACCTTGAGAGTCAAGATATTCAAGACCAAATACTTTTTGAATACCTGCAATTGCTCTGCCGCCGGGGGCGGTAATTTCATGAGAGATGAGATCTGTATCGATAATGCCGGCGCCAAGCTTACCAAGTAGATCGCTCACAGTCGTTTTGCCCGAACCGATGCCTCCCGTTAATCCAATCAGGGGAAGCACCCCTTTTAGGTGGGCTAAATCAGTTGGGGAAGAAGGTTTTGAATGAATTGTGGCCATAACAACTCAATAATGCCAGCAATAGCCAAAAATGGGCCAAATGGAAAAGCCTGGTGTAACTTTTGTTTATTGAATTTTAGCCAAGCAAGCCCGCCTATAAGCCCAAGAAACGAGGCAATGAAAAGAATGTTGGGGAGTGCAACCCATCCTAGCCATGCTCCAAGAGCAGCCAAGAGTTTGGCATCTCCCATGCCAATTCCGTTGCGCCCCTTTATGGCTCTAAACCCAGTGTTGAGGGCCCATAAAAACCCATAGCCCATAATTCCTCCAATCAAGGCAGATGAGGTATTGGTAAATCCTGGCTCACTTACCGCGTTAAAAACTATTCCAATGCAAATTAAGGGTAATGTGACATAGTCTGGCAGGCGAAAGGTGTGCCAATCGATATAAGCTAGATACAGCAAGCTCAATATCAGCAGCAGTTTCATTATGAAGTGGAGTGATTCCAAGCCCATTAAACAATTTGCCCTAGGTTAAAGATAGGTAGATACAGAATTATGACCAATCCACCAATGACAAACCCAACCAAAAGAATGAGGAAGGGTTCTAAGCTATTGCTGAGTGAGTGGAGTTTACTGCTCAGTTGTTGATCAAGAGTATTGGCACGCTTATTAAGCATTTGCGCTAATGATCCACTTTGTGCAGCGATATGAAGTAGTAATAAGGTTTCAGTATCCATGAAGAGGGCTCGAGGATCTGATTTTTTGAGCGCTTCACTGACTGGGTAGCCACACGTGAGATGCTTAAACATTTCAGCGCTAAAGTCATGACTTACCCAATGATTGGAAGATTGCGCTGTTACTCGGAGTGCATCTGGAAGCGCTAGACCTGCATTGATGAGGTGCCCTAAGGTTCGACACCAATTTCCAAGGGTTGCTAGTCTAAATAAATTACCCAGTAGCGGCAATCTCAAGACGAGGCGATCACAATGGCGTTGTAAAGCAATTAACTTATGCCATGAAAATAAGAAGCAAGTGATGATGCATATGCTGATGATGAGTAAGCCAATAAAATTTTTCTCAATCACTTGGGAGATAGCAATCAGTAGCAGTGTTGGTGCTGGGAGCTCTGCTTGAAAGTTATCAAATACCTCTTTGAATACAGGCACTACCCAAAGCATCATCACAATGACCAAGGTCACTGAAGTGGCGAGTGTAACTAAGGGGTAGGTAAGAGATTGAATTACTTTGCGACGTAATTCAATTTGGGCCTCTAGCTGTTTTGAGATCGTATCCAGCGCTAAGCCAAGATCTCCAGAGCGTTCGCTTACCCGAATCAGGTTGATAAATTCTTGAGAGAACTTTCCAGTTTTTGCGCCTAGGCAATGCGAAAGACTATTGCCGCCTTGTAAGTGCAAGCGAACTTGTTCTAGCCATCCGCGCCAGGATTTTTGGGTGGATTGGGTGATGATTTCAATGGCATTGAGTAGTGGCAATCCAGCTTGGATCAAGGAGAGTAGTTGCTGTGCAAAATGCAGTTGCTCTAATTGACTCAACTCATTTTTTGAAATGAAATTTTTCAATGCCAAGTACCTACTTCATCATCTAGGGTGGCTTGGTCAATCAATCCTGCTTTTACAGCGAGAGCTCCTGCAGAATGAAGATCTAAAAAAGGAGCAGATGAAAAAAGTTGACTCCCTGCTAAAACCTCATGAACGCCTATGCGACCAAAGTATCCCGAGCTAGTGCATTGAGGACATTGATCGGTCTTTATATAGTTGATGCATTGCATGCAACGCTGACGCACTAGTCTTTGTGAGCTAACGCAGCGTAAACAAGACTCAATTGCCTCGGAATCAATCCCTAAGTTTTTAAGGCGACTTAATACCCCTGATGCATTGCGAGTATGAAGCGTACTAAGAACGAGGTGTCCAGTTTGGGCGGCCTGAATTGCCAATTGGGCGCTAGCAATATCACGTATCTCACCGATCATGATGACATCCGGATCTTGCCGAAGTAAAGCTCGGATGATGGTTGGGAAATCTAAGCCAGCACGTGGATGGTAGGCTACTTGATTAATGCCTGGCAGTTGAATTTCGATAGGGTCTTCAACTGAGCAGATATTGCGATTGACTTGATTGAGTTCATTAAGACAGCTATACAGAGTGCGTGTCTTACCGCTTCCCGTAGGGCCTGTTACCAGAATTAAGCCATTGGTTTGGCGTAGCGCATGACGAAATAAATCTAGTTGTTCGGGTAATAAACCAAGTTTTTCAAGAGATAGATCACCTACTTGATTGGGCAATATGCGAACAACGGCTTTTTCACCATGAAGCGTGGGAATAATGGAGACTCGGCAGTTAGTATCGGGCTTGCTGAAAATGTGACCAATGGATAGGCGACCGTCTTGAGGAATTCTTTTCTCAGCTATATCGAGACGCGATAACATTTTGATGCGCGTAATTAGGCGCTCGTGTAAGTTAATGGGGTATTGAGTTTGGTGAATCAGTTGCCCATCAACCCTAAGGCGTACTTCACCCTGCAGGGATCTAGGCTCGATGTGAATATCGCTTGCTCTGGACTCTAATGCATTTACAGTAATTTCATGCCAGGTTCGAACAATCAACGAATCATGCTGCAAATTGCTCAATGAATATCAGGCTGACTATTTGGGCGATAGAGTTTGACGGTTTTCACGCTATGCTCATCAAACTGCACAATTTCCATCACAACATCAGCAATGCGGATACTCACGTCATGATCTGGAATGGCCTCTAGTTTTTCTAGGATGAGACCATTTAAAGTGCGCGGCCCATCTAAAGGTAAATCTAAATTGAGTAGACGATTTAAATCACGGAGAGCTGCAGTACCGTTGGCAAGGTATGTCCCATCTGCAAGCCAGTGAGGTTCATTGGAAAGATTGGAGAACGAGGTCGTAAACTCACCAATGAGTTCTTCGACAATATCTTCAAAGGTAACCAGTCCAAGCACTTCACCATATTCATTGACGACTAAACTCAAGCGTTGCTGATTGTCTTGGAAAAACTGCATTTGTTGTAAGACTGGAGTGCCGCTGGGAATAAAGTAAGGCTCATTGAGAAGTGCCTTAAAGTCTTCATGACAAAGTTCTGTGTTTCCCAGCAGAGATAATGCTTTTTTTACTGAAAGAATCCCGATGATGCGCTCAGAGTCTCCATCACAAACCGGCAATTTATTGTGATAACAAGTTTCTAGTTGCTGCATTACTTCATCAATAGGTCTTGATAGATCTAAGGTTTCAATTTTAGATCTCGGCGTCATGACATCATCAACCAGAATATTTTCTAGGTTAAATAGATTGAGCAAAATATTGCGATGATGGGTCGATACAAATCGATTGGATTCGAGGACTAAGCTGCGTAACTCCTCTTTACTCATTGCCCTATTTTCAGCGGAGGTTTGCAGTCGTAAAGCTTTCATCAGTCCAGATACAAAGCTATTGATGAACCATAGCAGTGGCTTCAGAATATAGCTTAGTGGCAGAATAACCCAGCCAACCTTGCTGGCTATCTTTTCTGGAAATGCGGTACCGATGACCTTCGGGGTGATTTCGCTAAAGATGATGATCAGTAATGCCACTACTAACGTGGCAATAGATAGAACTACGCCGCTATCACCAAAAATATGTAAAGCGATACCAGTTACTAGAATAGGTAAGACGGTATTAATTAGATTGTTGGAGATGAGCAGGACTGAGAGAAGCGAGTCAATTCTTTTTAATAGGCGTTCCGCTAGGGCGGCACCTCGGTTACCGTTGTGAGCCATTGCGCGAAGACGATGGCGATTGGCGGAAAGCATGCTCGTTTCAGCCATTGAAAAAAAGCCAGAAAGAGCAAGTAAAAATAGGACTAAGGCGACTTGACCAATGAGGGGCCAATCATCAAAAAAAGTGTCCATTCAGTACGCCTACAAAATAATAAGAAGAATCAATATAGCAAAGTACGGTTTCAGTATCTATCTCAGTGGCTGAGATGTATCAGAATGCCTTCGGATATCTATGTCAGAATCTTCAGCATGACAGCTTCTAATCTAAAAATAACGCCTAATTTAAAGAAATATTGCGTTATGTCCGCGCCTTTTGGGTGTTTGGGAGTGGAAACAGAGCTCATTGATGGTAGTTTGATGATTTCCAAGGTGGATTATTTGCCGCCTGATGCTGTTTTAGTGCGCCCAAGCAATGATTTAGCCAAGTTGTTTGCAATGCAGTGTGAACAATATTTTCAAAATCCAGCCTTTGTCTTTGATTTGCCAGTAAAGCCTGCTGGCACTCTGCATCAGCAAAAAGTGTGGAATGCTGTCCAAGACATTCAAGTTGGCAATACCCAGACCTATGGGGGGTTGGCTAAAAAAATTCAGAGTGGACCCCGAGCGGTGGGAACTGCCTGTGGCTCAAATCCTTACCCCCTAATTACACCTTGCCACCGAGTTATATCAGCGCAAGGCATCGGGGGGTTTATGAAAGAAAATCATCCCGGTTTTTATCGCCAAGTAAAGCTCTGGCTTTTAAAGCACGAAGGTGCGCTCTAGGAATGTAATACAGTATTTTTTCTCAGTTTCTGAGATGCGATATGGAAGAATATTTTCAGCATGAGATCGTTACATGCGGCAATTTTGGTAAATCCGTAAAACAGCCAAACCGTATTTCTAGAGAGTTTTGTTGGCGCTTGATCGTCAAGCTCCTTGCGAGTGGCAATTTTCTCAAGAGTCATCACTGCCAGTCCAAAGGCTAAAAAGCAAAATTGCCGCATCCCTTTTTCAGTTTTTGGAATGAGGAAAATATAGGCAAGAGAATTTTGGAGCTTTTTATAGGCAATGCTAAGAAGTGATTCTTGAGTTATATCAGCTGGCATCCATGAGACACCTCGTGCTCTGTCTTCTGGCGAGTCCTTAAGAATATTGGTCATTTGTAGTGCCTGACCAAAATCAATCGCTAATTTCTCATGCCCCTTAATTCTTTTAGCAAACTCAGGAGAGTAGTTGCTAAAAATAGTGGTGAGAAGCTCGCCAACCACTCCTGCAACTACATAGCAATACTTTTCAAATTCCCCAAGGTCCTTAAGCCCAACTGCAGATTGTCGATTGTGAAAGTAGGACATTCCTTCGGACATGATGGAGACGCAACGACTAATTGCAGCCTGATCCTCATTTGGGAAGGTATGCAAAATGCGCAGAACAGTAGGGGTGTGGGAAATGAGATCAAGCTCATCAACATTGGAGTGTGCTTTTAAAGCATCTAAGCAAGGCTCAACAAATAAGGTTACGGGGATGGAGCCAAGCACAGCCTCTATAAATAGTGCAGAGAGCTCTTGCTTGGTGTTTGGTAAGAGCTCGGCCGCATCTTCAATCGTATCCACAATCCGACACAGTAGATAAGTGTTGCCTACTACCACCTCCATTTCTGAGGGTAACAGTGGAATGGTGAGAGCAAAAGTTCGTGATACTGAACCCAAAATAGCCTTTTGGTAGGCTAGATCACTTTTTTGACGCTCTATTAGGTGCTGATCTGCAGAATTCACCTCTAAATTATGTCAGATAGGAAGAGCTGCCCTCAGCCTATATTCATTTAATGGCATAAGTGACAAAGCCATATAATTTGTGCAAATTCATGAGGGAGCGATTGGGCGATGCTGATTTGGTTTGTCATCATCTATTGGGTGTTATCGGTCGGCATTGGTCTGTGGGCCGCCCTCCGAGTAAAAAATACCGCTGACTTTGCTGCAGCGGGCCATAGCCTCCCCCTTCCCGTAGTGACTGCGACTGTTTTTGCTACTTGGTTCGGATCTGAAGCAGTTCTGGGTATTCCCGCCACTTTTCTAAAAGAAGGTTTAGGGGGCATTGTTTCTGACCCTTTTGGCTCATCCTTATGCTTGATCTTGGTGGGCTTGTTTTTCGCTCGTCATCTCTATAACCGTCGCATGTTGACGATTGGTGATTTCTTTCGGGAAAAGTATGGCCGCACAGTTGAGGTTTTGGTAACGCTATGTATCGTGGTTTCTTACCTTGGTTGGGTGGCGGCTCAGATTAAAGCACTCGGTTTGGTTTTTAACGTAGTTTCTGATGGCGGAATTACCCAAACGGCTGGCATGCTGATTGGCGCGGGGAGCGTACTCATTTACACCTTGTTTGGGGGTATGTGGTCAGTGGCGATCACTGACTTTATTCAAATGATCATCATTGTGATTGGGATGTTGTATATCGGCGGGGAGATTACCTCGCAAACTGGTGGAATTGGTGTGGTCATCGAGCATGCATCAGCTGCTGGGCAGTTCTCCAATTTTTGGCCTGATATGAATCTGGCTTCGATCTTGGGTTTCACAGCAGCCCTTTGCACGATGATGTTGGGCTCGATTCCTCAGCAAGATGTATTTCAGCGCATTACTTCTTCTAAAAATGTGACTATCGCAATACAAGCTGCTCTATTGGGCGGTGTCTTGTATTTTGTTTTTGCATTTGTGCCCCTCTATTTAGCGTATTCGGCGGTCATAATTAGTCCTGATTTGGTAAATCAGTATATAAATACTGACCCCCAAATGATCTTGCCTAAACTGATTTTGGATCATTCGCCTCTCATCGCACAGGTGATGTTCTTTGGAGCCTTGCTTTCAGCAATCAAGAGTTGCGCAAGTGCAACTCTATTAGCACCTTCGGTCACGTTTGCTGAGAACATTGTGCGCGGCTTCTTCAAGCATTTATCCGATCAGGATCTCCTGAAAGTCATGCGAATTACTGTATTTTGCTTTACAGCCGTAGTTACTTTCTTTGCGATCAATTCAGAATTATCGATTTTCAAGATGGTTGAAAATGCCTATAAAGTTACTCTGGTTGCCGCGTTTGTCCCTTTGGCTTTTGGGGTTTACTGGTCTAAAGCAAATTCTTTAGGCGGGTTATTGGCGGTTGTAGGTGGGCTGACGGTTTGGATTAGCTGCGAAGTGTTGTCTCCAAACGCCATTCTTCCCCCACAACTGGCGGGCCTTTTAGCCAGCATTGCGGGAATGTTATTGGGCGGTTTAGTACCTAGAACAAGGCTAAATTCAATCTAAGGGTATCTCCCTCTTAAATTTGCTCAAAAAATAGGCAAAATTATTTTATTGCACCGCAAAATGTTCTCATCTAATATTGCGCTAATTCAAAATTTCTTATCTTTATGGAGTTCTTATGAAAATCTGTGTGATCGGTGGAGGGGGCGCTATTGGCGGTTACCTTGCTGTCATGTTGGCTCGTGCCGGCAATGATGTAACCGTTGTTGCGCGAGGGGCAACCTTAGCAGCTATTAAGGAGCGCGGCTTAGCGCTGATTATGGATGACCAGCCTGAGCCTTTGGTGGCGGATGTAAAGGCGGTAGAGAAGATTACGGATGCTGAAACTCCTGATGTAGTCATCTTGGCGGTAAAGGCTCATCAGGTCGAGCCAATTATTGATGATCTGGCTTCGATCATGGGTCCAGAAACCATCCTCATTCCAATGCAAAACGGAATTCCGTGGTGGTATTTCCAAAAACTGGGTGGTGAGTATCAAGACCACTCTGTCGAGACTGTGGATGCTGGTGGTGCTGCGAAGAAGGCAATTAATCCAAACAATATTATTGGTTGCGTTGTCTATCCTGCTACCTTTACTCAAGCTCCCGGAGTGATTCGTCACGTCGAAGGCAATCGCTTCCCATTAGGCGAGTTAGATGGCAAGCAAACAGATCGTATTCAGAAAATGTCTGAAATGATGACTGCTGCTGGCTTTAAGTCACCCATTTTGGAAGACATTCGCTCTGAGATTTGGCTAAAACTGTGGGGCAATATGACCTTTAACCCAATTAGCTCTTTGACACATGGCACTTTGGAAGGTATCTGCCAATATCCATTAACAAAAGAGTTGGCTCGCAACATGATGGCTGAAGCACAAACCATTGCAGAGAAGTTGGGTGTTACTTTCCGCGTAGATATCGAGCGTCGTATTGCAGGCGCCGAAAAAGTGGGTAAGCATAAAACTTCGATGCTTCAGGATTTAGAGGCTGGCCGTAGTTTAGAGATCGATGCTTTATTGGGTTCAGTCATTGAGCTTGGCAAAATTACTGAAACTCCAACCCCATGTCTCAATACTGTTTTTGCATTGACAAAGTATCTCGATGAGAATGTTCAGGCCTCTAGAGGTAGCTTAGCCTTGCCATCTGTTTCAGGTTACTAATTGAAAAAGTAGGCTAACACTTTTCTTTTTAGAAGCATCAGCAATAAAAAACCCTCACCACGAAACATGGTGAGGGTTTTTGTTTTTAGGAAATTGCTCTGAATTTACTCGAAGCGATTATCCAAGCGACCAACACCATCAATGATGATGCTGACGTTGCTGCCCGGTTTCATGGAGCCAACGCCTACAGAGGTTCCGCAAGCAATGATGTCACCTGCTTGTAGTGGCACATCCTGAGAAATGAGGCTGACTAATTTTGCTGGTGGAAATACCATATCCGCTACAGGATAGTTCTGACGCTCTTGATCATTGAGGATTGTTTTAATAGTCAGCTTGCTAGGATCAACGTCAGTAGTGATGTAAGGACCAAATACACCAAAAGTATTAAAGCTCTTGGAGCGAGTCCATTGCGCATAACCTGGATCGCGGTTGAGAATCTCAATAGCTGTTACATCATTAATGCAGGTATAGCCAAAAATGGCTTTAGCTGCCTCTGCTTCGCTAGCTTCGTGACATGGTTTGCCAATAACGATACCCAGTTCACCTTCATAAACCACCTTCCCAGAATAGGACTTGGGGGTGCGAATCACTTGATTGGCAGCAAGAAAGGAATTGTTTCCCTTGAGAAAGTAGAGGGGCTCAGCCGGCACTGCATGCTCTAGTTTAGTAACGAGGGCATGAAAGTTATCGACCATGGCAACCATCTTGGATGGAATGCAGGGGATATCAATAGTGACATCAGATAGTTTGAGTGTTTCGCCGGTGGCCTGAGGATTATTAAATAGGTCACCCGTGAAAACGGCTACTTGATCACCCTGCACTTGTCCTAAACCCGTTTTGCCTTGATGTTGAAATCTGAGCCATTGAGCCATAATGAATTCTCCTAAAGAAGTTAATATTTGATAAACAATATCTTACAGGGATGCATCGATGAATAAGAGCTCCGAGCTGATATTTGCCCCAGAATTGGATCAGCCGATTCGATATATTGAGCGTACTCGTAACTATTATCTTGGCCTGGGATATGAAAACCCCTATGTTTGGGCTCATTACCTTGAGGTTCCGTTTGCCCCCTTAAAGAAGCCTTTGAATCAATCGGTCTTGGGTTTGGTGACTACTGCAGTTCCGTTTGATCCTAGTAAGGGCGCTCAGGGCCCTGGTTCGCCCTACAACGCAGCCGCTAAGTTTTATGAGCCCTATGTCCAGTCAATTCAAGAGCAGGCCGATTTACGTATTGCTCATGTAGGAGTTGATCGAAAAAACGCCAATATGGAGGATGGCAACTGCTGGTTTCCATTGGAGGCCGCAAAACGCGCTTCAGCAACAGGGCGTATTCAATCCCTATCGAAAAACTTCTATGGCTTACCAACGAATCGTAGCCAAAGGCATACCCTTGAAATTGATGCACCTCTCATTTTGAGCAAGATGCGCGCAGATAATGTTGATGTTGCCGTCCTCATTCCAAATTGCCCAATTTGCCATCAAAGCCAAAGCTTGTTGGCACGTTATTTAGAAGGGGAGGGCATATCAACTGTCATCATGGGCGCGGCAAAGGATATTGTTGAGTACTGTGGGGTACCCCGGTTTTTATTTAGCGACTTTCCTTTAGGCAATGCTGCTGCTTTGCCAAATAACCCTCAATCGCAGGATCAGAACTTTGAACTGGCATTGCGTGTTTTAGAAAGCGCTCCTGCACCCCGCACTACAGTTCAGTCACCCTTGATGTGGGCGGAAGATCCCAGTTGGAAATTGGACTATTCCAATCTTGAAAGATTATCTGTAGAAGAAATTACCCGCTTGCGAGAAGAGGCGGAGGCTGCGCGTATTACTGCACGTGAGCTACGGATGAAAAGCGTCGGAGCTTAAGTTTGTCTCGATAAGGAGTATCTACAGAGGGCATGAAGTGCATCAGTAGCTTCATTTTGCGGAAAGTTTTGGAGGCACTCAATCGCCAGATCTACTTCTCGTTTGGCTGCGGCTTGGGTATAGTCCAGAGCACCTGAGTTTTGCACCCCATGGAGAATTTGTGCAAAAACATCATCTGGTAAATCTTGATTTTGTTCAATCGCAGCGCGCACTAAGAGTTGCTCTTCTTTGCTGCCATTTTCAAGAAGGTAAATCAATGGCAGCGTAGGCTTACCTTCTCGCAAGTCATCCCCAGCATTTTTACCCATTTGAGAAGCTTCGGCGGTGTAATCCAATAGATCATCCATTAATTGAAATGCGGTGCCAATGTGACGACCAAAAGCAGCTGCTTCTTGTTGGCGTTCAACATTGGCTTTTGCCAGAATAGCCCCTAACTCAGTTGACGCTTCAAATAATTTGGCAGTTTTATAGCGAATGACTTGAAGGTAGCTTTGTTCGTCCACCTCGGGGTCATTCATGTTGAGAAGTTGTAAAACCTCACCCTCGGCAATCGTATTGGTGGCATCTGAGAGAATTTCCATCACGCGCAGGTCATTTGGCTTGACCATCATCTGAAAAGCCCTTGAGTAAAGAAAATCTCCCACTAAAACACTCGCCGCATTGCCAAAAGCTGCATTGGCTGTTTCCCGACCCCGCCTGAGGGTGGATTCATCCACCACATCATCATGAAGCAGGGTGGCGGTGTGGATAAATTCCACTACAGCTGCCAGCTCGAGGGCATGTGGCGTTTCTTGGCCATTTGCCAAGGATTTGCTCACTAATAGCAGTAGCGCTGGGCGGACCCTTTTTCCACCTGCCTGAATAATGTAGGACGAAATCTGGTCGATAAGGGCTACTTTTGAGGCCAAGCGAAGACGGATAAGCTCATCTAAAGCCTTGAAATCTAAGGAAATTGGGGCCAGAATTTGGCTTAATTCATTCGTTTTGACAGTGCTCGTCATGCAAGATATAATAATCGGCTTAGCTCATCCAGGGTGGATAAGCTTCATTGTAGATATTAATTGAGGTTTCAAACCATGTACGCGGTCATAAAAACCGGTGGCAAACAGTATAAAGTTGCTGCAGGCGAAAAATTGAAAATAGAACAGATACCAGCGGAAATCGGCAGCGAAATCACTCTTGACCAAGTCCTCGCCGTAGGCGAAGGCGCTTCACTCAAGTTGGGTGATCCATTGGTTAATGGTGCAGCTGTGATGGCCACTGTCGTCTCCCAGGGACGTCACGATAAAGTGACAATCTTTAAGATGCGCCGTCGCAAGCATTATCAAAAGCACCAAGGCCATCGTCAGAATTACACAGAAATTCTGATTAACACTATTAAAGCCTAATTTAGGCTAACGGCTAAATAGCAGGAGAAAGATATGGCACAGAAAAAAGGCGGCGGCTCGACACGAAATGGCCGCGACTCAGAATCGAAGCGTCTAGGCGTTAAGGTATTTGGCGGCGAGCAAATTAATGCTGGCAGCATCATCATTCGTCAACGTGGCACACGAGTTCATCCAGGTGCAAACGTTGGTATTGGTAAAGATCACACATTGTTCGCTTTAGTAGATGGACAAGTGGAATTTGGCGTGAAGGGTGCTTTGAAGAAGGCCCAGGTTTCAGTTCTCCCGCGTTCATAAGGCGCCTGACTGAGACACGTTTGATTCAGATTAATTCCGAATTTAACTCTTAGGAACAGGCCTCGCTAAGCGAGGCCTTTTTTATTCATGAAATTTATAGACGAAGCTCGTATTGAAGTCATAGCTGGCCAAGGTGGCGCCGGGAGTGCCTCTATGCGCCGCGAAAAGTTTATTGAATTTGGCGGCCCTGATGGTGGTGACGGCGGAAAAGGTGGAAGCGTTTGGGCAACTGCTGATCGCAACATCAATACATTAATTGACTACCGTTACGCAAAAACACACACTGCCAAAAATGGTGAGCCAGGTCGTGGTGCTGACTGTTATGGTCGTGCAGGCGATGATATTGAATTGCGTATGCCAGTAGGCACCATCATTTCTGATTACGAAACGGGTGAACCTATTGCTGACTTAACCACCCATGGCGAGCGTCTTTGTTTGGCGCAGGGCGGTGTTGGCGGCTGGGGAAATATTCACTTTAAGAGTAGTACCAATCGTGCCCCACGTCAGAAGACTAACGGCAAGCCGGGTGAGCGTCGTAAATTAAAGTTAGAGCTCAAGGTTCTAGCTGATGTGGGTTTGTTGGGAATGCCCAATGCTGGTAAATCGACTTTGATTACTGCGGTTTCTAATGCCCGCCCAAAGATTGCTGATTATCCCTTCACAACCTTGCACCCTAATTTAGGTGTTGTGCGGGTTGGTAGTGAGCGCAGCTTTGTGATTGCTGATATTCCGGGTTTGATTGAGGGTGCTGCAGAAGGTGCCGGCTTAGGACATCGTTTCTTACGTCATCTACAACGTACTGGTGTGCTACTTCATCTGGTTGACATTGCCCCTTTTGATGAGAATGTCGATCCAGTGGCTGATGCAAATGCGATCGTGAATGAGCTCCGCAAGTACGATGAGGCTTTAGTTGAAAAACCACGTTGGTTGGTTCTCAATAAGGTCGATATGATTCCAGAAGAAGACCGTAAAAAAGTAGTGGCCGACTTTGTTAAAAAGTTTAAGTGGAAGGGCCCAGTGTTTGAGATCTCTGCATTGACAGGCTTAGGATGCGATAAGCTTTGTTACTCCTTGCAGGATTACTTAGATTCTGTCCGTAAAGACCGTGATGATGCGGATGAGCGGGCTGCCGATCCTCGCTATCAAGAGTCACTAGCGCCAGAAGATAAAGCTCCAGATTAATCTCATTTGATATGCTCAACTGATATGACTGCGCAAAAAGTAAAACGAATTGTTGTTAAAGTAGGATCTAGCCTGGTCACCAATAATGGTGAGGGCTTAGATCATGCTGCGATTGCCATGTGGGCAGAGCAAATGGCTGCCTTATTAAGTGCAGGTCATGAAGTGTTGATGGTCAGCTCGGGTGCTATTGCAGAAGGTATGCAGCGTCTAGGTTGGAAAAAGCGCCCACAAGAAATTCATGAACTACAGGCTGCCGCTGCAGTTGGTCAAATGGGTCTCGTGCAAGTATATGAAAGTTGTTTTGCGCGGTTTAATCTACGCAGTGCTCAGGTTTTATTAACGAATGCTGACTTGGCGCATGCAGAGCGTAATGCCAATGCCAAGGCAACCTTAGATACTCTTTTAAAGCTAGGTGTAGTGCCCATCATTAATGAGAACGATACCGTAGTTACCGATGAAATTAAATTTGGTGATAACGATAGCTTGGCTGCATTGGTGAGTAATCTAATTCATGCAGACTTGTTGGTGATTTTGACTGATCAGGGTGGATTATTTACTGCTGATCCTCGTCAAGATGCATCGGCAGTCTTATTGAGTGATGCCATTGCTGGTGATCCTACTTTAGAGAAAATGGCTGGTGGTGCTGCGAGCGAACTAAGTAAGGGCGGCATGCTCACTAAAGTTTTGGCTGCCAAGATTGCTGCACAAACAGGCGCCTCTACTGTCATTGCCTCTGGTCGCGAGGCGAGTGTACTTACACGCTTAATGGCTGGCGAAAAAATTGGAACCTACTTAGCTCCTAAAAGCCAATTAGTTCATTTCCCCAAATGAGTTGGTTGGTTTGGTTTGTCCAGTAAAACCATTGGGATTGAGTGATTGCAAGATGGTTTTAATATCTTTTTCTTGGGAAGTGAAGTTACAAAGAGCGCCCTGGGCTAATGCAGCTTGATAGCGATTAGGCGTATTGTCCTTAATATTTCCCCAACTAGATAAGGGATTTTCTCTCCAAGAGCCATTTTCAAATGTGCCATATAGGCGCCACTGAAATGAGTCGCAGCGAATACCTTCATATTGGACCTGACTATTGCCATTGGGGCTAGTCAGAATGACGGTATATCTAGTAACACCATCATTACCAATCAAAATCGAATCGGTATCAATAGCGAATTTAAAGATAGTTGCCTGAGAAACATAAAAGGGTTGAATAGTGCTCTTATTTGGAGGATTTAAGGGCATTGTCGTAACCCCTTCTTTGAAAACCATCGGGGCAAATGGGTCTAAGCCGCTTTCTAATGGATCTCCGGCGCAAGCTACTAATGTGAGGCCAACCATCAAGCCAATAAGGCATTGTTGAGCGCGAATATTAAATGGTGTGATCATGACTTATCAGTTGGTTTTGATGCATTTTGTTGATTCTCTTCACTGGCATAAAGAGACTGTAAGAGATCCAGAGGGGATCCCCAAGCAAGCTGCTGCATGCGCATGCCACGAGAAAGATAGCGGGCTAGCTCAGAAAGGGCTAATTGATAGACCTCGCGCTTAAAGTCAATTACTGCATCGAGCTGGATCCAGAACGGAATCCAACGCCAGGCATCAAACTCAGGATGTTCTGAGGCGCGCAGCTGAATATCACTATCTAGGCCCACTAAGCGCAATAAAAACCAGATTTGCTTTTGACCACGATAGTTTGCTCTATGGCCTTTGGTGGCATGTTGACGGCGCAAGAATTCCTCAGGGACGTCATAACGAAGCCAGTCCCTAGTGCGCCCAATAATTTGGACATGTTCTGGCAGCAAGCCCACTTCCTCATGCAATTCGCGGTACATAGCCTCTTCAGGGCTTTCGCCATGCTGAATTCCGCCCTGCGGGAACTGCCACGAATGCTGCCCAACGCGTTTTCCCCAGAAAACCTCGTTGCGGCTATTGAGGAGGACTATGCCGACATTGGGGCGATACCCTTCACGGTCAAGCATGATCGTGCCTCAAATCCTTTAAAATCAATGATTTGATTATATCCATACATGAAAGCCTCACAGTCATTTCTCGCCACGCTAAAAGAAGCCCCCTCTGACGCTGAGGTGGTTTCGCACAAATTGATGGTGCGCGCCGGTTTAATTCGTAAGCTCAACGCAGGTATTTATAACTATCTGCCTTTGGGTTTAAAGGTGATCCGCAAGGTTGAAAACATTATTCGTGAAGAAATGAATCGTGCGGGAGCGATTGAATTACTCATGCCAATGATTCAGCCGGCAGAGTTATGGCAAGAAACTGGCCGCTGGGAGAAGATGGGCCCTGAATTACTCCGTATTAAAGATCGCCACGATCGTGATTTTTTAATTCAGCCAACCTCAGAAGAAGTGATTACTGATTTAGCGCGGAATGAAATCCGTAGTTATAAGCAACTACCAGTAAATTTTTATCAAATTCAAACGAAATTCCGTGATGAGCGTCGTCCACGTTTTGGGATTATGCGTGGTCGTGAATTCAGCATGAAAGATGCTTATTCATTCGATCGTGATACAGAGGGTTTGAAAAAATCTTATCAAACAATGTTTGATGCCTATACCCGCATCTTTAAGCGTATGGGTTTGAAATTCCGAGCGGTAACAGCTGATAACGGCGCTATTGGTGGCTCAGGCAGTCAAGAGTTCCATGTGATTGCTGATACCGGTGAAGACGCCATCGTATATTGCCCAAATTCTGATTACGCGGCTAATCTTGAGGCTGCTGAGTCAGTCTCATTAATTGCGGTACGCGGTGCTGCAACTCAAGCAATGACAAAGGTTGCAACACCAGATCAAACAAACTGTGCTGACGTGGCAAAGTTTCTAAACTTACCGCTTGAGCAAACCGTGAAATCCTTGCTGTTTGCTGCTGATCAGGAAGAGGGCCCAGCTAAATTATTTATGGTGTTAGTTCGTGGTGATCATGATCTCAATGAAATTAAGGCAAGCAAGATTCCTGGCATGGCGGAGTCACGCTTTGCAAGTGAAGCTGAAATCAAGCAAGCCTGTAATGCTCCAGCAGGTTACTTAGGTCCTGTTGGTGTGAGTGCTGATGTCACTGTAATTGCTGATCATACGGTTGCCAATATGTCTGACTTTATATGTGGCGCTAATGACGTCGGTCATCACTTAACCGGTGTGAACTGGGGGCGTGATTTGCCAGAGCCATTAGTAATGGATTTACGTAATGCGGTGATTGGCGATGCCTCGCCTGATGGCAAAGGGGTGGTAGATATTTGCCGTGGCATTGAAGTAGGACATGTTTTCCAATTGGGCACACGCTATTCAGAAGCGATGGGTTGTACTTACTTGGATCAGCAAGGTAAGGCACAGCCGATGGTAATGGGTTGTTATGGCATTGGTGTTACGCGTTTGCTAGGTGCTGCAATCGAGCAGGGTAATGATGAACGCGGAATTATTTGGCCTGTTTCAATGGCGCCATTCGAAGTAGTCATTTGCCCAATGGGCTATGACAAATCAGAGGCGGTTAAAGTCGCCGCTGATCAATTGCATGATGAGCTCATTGCTGCCGGTGTAGATGTGGTGCTCGATGATCGTGGTGAAAGACCTGGAGCCATGTTTGCAGATTGGGAACTGATCGGAGTGCCATTCCGAGTAGTCATTGGGGATCGTGGTTTAGCGGATTCTCAGGTGGAGTTCAAAGGTCGCCTAGACACCGACTCTGAAAATATTCCGCTTACTCAAATTAAAGAAAAAGTGATTACTGCAATAGATGCAGCAAAAAAATTAATTTCTTAAGCTCAGATTTTCTAACTATTACTTTTTAAAGAGTCCGCCAAGTCCTTTGGCGGCTCCTTTGGCAGCCATGGAGGCCATAGCGCGTGCCATCTTCCCACCCTTGAACTGTTTCATCATGGTCTGCATTTGATCGAACTGTGCTAGTAAGCGATTGACTTCTTGCACTTCTACACCTGCACCGGCAGCAATGCGGCGCTTGCGGGTCGCCTTTAATAACTCAGGTTTAGCACGCTCTTGCGGAGTCATGCTATCAATAATGCCGCGCATGCGTTTCGTTTGTTTATCGGCAGCGCTTAAATTGGTTTTAGATGCTGCTTGTGCCATGTGGCTCGGGAGTTTATCCATGAAGCTAGCCATGCCGCCCATCTGCTGCATTTGTGCTAGTTGATCTCTAAAGTCACCTAGATCAAAACCGCCCTTAGAAATCTTTGTCGCTAATTTTTCTGCTTTGGCTACGTCGACATTTTGTTGTGCCTGTTCAACCAGTGCAAGAATGTCTCCCATTCCCAAAATTCGACTAGCCATGCGTTCTGCATCAAACGCTTCTAAGCCATCCATTTTTTCGGCTACACCGATAAATTTGAGTGGTACACCCGTGATTTTGCGCACAGAGAGTGCGGCACCCCCTCGTGAATCACCATCTAACTTGGTCAAAATGACGCCTGTTAAGGGGAGTGCTTCATGGAAAGCCTTGGCGGTATTGACGGCATCTTGACCCAGCATGGCATCAACAACAAATAAAGTCTCAATCGGATTGAGATTCGTGTGCAGTGTTTGAATTTCTTGCATCAGTGCTTCATCGATGCCTAGGCGTCCTGCTGTATCTACTAATAGGACATCAAAATAGTGACGGCGAGCCCAATCTAAGGCTGCTGCAGCAATCTCGCTCGGTTTTTGATTGACATTGCTAGGAAAAAATTCTGCGCCAACTTGTTTGCTAACGGTTTCTAACTGTTCAATCGCTGCGGGGCGATAGACGTCACAAGAAACTGTGAGAACCTTCTTTTTCTTCTTTTCTTGAAGGAACTTGGCTAATTTACCTACTGAGGTAGTTTTACCGGCACCCTGCAAGCCTGCCATCAAAATCACTGCTGGTGGTTGGGTTGCTAAGTTCAACTCTCCACTTTGAGTGGTGTCACCGCGCATCACATTAGTTAATTCGCGCTGTACAACACCAACCAATGCTTGACCAGGGCTTAAGCTACCAACCACTTCCTCGCCAAGGGCTTTAAATTTAATTTGCTCGAGCAAGGACTTCACCACTGGCAGCGCAACGTCAGCCTCCAGCAAGGCTAGGCGGATCTCTCGCAGCATTTCTGCGGTATTGCTTTCGGTGAGGCGAGCCTGCCCCCGCATTGTTTTAACAACACGCGATAGGCGGTCGGTGAGATTCTCTAGCATTTATCGATTAGACTTTCCAGATGGATATTTTAGGTTACTCTGCTTCTGGATGGCTTCCATCCGCTCTTTATTTGCTGCTTTTGGTCTTTTTGAGTCTAAGATCAAAGCAAAAAATAGAATCTGCCACCTTTACAGCTTTGATTCAGGCAGCTATTTTTGTAATCTTAGTGATTCATGGAGTTGCACTCCATGACTCCGTTTTTACGTCACAAGGCTTTGTTTTTGGCTTTGCCCAAGACCTGTCTCTAATTGCCTGGGTAGGTTTAGCGTTTTATTGGTTTCAATCTTGGTTCCTCCCAATCGCTAGTCTGCGTTGGTTAGTCTTGTGTTTTGCCCTGGTTTGCTCTGTGCTACCCATGATATTTTCGGGCACCCTCATTTCCCCAACCGCAGTGTCTGACCCTTGGTTTAAGGGGCATTTTATTGTGGCGACTATCGCGGTAGGTTTATTGAGTTTGGCTGCTATGCATGCCATCTTGATGAGCGTCCAAGATCGAGCTCTGCACCGCCAGTTAGCCATGACTCCCAATAGTCGAATAGGGCATTGGCTAGAAGATTTGCCGCCGCTAATGACCATGGAGAGTCTGCTATTTAATCTTCTCTATGTTGGTTTTACGTTACTGAGTTTGACAGTGTTTTCTGGCCTACTGTTTTCCCAAACTTTGTTTGGTAAGCCCTTAGTTTTTGATCATAAGACTATCTTTGCATTGATTTCTTGGTTTTTGTTTGCTGGCTTGCTAGTTGCTCGCTGGCGTGTAGGTCTGCGGGGGCGGGCAGCTGTCCGTTGGGTCCTTAGTGCCTATACAGCCTTGTTGCTGGCATATGTTGGTAGCCGTTTTGTTTTAGAAGTAATCCTTCAAAGAGCCTGACATTGTGATTAAGTGGTTTTTATTATTTCTTGGAGCAGCCGTTTTTTATCTTTGGGTAAAGGGAAAAAAGCAGGCAAAGTTCAATGCCGAGAAAGCATCTCGGTCAAAAGCAAAGCAGCCAAAGATTGCTGACCCAGTGGTGATGGTGCAGTGTCAATATTGCTCAGTGCATTTGCCAAAGCCTGAGGCTATTGCAAAAGAAGATCGGTTCTATTGTTCGCAAAAGCATCTCAATGCCCTAGATGAAAAAGGTTGGCTTGGCGCTGCGCATTGGCGACCTTCGCCCAATCAGGATGCAAGGCCAGAGGGTATGGCGCCCGATTTAATGGTCATTCATCACATTAGCTTGCCCCCGGGTGGCTTTGCAGATCGTAATTCCACCAGTTTCATTGTGGATTTCTTTCAAAATAGATTGGATTCTTCACTGCATCCGTATTTTGAAGAAATTGCCGATCAAAAGGTTTCAAGTCACTTTTTAATTTCTCGCAGCGGGGAAGTGTTTCAGTTCGTTTCTATCCAAAATAAGGCCTGGCATGCTGGCCTGTCCTCCTTTTTGGGGCGTGAAAAGTGCAATGATTTCTCCATCGGGGTTGAGTTGGAGGGGGATGGCGAGCACCCTTTTGAGGAAATCCAATACCAAGCATTGGCAGGGCTAACGGCTCAGATTCAAGATGCTTACCCCAATCTCTTATTTGCAGGACACAGCGATATCGCTCCAAATAGAAAAACAGACCCAGGCGCGCAATTTAATTGGGAAAAATTTCAGAGTAGGGCGAGTATTTCTTCAGAGAAATTCCCTTTTGGATTAAGGTCTCGATAGAGTCAAAAACTAGTATGTGAGCACACGCTTACTTCCTTACCCTTTACCTAAAAAGGGTCGAAAATTACGCACCAAAATGAGCCCTAATTTCTTGAAAAGATAGGGAAAAATACTGAGAAATATTCATCAGAAATACCTTACTAATTTCTAAATATTTCCCTATACTTAGTATCAAATGCACTTCGAGACACTAGATGTAGTGTTTGAATACAGCAATACCTTATTGTTTTTTAACGATTTTTTTGTCCAAATAACTATATAAAAAAGCAGGAAAAATATGACATACGCCAATCCACAGACAGCAGGACAGACTGCAGGCACAAATAATCCAGGAATGAACTCCTCTGAGTCGATGAACCAAGTCCCTTCGGCTGGCTTTGTTGCGGGTGGGGTTGGTGGTGGACAGGCCACCCAATTATCTGATTACAAAATTATTCGCCGTAATGGTTCGGTGGTAGCATTTGAGCCATCCAAAATTGCGATCGCGGTTACAAAGGCATTTTTGGCAGTCAATGGCGGGCAAGGCGCAGCTTCTGCACGCGTGCGTGAGCAAGTAGAACAATTGACCCATGCAGTAGTTCGCGCTTTGTTGCGTAGTCGCCCAAATGGCGGCACCTTCCATATTGAAGATATTCAAGATCAGGTTGAATTGGCTTTGATGCGCAGTGGTGAGCACAATGTTGCCCGTGCATATGTTCTTTATCGCGAGAAGCGCAATCAAGAGCGTGCGACTCAGCAAGGTATCGCACAAGAAACCCAAGCGGCTACTCAGTCTGGTGAGTCTGGTCTCAAGGTTACTGACAATGGCGTAGAGAAGTGGTTGGATATGGCTGCTTTGCGTACTGTGATTGAGGCAGCTTGCGAAGGATTGGGTAATAACATTGATGCAAGTCCAATCATTACTGAAACCATCAAGAATTTGTATGATGGCGTGCCCATGGCCCAAGTGTATGACTCAGCAATATTGGCATCGCGCACCTTGATTGAAAAAGATCCAGCCTATAGTCAAGTAACTGCCCGCATCTTGATGCATGTGATTCGTAAAGAAATTTTAGGTAAAGAAGTATTGCAGGGTGATATGCAGGCTGAATACAGCACCTATTTCGCTAAGTACATTAACGAAGGCATTTCGGCTGAGTTGTTAGATCCGCGTATGCGTGAGTTTGATCTCCCACGCTTGGCTGCCGCTTTGAATGCTAGCCGCGACTTACAGTTCAACTACCTCGGTTTACAAACCTTGTATGACCGTTACTTCTTGCATATTGAAGATCGTCGCATTGAAATGCCACAAGCTTTCTTCATGCGCGTTGCAATGGGCTTGGCATTGAATGAGTTGGATCGTGAGCGTCGTGCGATCGAGTTCTATGAAATCCTCTCTACATTCGATTTCATGTCCAGCACACCAACACTGTTTAACTCAGCAACAACACGCCCACAGTTATCAAGCTGCTATCTAACCACAGTAGATGATGATTTGGATGGCATCTACGAAGCATTAAAAGAGAACGCACTCTTGTCTAAGTTTGCTGGTGGCCTGGGCAATGACTGGACTAATGTTCGCGCATTGGGTAGTCATATCAAAGGCACTAATGGTAAGTCGCAGGGTGTTGTGCCATTCTTAAAAGTGGTGAACGATACTGCGGTTGCTGTTAACCAAGGCGGTAAGCGTAAGGGTGCAGTTTGTGCTTACCTAGAAACATGGCACTTAGATATCGAAGAATTCTTGGAGTTGCGTAAAAACACTGGTGATGATCGTCGCCGTACGCATGATATGAATACTTCTAACTGGATTCCTGACTTATTTATGAAGCGTGTGATGGAGGGTGGCGATTGGACATTGTTCTCACCTTCAAACACACCTGACTTGCATGACAAATTCGGCAAAGCGTTTGAAGAAGCTTATGTTGCTTATGAGAAAAAAGCAGATGCTGGTGAATTGAAACCATTCCGCCGCATTCCTGCGCAACAGTTGTGGCGCAAGATGTTAGGCATGTTGTTTGAAACCGGTCACCCTTGGATCACATTTAAAGACCCTTGCAACATTCGCAGCCCACAACAACACATCGGTGTAGTCCACTCTTCTAATCTGTGTACTGAAATTACTTTGAACACAAATGAGAGCGAAATCGCGGTATGCAACTTAGGTTCTGTGAACCTGACAGCGCACATGACTACCGACGCGTCTGGCAAGATGATTTTGGATCACGAGAAGCTGCAGAAAACAATTCGCACTGCAATGCGCATGTTGGACAACGTAATTGATATCAACTACTACGCTGTTGCTAAAGCACGTAACTCTAACTTAAAGCATCGTCCAGTGGGAATGGGCATCATGGGCTTCCAGGATTGCTTGCATATGCAACGCATTCCGTACGCTAGTGATGAGGCGGTAAAGTTTGCTGACTCTTCTATGGAAGCGGTTTGTTACTACGCTTACCAAGCATCTAATGAGTTGGCTGAAGAGCGTGGGGTGTACAGCACCTATAAAGGTTCATTGTGGGATCGTGGCATTCTTCCACAGGACTCAGTAGCTTTATTGGCGCAGGAGCGCGGTGGCTATGTTGAGGTAGATGGCTCTTCTACAATGAATTGGGACAGTTTGCGTGCCCGTATCAAGCAATTTGGTATGCGTAATTCGAACTGTGTGGCAATTGCTCCAACAGCCACAATTTCTAACATCATTGGTGTTTCAGCTTGTATCGAGCCTACATTCCAGAACTTATTCGTGAAATCCAACCTTTCAGGCGAATTCACCGTAGTAAATGAGTACTTGGTGCGTGATTTGAAAGATCGCGGCCTGTGGGATGAGGTCATGATTGCTGACTTGAAGTACTTTGACGGCACCCTGTCCAAGATTGACCGCGTTCCGCAAGATTTGCGTGATCTGTATGCAACCGCCTTTGAAGTTGAGCCAACCTGGTTGGTGGAGGCTGCTTCACGTCGTCAAAAATGGATTGATCAAGCTCAGTCACTCAATATTTACATGGCTGGCGCATCTGGTAAAAAATTAGATGACACTTACAAGTTGGCTTGGTTACGTGGCTTGAAGACAACCTATTACCTGCGCACGATGGCTGCAACTCACGTTGAGAAGTCGACAGTTACGAGTGGCCAGCTCAATTCAGTTTCTAGCGGTGGTGGTGTTAATGGAACCGATGCTGCAGCTGCACAGCAAGCAGATGGTCCAGTTTGCACCATGCGTCCAGGCGATGCTGGTTTTGAAGAATGTGAAGCATGTCAGTAAGCCATTTGCTTGCTGACTAATAAAAAGAAAAGAATTTAGGAGAGAATTATGTTGAATTGGGAAGAAGAAGTTGCTCCTGCACTAGCAAAAGCGGGATTAGCTCAGCAACCAGTCGTAGCAGAACCGCAGCGCCCACAACCAGATCAGGTTGCAATTGCACCTCAAGTTGCTGCACCTGCAGCAACTTCGAATGCAACTGCATCGGGTGGGGCCGCAATGCGCGTTAATGCCGCCGATAAGCGTGTGATTAATGCCAAGACTGACGTTAATCAGCTGGTTCCCTTTAAATATAAGTGGGCCTGGGAGAAATATTTAGCAGGTTGCGCAAATCATTGGATGCCACAAGAGATCAATATGAATCGCGATATTGCGCTTTGGAAAGATCCAAATGGTTTAACTGAGGATGAGCGTCGCATTATCAAGCGCAATCTTGGTTTCTTCACAACTGCGGACTCTTTAGCTGCGAATAATATTGTTTTGGGCACCTATCGTCACATTACTGCGCCTGAATGTCGTCAGTATTTGCTTCGTCAGGCTTTTGAAGAGGCAATTCATACGCACGCATACCAATATATTGTGGAATCTTTGGGCTTAGACCAGAGCGAAATCTTCAATGCGTACAACGAAATTGAGTCTATTCGCGCCAAAGATCAGTTTTTAATTCCCTTCATTGATGTCTTGACGGATCCAAATTTCAAAACTGGCACATTAGAAAACGATCAAAAATTACTTCGCTCACTCATTGTTTTTGCTTGCGTGATGGAAGGTTTGTTCTTTTATGTTGGTTTTACGCAAATACTTGCAATGGGTCGTCAAAACAAAATGACGGGTGCTGCTGAGCAGTATCAATACATCTTGCGTGATGAGTCAATGCACTGTAATTTTGGCATCGATTTAATTAATCAAATCAAGCTGGAGAACCCGCAGTTATGGACTTCTGCGTTCAAAGATGAGATCAAATCAATCTTCGAAAAAGCAGTGGAATTAGAGTACCGTTATGCAGAAGATACGATGCCTCGTGGAGTGCTCGGATTGAACGCGCCGATGTTCAAAGGTTACCTAAGATACATCTGTAATCGTAGATGTTTGCAAATAGGACTTGACGCGATGTTCCCAAATGAAGAGAATCCATTCCCATGGATGTCAGAAATGATTGATCTAAAAAAAGAACGAAACTTTTTTGAGACACGCGTTATTGAGTATCAAACCGGTGGTGCGCTAAGTTGGGAGTAATGATTTAGTAAACAGCGCACAGCCGGCTAAATAGGAGATTAGACGGTTGGATAGTTTTAAAAGTCAGCAAAACCAGACTCAAATCCAAAAACCCTTATTTAAGGGTGTCTGGGCTATTCTCTCTGTTTTTTCTAGCAAATTTAAGAAGCCGTTGTCCTTTGGGGCCACGGCTTTTTTTCCAAGATTCATTAGCGTGCAGCACTTAGTTTCAAGCCGCGCGCCGATGAATGGCTCGCTCGTCGGCTCCAATCGATTGCAAAATCAGGCGGAAATGAATGGTCGGGTCTTCTTAATCGGTAGTTTGTACTAATCCTCACGTGAAGGAGCATTACTATGGCAATCGCCAAGAAAAAACCTGCTGCAAAGAAACCAGCTGCTAAAAAAGCTGCTGCTAAGAAGCCTGCTGCTAAAAAAGTAGCTGCTAAGAAGCGCCCAGCTGCTAAAAAAGCTGCTGCTAAGAAGCCTGCTGCTAAAAAAGTAGCTGCTAAGAAGCGCCCAGCTGCTAAAAAAGCTGCTGCTAAGAAGCCTGCTGCTAAAAAAGTAGCAAAGAAGCGCCCAGCTGCTAAAAAAGCTGCTGCTAAGAAGCCTGCTGCTAAAAAAGTAGCAAAGAAGCGCGTTGCAAAAAAAAAGTAAGTAAGCCTGCTGCGAAGAAAGCGGGCAAAGCTGTAAAAAAGCCCGTGGCTAAGAAAGTGGCTACTTCAACAACGTTGAATCCTGCTGCTGCCTGGCCCTTCCCAACTGGCACACGCCCATAAGCTTAGCTTTTAGACGTGTGAAGTTCAAAGGGATCTCTTCTGAGATCCCTTTTTTATTTCCCCTGCTTAAATTTTTGATTTAGAAGGCAAAACCAAAGGCTGTCTTGAATTGAGCGGCGATTTCATCTTTGCTCATTTGGTGGTTTTGTGGTCCCTGATGGGTAATTTTGATAGATCCCATCAAACTGGCTAATCTTCCAGTGGTTTCCCAATCCATACTATTTTCTAGTCCAAAGAGAAGGCCGCCACGGAATGCATCTCCGCATCCAGTTGGATCAACTACTTTTGCTGCTGGCACAGGTGGAATGGCAATGCATTTACCTTCACAGTAGATATCGGCGCCTTCGGCACCTTTGGTGACAATTAAAGCCTTTACTCTTTCGGCCACTTTTGCGAGGCTAAGACCAGTTCTTTGGGAGAGCATCTCACCTTCATAGTCGTTAACGGCTAAATAACTCGCTATTTCAACCAACTCCAATAATTCAGGACCATTAAACATTGGTAAACCCTGACCTGGGTCGAATACAAATGGAATGCCAGCTTCTGCAAGTTGGTGGCAGTGCTCCCACATGCCTTGGCGACCATCGGGCGCAACGATTCCAAATTTTGCTGCGCCCTTGGAATTTTTGCTGCGCTCCGCCACTACTGCTGAAACTTGGTTGAGATGCGATTCACCCATGGCACCTGGATGAAAAGCGGTAATTTGATTGTTTGCTTGGTCGGTGGTGATCATGGCCTGGGCTGTAAATGCTCCCTCAATTTGGCGAATATGGCTGGCATCAATCTGAAGTTGCTTTAATCGATCCAAGTAAGGCGCTGCATCACCTCCAACTGTAGCCATGATGATGGGGTCTCCCCCAAGAAGGCTTAAGTTATAGGCAATATTGCCAGCGCAACCACCAAATTCTCGACGCATGGTTGGAACTAGGAAGGCGACATTGAGAATATGAATCTGCTCAGGCAGAATTTGATCGGCAAACTTGCCTTCAAAGTTCATGATGGTGTCGTAGGCGATGGAGCCGCAGATCAAGCTAGACATAAATAATTACTTTCTTATCAAAAAATGAAGGTAGTTTGGATTTTGATACTTACTAAGGGTGGTTATTGAGGGTAAAAAATTCTGACGCGATAACCGGCAGCATCATCTGGAAGTGGAATTGGTATTTCAAGTTCAAATATTTCGCCTGATGGGGCGCCTTGCTGTAAAAAATCAGGATGTACTTCTTTCCAAGCGATTGGCAACCACTCGGATGGAGTCAAGGCAATTACTTTTATCTCCGACTCTTCTGCATCAGTGAGAGAAATTTCTAAATTTGGAAATAAAACAGGGAGCGCAAGACGATTTTGTATTTCAACTTGCAGTCTCGATTGATTTGGAAGGTTTTTAAGGCCTTCTCCTGCGTTTTCAGGTGTCAGTGTGACGGAAGTTATTTTCCAAGCTGAGAAATCGCTTACAGAGCGATTCACGCACTCTAGTAAGCCACAGAGTTTGGCGTCAAACTTTTGTAAAGCAGAAAATGCTTTTACTGCAACTGGATGAGAGCTTCCGTCAATACGAGGAGCGAGTGCTGGTAGTAAAGAGTTTCTAAAGTAGTGCTCACCCAAAACTAAGAGTGATAACAATAAAAGGCCGAGAAGAACTACTTTAAGACTTTTTTTTTGAGCCGACGCCAAGCTATCTGTGTTTTTACTTACTAAATTCGTTTTATTGCCATCGCTTGCGAGTGTGCCGTGCAAGCAGACCCAGCCTTCACTCTCTTTCCAAACGGACAGAGTGAGCCATTGACTGTAAGTGGCGATCACTTCATTTGCTTGGCGCTCCAGAACGCCTGACAGGACAATTTTTCCACCTGGGCGCATCTTATTGACCAACGCAGGAGCAAGAACTTGAAGAGGGTTGGCCAAAATATTGGCCATCACGATGTCGTATTTCGTTTCTGCTGCAAGTTCTGGGGCGTTTTCATTAGGCAATACAAAACGAATGGTCGTATTGTTGATTTCTGCATTGCTACCTGCTGCAACCATTGCCTGCGGATCAATATCGGTTCCAACGACAGGATTGCAACCTAATTTTGCTGCCGCAATAGCCAAAATCCCAGATCCGCAGCCGTAATCGAGCAGGCTTTGATTCGCAAGCTCTGTGTTTTGCTCAAGCCAAAGCAAACAAAGGTGGGTAGTTGGGTGACTGCCCGTGCCAAACGCCAAACCAGGATCCACTGCTAAGCAAATGGCCTTAGGATCGGTTGGCGCTTCGTGCCATGATGGCACCACCCAAATGCGCTCACCAATTTGTATTGGCGCGAATTGACTTTGGGTTAGGCGAACCCAATCTTGTTCTTCAACAATCTTCTCTTGGGGTTTGGGAAGATTAAATCCAGCATCTTTGAGGTTCGCCAATAACTCTGGAATGAAATCTTCTGCATCTGAGTCATCAACTTCAGGATTAAAGAGTGCAGTGACTGCAGATCGATCCCAGGCCTGTACTTCTGGCGAGAGACCTGGCTCCCCATAAAGAGGATTTTCATCGTAACCGCCAGCGGCATCATCTTCTACGGTGACGGAAAGTGCGCCCATCTCCAGCAATGCATCACCTAGGGGCTCTGCAATTTCAGCGGGTACCGTGAAAACCAGTTCACGATAAGACATGAGCGCTCTGCATTAAGGTGAATAAATTCGTAGCTTAAGGCTTACCGCGACTGGCAGCTTGTTCTTCAAGACGATGCTCGAGATAGTGAATGCTGGTGCCGCCTTCAATAAAGTTCGGATCGAGCATGAGTTCACGATGCAGGGGCACATTGGTCGTAATTCCATCAATCACCATCTCAGAAAGTGCAATTTGCATCCGGCGGATCGCTTGTTCACGAGTATTGCCATAGGAAATCAACTTACCAATCATGGAATCGTAGTTCGATGGCACTACATAACCGCTGTATGCATGGGAATCCACACGTATGCCGGGGCCACCTGGCATGTGGAATGAACCAATTTTGCCTGGGCTAGGGGTGAACTTAAATGGATCTTCTGCATTCAGACGACATTCAATGGCATGGCCACGGAAAACAATGTCTTTTTGGCGGTAGCTCAATTTCAAACCAGCAGCAATCCGAATTTGTTCTTGAACAATATCAACCCCAGTAATCATTTCCGTCACGGGGTGCTCAACTTGGACGCGGGTATTCATTTCAATGAAAAAGAATTCGCCATCTTCATAAAGGAATTCGAAAGTGCCGGCACCGCGATAACCAATTTTTCTACAGGCTTCTGCGCAACGCTCACCAATTTTGGCGATAGCGCGGCGATCAATGCCTGGGGCTGGAGCCTCTTCAATCACTTTTTGGTGGCGACGCTGCATTGAGCAGTCACGTTCACCAAGCCAAATAGCATTGCCATGGGTATCGGCCAGAATTTGAATTTCTACATGGCGAGGTTTTTCAAGAAACTTCTCCATATAAACTTCTGGGTTACCAAAAGCGCGACCAGCCTCTTCCTTGGTCATGTTTACAGCATTTAGCAGTGCTGCTTCCGTATGAACCACGCGCATACCGCGACCACCACCACCACCGGCTGCTTTAATAATGACGGGGTAGCCAACTCGCTTAGCTGTAGCAATAATTTCTTTGGGATTATCTGGTAGCGCACCTTCAGAGCCGGGCACGCAAGGTACACCCGCTTTAATCATGGCACGTTTTGCTGATACCTTGTCGCCCATGAGGCGAATCGATGCCGCGGTAGGTCCAATAAAGGCAAAACCTGACTTCTCAACCCGCTCAGCAAAGTCTGCATTCTCGGACAAAAAGCCATAACCTGGGTGGATGGCTTCGGCATCCGTCACTTCTGCTGCAGAAATGATGGCAGGCATATTGAGATAACTTAGCGGAGATGGCGCAGGGCCGATACATACGGCCTCATCTGCCAACTTCACATATTTAGCTTCTTTATCTGCAGTGGAGTAGACCACTACAGTTTTAATTCCCAGTTCACGACAGGCGCGCTGGATGCGAAGGGCAATTTCTCCGCGATTGGCAATCAGAATCTTATCGAACATGTCGGCTCTGAGTTAAGTAATGGTGGATCGGAATAGGCTCTCGAAGAGGCCAATTAAGCAATGATGAAAAGTGGTTGGTCAAATTCGACACCTTGACCGTTCTCGCAGAGAATTTGCTTAATCACACCGGCTTTTTCAGATTCAATTTCATTGAGCAGTTTCATAGCTTCAATGATGCAGAGTGTCTGGCCCACTTTGACTGTGTCACCAACATTCACAAAATTAGGTGATTCAGGATTTGGAGCGCGGTAGAAAGTGCCCACCATAGGTGAGCGTGCTACAAAGCCAGTTTCTGCGGGAGCTTCTTCAATGATTGGGGCAGTAGCAGCTAGCGCTGCACTTGCCGCAGGAGCCGCTTGCATAGTTTGTGTGGGTGCAGCGGTGGCATAGACAACTTGGCCGGCAGGGGCTGAAGTGCCAGCATTCACAATGCGGACACGATCTTCACCTTCGTTGACCTCTAGTTCAGAGATTCCAGATTCTGAAACAAGATCAATGAGGGTTTTGAGTTTTCTGAGATCCATGGAAAGTTTTCCTTTCTAGTAATTCTGAATAAATATTTATTTACGAAGGCGCGCAATAGCTGCCTGGAGTGCTAATTCATAGCCAATTGCACCCAATCCACAGATCACCCCAGTAGCGATGTCGGATAAATAGGAGTGCTTACGAAACTCTTCGCGCTGATGAATATTGGATAAGTGAACTTCTGTAAATGGAATGGCTACCCCAGCTAAAGCATCACGAAGTGCCACACTAGTATGGGTGAAGGCACCTGGATTAATAATGATGAAATCAATTCCATCTTGCTTGGCCTTCTGAACTCGGTCAATCAATTCACCTTCATGGTTGCTTTGAAAGGTGGATAACTGAACATCGTTGGCTTTTGCAATGGTTCCCAGCTTTGCATGGATATCTTCCAGCGTAGTTTTGCCATAAACCTCGGGTTCGCGGGTTCCCAAAAGATTGAGATTGGGGCCTTGAATTACGAGAATTGAAGTATTTTTCGACATAGATCGATATTTTTAGAGGCAGTTAGGTTTAATTGGATCAATAAAGCTTTTCTCTAAAACCACTTACTTTATAAAAGGAATTCTTCATGAAGTACAGAATGAGTATACCCCTAGAAATTATCTAAAAGCCGAAAGAAGTGGAGATTACAACCCCTAATTTCATAGATTTTAGATGCAGATAAATGCAAATAAGGTTTAAAAAGGCCTTATTTATAGCTAAGTCTCGTTACTTAAATGAGCTTTAAATACTCTAAAGTGCAGATTTAATGGCTTTTCTGAGCTCTTCTTCGCTTATTTTCCCTAATTTACTACTAGTTGCCTTTCCCTTTGCGTCAATAATGATTGTGTAAGGAAGTGCGCCTTGGGCATTGCCCATTTGTTTTGAGAGTGCACTACCCTCTAATCCACCAATCACAATAGGATATGAAACAGGAGTCATTTCAAGGAATTGACGAATGTTAGATGGTGAATCAATGCCAATGCCAACAAATAAGACATTTTGTGGCAAAAACTCTGCTTGCAATTGATCTAAGGTTGGCATTTCTTCAACACAAGGGGGGCACCAGGATGCCCAAAAGTTCACTACCAGCACTTTTCCGCGCCAACTGTTGGTATCGACCGATTTGCCATCAGGAGTTTTCCAGGGATTATCAAAAAATGCCTTGATAGCAGGATCATCGGCAAGACTCGTTCGGTAAATCCATTGCGATGTCAGAACGCCTAAAACCAATGCTACTAGGCTGATTCCGACGATATAAATCCACTGTCTTCGATTCATTACTGCTCCTTAGCTAAAATTTGCCAATGCATATACATATCTTGGGCATTTGCGGTACTTTCATGGGCGGCATTGCCGCAATCGCTCGTCAAGCTGGACATCGCGTTACGGGCTGCGATGCCAACGTGTATCCACCAATGAGCACTCAACTGGAGTCTCAAGGCATCGAGCTAATTGAGGGATTTTCGCCCGATCAATTATTACAGTTTGAGACGATGCCTGATTTATTTGTTATCGGCAACGTGGTTTCTCGAGGAAACCCCTTAATGGAGGCTATTCTCAATCAAGGTCTGCCCTATATTTCTGGGCCGCAATGGTTGGGTGAGCAAGTGTTGTATGGCAAACATGTTTTGGCGGTAGCCGGCACTCATGGCAAAACTACAACGTCAGCAATGCTCACCTGGATTTTGGAATTTAATGGTTACAAGCTGGGCTATTTAATTGGTGGCGTACCCCTTAATTTCACTGTATCGGCTAACCTGGGTGAGGGAAAGTATTTTGTCATTGAAGCCGATGAGTACGACACTGCTTTTTTTGATAAACGTAGTAAGTTTGTTCACTATCGACCACGCACAGCCTTGCTCAATAATTTAGAGTTTGATCATGCGGATATTTTTGCGGATCTTGGGGCAATCGAAACCCAGTTTCATCACCTTGTGAGAACGGTACCGAGTGATGGCCTCTTGGTGGTCAATGGGGAAGAAGCTGCATTAGAGCGTGTTGTCGCTCGAGGTGCATGGGCGCCAGTAGAAACATTCGGGCAGGATCAAAAAAATGCATGGTCTTTAATTTTCAAAGCGGGCGATGGGTTTACTGTTCTTCAGAGCGGTAAAGAAGTTGCAACTGTGGAGTGGGCGCCCGACTCTGGAGTGATGGGTCGGCATAATCAACTGAATGCATTAGCGGCAATTGCTTGCGCAAATCATGTTGGCATTTCACCGAAGGATGCAGCACTGGCATTAGCGAAGTTCAAAAATGTGAAGCGTCGCCTAGAAACTATTGGGGTAGCGAATAACATCACGGTATATGATGATTTTGCACACCATCCAACAGCAATTACTACTACGGTTGATGGCTTGCGTAGACGTGTTGGAAATGCGCGAATCTTAGCGGTGCTTGAGCCAAGATCTAACACGATGAAATTGGGAGTAATGAAGGCTCAACTACCCAATAGCTTAGAAGCTGCAGACAAGGTGTTTGCCTATGGTGCCAATTCTGGAAAAGAGTCCTTGGGTTGGGATTTAAAAGAGGTGCTTTCCCCGTTGAATGCTAATGAACAAGATCGTGCATTGGCATTCGATGACCTGAGTGCCTTGGTCGCTGCAGTAGCAAAAGAGGCAAAGCCTCATGATCATATTTTAGTGATGAGTAACGGCGGCTTTGGCGGTGTGCATCACAAGATATTGACAGCAATACAAGAGAAAGCTGAGTAATTCTATGAGATTAAAAGATAAAGTTGCCCTCATTACCGGAGCCGCCAAAGGAATCGGTTTTGCCACTGCAAAACGGTTTGCGCAAGAGGGTGCAAGAGTGATGATTGCGGATGTGAATCCCGAGGCCGTTAAAGCTGCCGTCGATCTCATTCCAGGTTCAGAGGCTTATGTCATGAATGTGACTGATCGCGCTAGTATCCAGGCTGCTGTTGATCAGATCATGCAACAGCATGGACGCATCGATATCCTCATTAACAATGCTGGTATCACGCAAGATGCACGCTTAGTCAAAATGACCGAAGCACAATTTGATGCAGTTATTGATGTCAACTTGAAAGGTGTATTCAATTGCACTCAATTAGTTGTGCCGCATATGTTAGATGCTGGTAAGGGTGCGATAGTGAATGCTTCTAGCGTTGTCGGTATTTACGGAAATTTTGGCCAGACTAACTACTCCGCAACTAAGTTTGGTGTGATTGGTTTCACTAAAACCTGGGCGCGCGAGTTAGGGGCTAAGGGCATTCGCGTCAATGCAGTGTGCCCAGGCTTCATTGCTACTGAAATGGTCAAAGCCATGCCGGAAAATATTCTTAAAGATATTGAGAGACGCAGTTGGCTTGGCCGCTTAGGCACCCCTGAAGAAATGGCGAATGTGTATTTATTCTTGGCGAGCGATGAAGCAAGCTATGTCAATGGTGTAGCGCTTGAAGCCAGTGGCGGGATTTCCCTTTAAGTATGCATTTGTTATATGAAGAGGGTGGTGATATCAAGGTTGCTACAGTCCAGTCTGCCTCTGGGTCTGGTGACACTGAGTCGTGGCAGGCAACCAGCCTGTCTGGAAAGAAGATCAAGCTAAAAGCCAAAGAAGTTTGGCTACGCTTTGAAAAGCCAGAACCCCAGGCGTTGATGGACGAGGCCAATACCCTCTCCAAACAAATTGATTTACAGTTTTTGTGGGATTGCGCACCGGATGAAGAATTTAGTTTGGTGGACGTTGCCCAAGAGTATTTTGGTTCTCAGGCAAGCATCCCGCAGCAAACTGGCTTGGCAATTGCCTTGCAGGGGGCGCCCGTATTTTTTCGTCGTAAAGGGCGCGGGCGTTTTCAAAGAGCGCCACTAGAGCAATTACAGGCAGGTCTTGCAGCTCTCGACCGTAAACAAAAAGAATTAGAGCAGCAGTTGGCTTGGCAGCAAGAGTTAGTTGCTGGAGTCTTTCCAGAAACCCTGAAGTCACAAGCTAATCAATTACTCTTTTCCCCAGATAAAAATACCATTGCCTATAAAGCTTTGCTAGCAGCTTGTACCGAATCGGGTGAGTCGCCAGCGCAATTAATGATTCGTTGTGGGGCAATTGATTCACCCTTGCAGTACCACCAGGGTATGTTCCTCAAAAACCATTTCCCAGGTGGCTCTAAACATGATGAGTCTGTAAAGATTGATCAAACTAATTTAGAGACAGCAATGGCAGATTTGCCATTGGCACAAGTGACTGCGTTTTCAATTGATGACTCAGGTACCACGGAAATCGATGATGCTTTATCCGTCACTGCGCTCGAGGGTGGTGGGTATCGTATTGGTATTCATATTGCAGCTCCTGGTTTAGTGATCGCTAAGGATGACGCATTAGATAAAGTTGCACGAACCCGAATGTCTACCGTGTATTTCCCGGGAGACAAAATGACGATGTTGCCCGATTCCGTGATTGAGCAATTCTCCTTAGATGAGGGCGCCCCACGTCCCGCTTTATCCATTTATGTGGATATTGATTCTGAGGGAGCGCTCGACAAGGCATCCTTGCAACTTCGCGCTGAGATGGTTCCTATGGGGGCAAACCTGCGCCTCGAAAATCTAGAGCATAAAGTGACGGAAGATAGCTTGCTCGATGAGAATGCAGATTTGCCCTATCGGCATGAGCTCAGTGTGTTGTGGAATGCTGCCAAACTCTTGCATGCAGGACGCCAAGAACACAGGGTGAGCAATGGGCTTCGTGCGGAGATATTGGGTACGGTTGATCCTCATGCTCTAGCGAGAGATTTCCATTTCCAGATTCAAGAACATGATGGCCAAGAGCGTGTTGAGATTTCCCCTCGCCAGCGTGGATCCATTTTGGATACCATCGTCGCTGAGTGGATGATTTATTGCAATAGCGCCTCGGGGAAGTTATTGGCCGATCATGGTTTGCCAGGATTATTCCGCACTCAAAAGGGATGGGGCCCTTTGCGAACTCGTATGCAGACAACCCCTGGCCCGCATGAGGGCTTAGGCTTGGAGTATTACGCTTGGTGTACATCGCCATTGCGCCGCTATTCTGACTTAGTTAACCAGTGGCAACTGATTGCATTGGCTAAGCATGGCGTTACTGCCAAGATGGTTGCACCATTTCCACCCCGAGATGCGGCATTAATGGGAATTGCGGCAGATTTTGAGGCTTGCTATTCAGCCTACGGCGAATACCAAGATCGCCTTGAGAAATACTGGTGCTTACGCTGGATTGCACAAGATGAGCAACCTAAGCAGGTATTTGTGAGGCATCTCAAGGATGGTATGTCTAGAGTCGAGCTTATTCCTTTGCATTTACCAATACCCGAGCTAGCCACTCACCCTCGGATGACGCGTGCAGAAGTAAGTATTTGCGATGTAGACCTCTTACAACTTTCTGCTGGAGTAAGAGTGCTTCATGTGGAGACTCCACAAGCTCCTGATAGTGATGCAAATCCCGCCTAAGCTAAGTCAGTTTTTGGGGCGCTTAGATACTAGCTGGCGCCGTTATCCATTTGGCTATGCATTGGGCCTTTCCATTTTGGCGCATTTGCTTTTCTTATCATTTCGTTGGGGGATTGGTGAGATTGAGCAGCGTCGCTTAAATACGCCCCTCAGTGTTGTATTAGTGAACTCTAGCAACCAGATTGCGCCTAAACAGGCTAATAAATTAGCCCAAGCAGATTTGCATGGCGGCGGCACAACTGCAAATCAAGATGCAACTGCAACACATCGTGCAAGATTGGGAGCCCAAGCCCGTGTCGAAGCATTGGAGAAGCAACAAAAGCAAATGCTGTCAAAGTTAGATAGTGAGCAAAAGCAGGCTGGCGGCCGCAAGAGTGGTGATGAGAATAGGGCTACGCAAGAGTTCAATTCTCTCGAGGCGGAGTTATCAAAACGTTTGCAAGTCAATGGACGTGAACCGCGTCGCAAAACCTTGACGGGTGCCAGCACTAAGGCAGTAGCTTTCGCACAATATTACGATGCCATGCGTCAAAAAATTGAGGCTTATGGCAGTACTTTTTTTCCTCGTGCCAATGGCCGCCCTTTATATGGGAGCTTAGTCATCGTAGTAAGTGTTGATGCTCAGGGCCGTATTGCTAATAATGCGCAGGGTAAGGATGGTCTGAGCATCGGGCGCAGTTCTGGAAACCCTGAATTAGATCGACAAGCTTTAGCAATCGTACGAGCATCTTCGCCTTTTGGCCTCTTTCCTACAGAGATGCGCCGACAAATTGATATTCTTGATTGGATCTCTACTTTTGAATTCACTAGGGATGGCTCTGATCACCTGGAATTGCTACGTTAATTTTTTTGGATAAAAACTGTTCAACTTCGCTTATCCTGTATTGAATATGAGTACTACATCTACTAATTTGCATACCGATCCGACCCAATTTCCAGGGCTGGATGTCTATGTTGTTACTGGCAACCCTATTGCTCACAGCAAGTCTCCACGAATTCATCAGCAGTTTGCTCAGCAAGCCAAACAAAAAATGTATTACGGGTTATTGCTCGCAGAATTGGGTGCGTTTGAAGCCGCAGCAAAAATCTTTTTTGCTGCTGGTGGTAAAGGCATGAGTGTGACCGTTCCCTTCAAGTTGGATGCGCAAGCTTTTGCAGATGTATTGACAACGCGAGCCAAGCTTGCTGGCGCTGTTAATACATTGCGTCTAGAGGGCGGGAAAATCTATGGTGACAATACGGATGGTGCTGGCTTAGTGCGTGATTTATTAGCGCAAGGTATTCCGCTTCATAAGGCTCGTATTTTGCTCTTGGGTGCAGGGGGTGCTGCCCGCGGTGTCATTGGTCCCTTGTTAGAGCAGTCTCCTAGAAGTTTAATTATTGCCAATCGCTCAAGCGCAAAAGCTGATGAATTAGTAAAACTTTTTGCTCAGCTTGCTAGTATCTATGAGGTTGCCCTCGAGGCTCGCACGCTGACCGATTTAGAGGATTCAGCGAAAACACCGTATCCGTTTGATGTTGTGATTAATGCCACGGCAGCAGGTTTGAGTGATGAATCGCCATTAAGTGATTTAGCTGCTGCAAATATTTTTACACCCCAATCATTTGCTTACGACATGGTCTACGGTAAGGTTACCGCCATGATGCAGCAGGCTTTGCATCGCGGGGCTCGTGTAAGCGACGGCCTAGGAATGCTGGTAGAGCAAGCTGCAGACGCATTTTTAATGTGGCGTGGTGCAGACTTAAGTCATTCAATTGACCCACGTGCTGTATTGGCAGAACTGCGCAGAGCTTAGCTCGTACCCAAACATTGATGCGCTGGCTTCGCTACTTCTTTAAGTGCCTACTTGCTGGCTTTATTGCCATACAAATCTATTTTGTGATTCAGGTTGGCATCTGGTCAGTTGTCAATCCCAGTAGTACCGCTTTCCAGCGGGCAGAGCGTTGGCGTCTTTGTGGCTTACATTGGTCTTGCTCCATTCAATCATCTTGGGTTCCTTACGAAAAGATTGCTGCGAATTTAAAGAGAGCAATATTGGTGAGTGAAGATGACATCTTCTTTCAGCACATGGGAGTCCGTGTAGAGGATATGCAAAAAGCCTGGGCTAAAAATACACAACAAAATAGCGGTAAATCTAAAACTGCCTTACGTGGTGGTTCTACGATCACCCAGCAGCTAGCCAAAAATCTATTCCTCTCATCTGAGCAGAATTACTTTCGCAAAGGACAGGAGCTCATCATTGCCGGTCTTTTGGAAACAATACTTTCTAAAGAGCGTTTATATGAGATTTATTTAAATTCTGTAGAGTGGGGCGAGGGAATCTTTGGGATTGGTGCGGCATCTCAGCACTATTATGGAATTAAGCCAGCATCGCTAGATCGCGAGCAGGCGGCAGCATTAGCTTCTGCTTTGCCTGCTCCAAAATGTTTCGATAAAGTGCGGTATTGTCGTAAGGCCAATATCCATTTCCCCACTCGCCAAGAATTCATCTTGGAGAATATGGATCGGGTTGCGCTAGCGCCCAACAAAAAAAGTAAAACCTCAAAAAACTAGTCAGTACGAAGCGATTATTTTTTTGTAGCAGCTCGTAATGCATCTCTCGTAGTGATGGCCACTTTTCTGGCGGCCCCAGCAAAATCAGCGCCAGAGCTTGCATACAGAATGGCTCTGGAGGAGTTAATCATCATGCCTGTTTCCGGATGATTGGGAATGCTACCTGCTTGAACAGTGGCATCGATGTCCCCACCTTGCGCGCCAATACCGGGGATGAGCAAAGGCATGTCACCAACAATGGAGCGAACCTTGGCAATTTCCTCAGGGAAAGTTGCACCCACAACCAGACTAATTTGGCCTGAAGCATTCCATTGTTGCGTGGCGAGTTTGGCAACATGCAGGTAAAGCGGTTCGCCATTGGGGGCCACATTTAAGAACTGAAGGTCAGAGCCACCTGGATTTGAGGTGCGGCATAAAACAATGACCCCCTTGCCAGCGTGCCTGAGATAGGGCTCAATGGTGTCAAAGCCCATGTAAGGGTTAACAGTTACAGCATCAGCCCCATAGCGCTCAAAGGCCTCCAAGGCGTAGTGGTCGGCAGTGCTGCCGATATCCCCCCTTTTGGAGTCCAGGATTACCGGAATCTGGGGATATTTTTCCTTAAGGTAGCCGGTGAGTTTTTCAAGCTGAGCCTCAGCCCTTTGTGATGCGAAATAAGCGAACTGAGGCTTAAATGCACAGACTAGATCTGCAGTTGCATCGGCGATTTCACGGCAGAACTCAAAAATACCCTCCGGTTTGGCTTTGAAGGCATCCGGCAAGCGCTGAGGATCTGGGTCAAAGCCCACGCATAACATGCTGCCTTGAGAAGCCCATGCGGACTGGAGTTGCTGGGTAAAGGTATTTGAGCTGGAGTTCATTAGATTTAGGCTTATTTTCGTGAAACTGTCATGTTCTATAGGATAAACTAGCGCACATTCCTTAGGAGTTCACCATGATCAACTTGTTCGTCCTGCAAAATGGCCGCCTCTCTCAAGAGCAAGTCGAAGATCGCAATGAATTGTTGCAATATTCAAACCCTATCTGGATCGACGTAGTTGATCCGGAGGAGGAAGAGCTCCTCTGGATTAAAGAGGCTTTTGGAGTTCTGTTGCCTGAATTGGATGATTTGGGTGATTTAGAAGCTTCTGCTCGCTATTTCGAGGCCGATGACGGCCACCTTCATATTCGTACTGACTTCTTGCTAGATGAAGAGGAAACCTCACGTAACGTCCGAGTGGCGTTTGTCATGACCAAACAAGTCTTGTTCTCGATTCATGATGAAGATCTGCCCGTCTTCCGTTTGGTACGCTTACGTGCCCGTTTGCGTCCAGGCTCCGTCAGCAACGCAAAAGATGTTCTGCTCGATTTGTATTCCACTGATGCTGAGTATTCTGCCGATGCTTTGGAAGAGGTTTATGAAAATCTTGAGCTTGCTGGAAAGCGGGTTCTGCAAGATGACATTACTGACAATGATGCCGAGGAAGTGCTTGAGACGATTGCCAAGGAAGAAGATACGAATGGACGCATCCGTCGCAACGTGATGGATACCCGTCGCGCTTTGTCATTCCTGATGCGCAGCAAATTGTTATCTGATGAGCAACAAGAAGAGGCGCGTCAGATTTTGCGAGACATTGATTCATTAGAAAACCACACCGCATTCTTGTTCGACAAGATTAACTTCTTGATGGATGCGACGGTGGGTTTTATTAATTTGAACCAAAGTAAGATCATCAAGATCTTCTCGGTGGTATCTGTTGCCTTAATGCCACCAACCTTGTTGGCAAGTATCTGGGGTATGAACTTCCGTTATATGCCTGAACTAGAGGAGACTTGGGGTTATCCAGTGGCCATTATTTCGATGGTCATTTCAGCGATGATTCCTTTATGGTACTTCCGTCACAAAGGATGGCTCAGCTCTCGCTAATGCATTGACTCCGAATGTGGAGCTACGCGTTTTTTGGTCTTAGCAATTCCAAAAATTTTGATAGTGCAAAGTCGCGCGCTTGTTCACGCACGGTTTGACGATCCCCTTTAAAATGCTTGGTCATGGTGGTGATATTCACTAAATCATTTGTACCATCTTCTTTGATGGCCCAACCAAAACAGACGGTACCCACGGGTTTTTCTGGTGAGCCACCGCTAGGGCCAGCAATTCCAGTAATCGAGATTGCAACCTGTACCTTGGCATTCTGTTGAGCACCCTGAGCCATTGCTTTTGCAACTTCTTCACTGACTGCGCCAAAGGATTTCAAGACTTCAGATGGAACATTCAAGCACTCCGTTTTGGCTTGGTTGCTATAGGTAATATAGCCTCGCTCAAACCAATCGCTAGATCCAGCAAGATCGGTGAGGGTGGCGCACACAAGTCCACCTGTGCAGGATTCTGCCAGGGCTATTTTCCAGCCACGATGGGTCAAAGCAATCCCAATAAATTTTGCTAGCTCATGCTGCGGGTCGTTATTGTTTTTCATTAATAGAGGATAACCATTGTTTGTACTATGACAACAATAATGACTGTGATGAGTGCGGCGGCCAGATCATCAGCAATAATGCCGAACCCACGCCATAGTATTTGTTTAAAGCTGGAAGGCGATTGATGCTGGCTATCTTCAAGTGTTTTAAAGTGGCGATCAATTTTTCCAATCAAGCTCGGCTTGAGAGCATCAAATAAGCGAAAAAGGGCAAATGCCAAAATTTGTAATGCAATATTGGTAGGCATTACCAGAGCAAGTACCAACCAAAAGGCAACGATTTCATCCCAGACAATTCCGCCGAAATCTTTTTTACCTAATTCTTCGCTGACTTTTCCACAAATCCAGCAGCCGAGCAAAATCCCCAAAGCAATTAAGCAAAGTATTGTTGTAATGCTTAAGTAATACTGAGCTATGAGAAAAATGGCCCATGCCCATAAAGTGCCAACTGTCCCCGGGGCAATGGGCGCGAGCCCGCTACCAAAACCAAAGGCCAAAATGCGAGTGGGTGAACTGAAGACCCAGAGTAATGATGGTTTAGTGATATTGGTCATATTGGGATGTTGCGCTCAAATGAAATGATCAAAAGATTGCATTAGTGTATTTGCCTGCTCTTGGCTGATTACCCCATCGTTGCTCTTCAGAATGATGGTGGGCGCTGAATGTTGCATGGGGTTGATAGTTCCAATGCGAGTAAGGGGTAGCTTGAGATCTTGGCTGATTTGGTTGATGGCATCCCTTTTGCTCATCGGGGCAGTAAAACAGAGTTCGTAGTCATCACCACCGGCTGCGGCAAACTGATTTTGTACATCCTTGCTTTGTTTGAGTAGGGTGGGAGACTTTGGAATGCTATCGAGCCAAACTTCAGCATCTTTGTTTGATTGCTTTAGGATATGTTTTAAATCCCCCAGCAAACCATCCGATATATCTAGAGCAGAGCTGGCAACTTTTCTTAAGGCGATTCCTAGTGCCACCCTAGGGCTAGGTTGATGCATGCGTGCCTGAATTATTTCTAAATCGTTTTGGGGTAATTTAATTTCATGACGCAGTGCAGCAAGAGTCAGTCTTGCATCGCCAACTGTTCCAGATACCCAAATATCGTCACCTGCCAATGCCCCCGACCTCTGGATGGATTTTTCTTTTGGAATGGCCCCAAAAGCAGTAATGCAAATATTCAGTGGACCAGCAGTAGTGTCTCCACCAATGAGGGGGCAAAAATAGGCATTGGCGATAGCAAATAAACCCTTACTAAAGGCCTCTAGCCAAGCACTATCAGCCTTAGGTAATGCAATTGCTAGCGTAAAACCTAAAGGCTTTGCACCCATGGCAGCCAGGTCTGAGAGGTTTACTGCTAGGGCTTTCCAGCCCAAGCACTCGGGATTAGTGCCGGCAAAAAAGTGCCTGTTTTCAACAAGCATATCGCTTGTAATCGCAATTTCATGATCCGGTTCAGGCTTCAGTAGTGCGCAATCATCCCCAATGCCCAGTGAAATTGAGCCAGGGTTTATGGCGAGCATGGCATCTGACTGTGTTTTAAAAAAACGTTGGATCAGAGCAAATTCACCTAAGGGGGTAGATTGAGATTGCATGCCTCATTTTATGGCTCTTCTGACTCTTTTATCCGAGAGGAATAGAATGAGAAACTTGAATACGTCTGATTGATGAGTGAACTGATGAGCAAACCAAGTAATAGCAGCAAAGAGCAGCAAATAGCGGATTTAAGAGCAGCAGCTCTCCACTATCACGAGTTTCCAGTACCTGGAAAAATTGAAATTGCTCCAACGAAGCAGTTAACCAATCAACGAGATCTTGCTTTAGCTTATACCCCGGGTGTAGCTGCAGCTTGCGAAGAGATTGCAAAAGATCCTGCGAATGCGTTCCGTTATACAGCCCGAGGCAATTTGGTCGGCGTGATTACCAACGGTACCGCAGTGCTTGGCTTAGGAAACATTGGGCCGTTAGCTAGTAAGCCAGTAATGGAGGGTAAATCAGTCCTATTTAAGAAATTCGCTGGCATTGATGTTTTCGATATTGAAGTGAATGAAAACGATCCGGACAAATTGGTTGAAATTATTGCCGCACTCGAGCCAACGTTTGGTGGCATTAACTTAGAAGATATTAAAGCGCCTGATTGTTTTGTCGTTGAGCGTAAATTACAAGCGCGCATGAAGATTCCGGTCTTCCATGATGATCAACATGGCACAGCAATTGTGGTTGCAGCAGCTATCCTAAATGGCTTAAAAGTAGTTGGCAAAGATGTAGGTAATGTGAAGTTGGTTACTTCCGGTGCTGGTGCCGCTGCTTTAGCTTGCTTGGATTTATTGGTTGACCTAGGGATTCCGCGCAAAAATATTTGGGTAACCGATTTGGCTGGAGTTGCTTATAAAGGCCGTCAAGAATTGATGGATCCAGAGAAAGAGCCTTTCTGTCAAGAGACTGATTTGCGCACCTTGGATCAAGTCATTGAGGGCGCTGATATTTTCTTGGGTCTCTCAGCAGGTGGTGTGCTTAAGCAATCCATGGTGAAAAAGATGGCTGATAAGCCGTTGATATATGCCTTAGCAAATCCAACCCCAGAAATCTTGCCTGAAGAGGTAAAAGAGGTTCGTCCAGATGCGGTGATGGCAACTGGTCGCACTGATTATCCCAATCAAGTTAATAACGTGTTGTGCTTTCCATTTATCTTCCGCGGTGCACTGGATGTAGGGGCTACCACCATCACTCGCGGCATGGAAGTAGCGGCCGTCAAGGCTGTTGCGGAGTTAGCCCAAGCAGAGCAAAGCGAAGTAGTGACCTCTGTGTATGGCATTGAAAATCTTTCTTTTGGCCCGGAATATTTAATTCCAAAGCCATTTGATCCGCGTTTAATTACTGTCATTGCCCCTGCTGTTGCCAAAGCAGCTATGGATGATGGTGTTGCTCAACGCCCCATTAAAGACTTTGATGCATACCGCAATCAATTACAGCAATTTGTGTACCACTCCGGTACTTTGATGAAGCCACTCTTTAGCATTGCTAAACGTGTACCCGAAAATCAAAAGCGCATTGTGTTTGCTGAAGGTGAAGATGAGCGCGTATTGCGTGCTGTACAGATCATTATTGATGAGCATCTTGCCACCCCGATTTTGATTGGCCGACCAGCAGTGATCGAACATCGTATTGGCAAGTTTGGTTTGCGCATCAAGCCGGGCGAAGATTTTGAAATCGTCAATCCAGAAAATGATCCCCGCTATCGTGACTTTTGGCAGACCTACTTGGGTTTAACAGAGCGCAAGGGTGTTACTGAATCGTTTGCGAAGTTGGAAATGCGTCGTCGTAATAGCTTAATTGGCTCGGTGATGATTTCCAAAGGTATGGCTGATGGCATGATTTGTGGAACCGTTGGCAATTCTGCAACCCATCTCAAATATGTGGATGAAGTTGTCGGTCGCGAGCCCGGTGCTAATGTCTATGGTGCAATGTCTGGATTAATTTTGCCGGGTCGCCAAGTATTTTTAGTTGATACCCATGTCAATATTGATCCCACTGCTGAGCAATTAGCAGAGTTGACTTTGATGGCGGCCAATGAAATGCGTAAATTGGGCATAACACCTAAAGTGGCTCTCTTATCCCACTCCAACTTTGGTTCTAGCAGCGCACCATCTGCAGTCAAAATGCGTGAAGTGCTGGCTTTGATTCAAAAAGCAGATCCAACTCTTGAAGTAGATGGTGAGATGCATGGTGATAGCGCTTTGGATGAAACGATTCGTGCTGGTGCAGTGACATCGTCCCCATTAAAAGGCGATGCTAATTTATTGGTACTACCCAATATCGATGCGGCGAATATTTCTTATAACTTGCTCAAGACTGCTGCAGGTAATGGAATTGCCATTGGGCCATTGCTCTTAGGTGTTGCTAAGCCAATTCATATTCTGACACCTGCCGCCACCGTTCGACGCATTGTTAATGTGACAACTTTGGCGGTGGTTGAGGCTGCCGGTAATGCAAGGGGCATGGCTTAAGTTAAAAGATGGACCCTTATTTAAGTTAGTTAGTAATAGCTAACTTAAATAATTATTATATAAATCAATGGTTTATATAAAATGCACTGTAATTGGGCTTGATTTGATGGCGTGTTAAGGGTAACCTAGCACCCATCATGAATAATCGCTCTGAAAACAGCACTTTAGTAGGCTTCGACGAACATAGTCGCGCTGAAAGTTGGGATAGTAATGATCGACTTGAATCTGAGTCATCAGCAGCCAATATCTATGCTGAGGGCGGTTTATCTCGTTTACAAACCTATGCAGCAAATCAAGTTTCGGGGAAAAAAGTGACAGCTTCTTGGCGTGCCGCTTTGGCCGTTCGCGATGCCGGACCGCCGGCAATGTTGCGCAGTGTGCGCCCTAATATCGTGCAATCAATCCGCGCTTTCCGTACGCCAGACCTCCAAGAGGCAGCAACTGAGCTTGGGCAGCATTTCATTTACGCAAATTGCGCTAATGCAATGACCAAAGGTGAGGTGTTAGAGGCGATTGCGATTGCTTACACGTTTACTAAGCAACAAGCCAAAAATTTTGATCCACTATTGGATGCCTTAACTACAACTGTTGATAAGTCTGGCCCGCAGCCAGGATTTGTTGTGGTACTGGAAGGTTTGCCCTGTACTCAGAAGTTTGACAAGGAAGCACGCGAAACTTTATTAGATGTCTTCCGCGATGCAGTAGATTTCTGGTCAGAGCGTCGTACGCCTTATCGCGTGTTCTACTCTTTTGCCTAAGTAAATTTGGTAGTAACACTGCACAAATCGCCTCTATTTGAGGCGATTTTGCATTTCTGGGTCCCAAATACTGTGTACAGCTGTGATTGCAACAATTCCAGCGGTCTCAGTTCGCAATACTCGATCACCTAAAGAGACGATCTGATATCCAGCAGCCTGAGCTTGAGCCTCTTCTTCTGGAGAGTGACCACCTTCCGGCCCAATCATCAAAATAACATCCTGCGGTGGACTTTCAATTAATACGGAATACAGGCTTTTGTCGGTATCTGGGCTTAAAAGTAGCTTAAGTTTGGCTTTTTGTGGCTTTTGTAGATAACTTTCAAAACTTTGCACGGGCTCTACAGAAGCTAAAACTGTACGATCACACTGCTCACAGGCCGCCTGAACAATGCCCGCCCAGTGGAGGAGACGCTTTTGAGCCCTCTCCGCATCACTAGAGCGAGTTAATTTGATTACTGAGCGCTCACATTGCAGGGGCACAATAGTCTGGGCACCAGTTTCAATGGCTTTTTCAACGATCCAGTCCATCTTATCGCCCCCAGCCAGGCCTTGTGCCAAGGTGATGGCGTAAGGGCTCTCACGATGGGTGTCTAGGCGAATATCACTCAAATCGGCTTCCCCAGACTTATTGCTGAGAGACAACAGTTTTGCCTGGGCAACTTGGCCCTTGCCATCAAAGATGGGGAAGAATTCGCCGATCTGAATACGGCGCACTCGTAAGTGGTGAGCGAGTTCAGGGGGGAGGGGGTTTGGCTTTTCGGTTTCCCATGGGCCGGGAAGATAAAATTGAGGCATTACTGAAATATAGCGAATTTATTCTCCGAGACCAATATTACGATGTCAAATCTTCAAATTCGTATGGCTAATGCCATTCGTGCCTTATCAATGGACGCAGTTCAACAAGCCAATTCAGGGCATCCTGGGATGCCGATGGGCATGGCCGATATTGCAGTGGGATTGTGGAATGAACACTTGCAACATAACCCCACTGATCCGCATTGGATGAATCGCGATCGTTTTGTTTTGTCAAACGGTCATGGCTCAATGTTGTTGTATTCACTGTTGCATTTGACTGGCTACGATTTACCTATCGGTGAGTTGAAAAATTTCCGTCAATTGCATAGCAAAACACCGGGACATCCTGAATATGGAATTACCGCAGGCGTTGAAACCACTACCGGTCCATTGGGTCAAGGAATTTCAAATGCAGTGGGGATGGCGCTTGCTGAAAAATTATTAGCGCAAGAATTTAATCGCCCAGGTCACAATATTGTCGATCATTACACCTATGTATTTTTAGGTGATGGTTGTTTGATGGAGGGTATCAGTCATGAAGTATGTTCATTGGCTGGCACGCTCAAGCTCAATAAATTGATTGCACTGTGGGATGACAACGGCATTTCCATTGATGGCAAAGTCGTTTCTTGGTTTAATGAAGATACGGCAAAGCGTTTTGAAGCCTATGGTTGGAATGTAATTCGTGATGTCGACGGTCATGATGCTGAAGCTGTATCCAGTGCAATTGCTAAAGCCAAGAAGAGTGACAAGCCAACCTTAATCTGTTGCAAGACTGCGATTGGTCAAGGCTCTCCCAATATGGCTGGCAGCGATAAGGTTCATGGTTCCCCATTAGGTGCTGCAGAGATTGCTGCAACCCGTGTTGCTCTGAATTGGCCATATGCCCCATTTGAAATCCCGAAAGATATTTATGAGGCTTGGGATTTTAAGAAACGTGGGCAAGCTGCTGAGCATGCGTGGAATAAGCAATTTCAAGCTTATAAAAATAAATATCCGGAGTTAGCCTCTGAATTACAGCGTCGTATGCAGGGCGATTTATCTAAAGAATTTTCATCTACGCTCAATGCTTATCTCAAGACATGTCAATCCAAGGCTGAAACTGTAGCTACTCGCAAGGCAAGTCAAAATGCTATCGAAGCTTTGGCGCCTGCCTTACCGGAGTTTATGGGTGGTTCTGCTGACTTGACTGGTTCCAACTTAACCAATTGGTCAGCATGTAAGCCAGTACGAGCGGATCAGTGGGGTAACCACATTAATTATGGTGTTCGCGAGTTTGGTATGAGCGCCATCATGAACGGTATTGCTTTACATGGTGGTTACATTCCTTTCGGCGGTACCTTCTTAACCTTCTCGGATTACAGTCGCAATGCCTTGCGCATGGCTGCACTGATGAAGCTGCGCAGTATTTTTGTCTTCACACATGACTCGATTGGTTTGGGTGAGGATGGTCCCACACACCAATCTGTTGAGCATGTCGCGTCCTTGCGTCTGATTCCGAATTTAATGGTTTGGCGTCCATGTGACACCACTGAAAGTGCGGTTGCGTGGGGTGCTGCGATTGAGCGTAAGCATGGCCCAAGTGCCTTGATCTTTAGTCGTCAGAATTGCCCATTTGTTTCACGTGATGCCCAGCAGATCAAAGATATTGCGCGCGGTGCTTATGTGCTGCGTGATTCCAAGAAAGCAAAAATTGATGCAGTGATTATTGCTACTGGTTCAGAAATTGCGTTGGCATTGCAAACAGCCGAGCGTTTGGAGTCTGAAGGTATGGGTATTCGCGTAGTGTCGATGCCTTCTACAACTGTATTTGATCAACAAGATGCTGCGTATAAAGCAAAAGTATTACCCGCTAACATTCCGCGAATTGCGGTTGAGGCTGGCGTAAGTGATTTTTGGTGGAAATATGGTTGTGCAGCTGTGCATGGCGTAGATACTTTTGGTGAGTCTGCACCGGCTCCGCAGTTGTACGAGTACTTTGGTTTAACAGTTGACGAAATTGCAAAGACTGTTAAGCAATGCATCTCGAATAATTAATTCGGGATCAATTCAATTATTGGTAAGGGGAATCACATGACAATTCGTGTCGCAATAAATGGTTATGGCCGTATTGGCCGCATGGTCTTACGCGCACTATATGAAGATCAGGTCAATGGCAAGCCAAGACGCGATATCAAGATCGTGGCAATTAACGCCATGGGGGATATCGATATCAATGCACATCTCACTCAGTATGATTCTGCACATGGTCGCTTTCCGGCAGAAGTGAAAGTCGATGGTGATTGCATGGTTGTGAATGGCGATCGCATCAAAATGTTCTCCACTCGTAACCCATTAGAAACTCCATGGGGTGAGTTGGGGGTCGATTTGGTATTGGAGTGCTCGGGCAAATTCACTTCTAAAGAAAAAGCCATGGTGCATATTTCTCAAGGTGCAAAGAAAGTATTGATTTCTGCTCCAGGTGAAAAAGATGTGGATGCCACAATTGTTTACGGCGTTAATCAACAAGTACTTAAGCCCAGCGATATCGTAGTTTCGAATGCGAGCTGCACGACTAACTGTTTAGCGCCGTTGGTAAAGCCCTTGTTAGAGCAGATTGGTATCGAATCGGGTTTGATGACCACCATTCATGCATTTACCAATGATCAGGTGTTAACAGATGTTTATCACAAGGATATGCGCCGTGCGCGTTCTGCGGTGAGCAGTATGATCCCTACGAAGACTGGGGCTGCGAAGGCAGTTGGTTTGGTATTGCCAGCTTTGGCAGGACGCTTTGACGGTTTTGCAATGCGGGTGCCGGTCATTAACGTTTCTGTTGTCGATTTAACCTTTGCTGCCAGCCGTGCTACCAGCGTGGATGAAGTGAACTCTATCCTCAAAACAGCGAGCGAAGGTGAATTGAAGGGTATTTTGGGTTTCAATACCTTGCCTTTGGTTTCCATCGACTTTAATCATGACCCTCGCCCAAGTATTTATGATGCCTCTCAGACTCGAGTGTCAGCGGACGGCAAGTTAGTGAAAGTCTTGGCTTGGTATGACAACGAGTGGGGTTATTCAGTGCAGATGCTCAATGCAGCTGAGGCATTGATGGCTGTAAAGTGAAAGAACAATCAGGCTTTAAGCCTAAGAGCGCTTAAAATCTTGTTTTAGTTGTGAAAAAGACCTCAATTGAGGTCTTTTTTCATTAACTTCGCTTATTTTGCTAAATTTCAAGAGATATTTTCTCAAATACCCATCAAGATCGGGTAAAAAAGCTTAGGTTTTTTGTTTATTGCGGCAATTTTTCTTTTGGCAGTGTCCATACATGGCTAAAGAGTGCTCTTGGAGCTTGAAACCCAAGTTTTTAGCAATATCGCGCTGCCTTTTCTCGATTGCCTCATCGACAAATTCCTCGACATGACCGCAGTCGAGGCAAACAAGGTGGTCATGATGCTGGCCTTCATTGAGCTCATAAATGGCCCGTCCGTCCCCTTTACTGGATTCAAAGTGACTACGTAACAAGAGCCCTGCTTGCTCAAACTGGGTGAGTACTCGATAAACAGTGGCTAAACCAATTTCTTTGTCCTCTTTAGCAAGGGCCATGAAGACGTCTTCGGCGCTAAAGTGGGTGCCTCCATTTTGATGAAAAAAATCCAAAATTTTCATCCGGGGACCAGTAGCCTTAAGGCCAATATCGCGTAAATCTGCAGGAGTGGGGTTTTGGTTCATATTCATGGCTTTGGGAGCTAAAATCAATGTCTTAATGATACGGCCTGCCATGCAAAATTGCCTTCAACTATTTAATCGCCTTATCCCTGCCACCTCAAGGGTTTTTGACCATTTTCGTTCGGGTTTATGGATCGTCATTTTGGCTAGCTTTATTGCATCTACCGGTTGCACTAGTGCAGTAGATGAGAAACAGCGTGCTTGGATGAATACGGTTTTCAAACCCTATGTCCCCGATGTTGTTCAGGGTAACTTTATTTCTAGTGAGCAATATGCCAAATTGCAACTGGGCCAGAGTCGCGAGCAGGTTCGTCAAATATTGGGAACTCCTTTGTTGGCAAGTTACTTCCATGCAAATCGCTGGGACTATATTTTTGAATTTAAGCGTGCTGGCCAACCTATTGCCAAAGAGCGTCGGGTAACCGTATTTTTTGAAGGTGATAAGTTAGTAAAGTTTCAGGGCGATCCTTTGCCAACCGAAGTGGAAATGGTTGCTGAAATTGATGGCTATGCAAAATCCAAACGGTCATTTTGGGATGTGATTACTGGCTCCAATAAGCCGCCAGTCACTCCACCATTACAACAGCCGGAGTTGCTAGTGCCGAGCCCAACTGATAATTTGCCAGCCGGGAAAGCTGTGCCTGCGGCTCCTGCTAGCAGTTCTTTTTGGGACTTTTTTAGTTTCTCAAAAAAATCACCAGAAGCACCGCCAGCGCCTCAACAGTTAGGCCCTGGTGCCCTCAACGTTCCGCAGGCTAGTGAAGTTAAATAAAAATAAAGTTGTGTTGATGTCGAATGATTTTTTTCGACAACCTTGAATAAGAAACGAAGATACAAATGATGAAAATCGCAATTGCTGGTGCAACAGGGCGCATGGGAAAAATGTTGATTGAGGCCGTACTCAATTGCTCGGATGCTGAGTTGGTTGGCGCTCTGGAGCATGAGTCTTGCCCGCTACTGGGAGAAGATGCTGGCGCCTTCTTAGGTAAAAAAACTGGCGTAGTCATTACATCAGATATTGCAAAGGCTTTGACAGGCGCTGAATTTTTAATTGATTTCACTCGCCCAGAAGGCACGATGGCGCATCTTGCAGTAGCGCAAAAGACCGGATGCAAAATGATTATTGGCACAACTGGTCTAAGCAATGCGCAAATTGAGAGTCTTAAAAAGGCTTCTTCCAATTTAGCAATTGTTTTTGCGCCGAATATGAGTGTTGGTGTGAATGCAACATTCAAGTTGTTAGAGATTGCGGCCAAGATGCTAAATGAAGGTTACGACATTGAAATCATCGAAGCGCATCATCGCCATAAAGTAGATGCTCCATCAGGTACTGCGCTCAGAATGGGCGAAGTCATTGCGGATGCGCTTGGCGAGAAGTTGAATGATGTTGCGGTCTATGCCAGAGAGGGTCATACCGGGGAGCGTAAAGCGGGTTCGATTGGTTTTGCAACGATCCGTGGAGGCGATATTGTTGGTGACCACACAGTTTTGTTTGCTGGTGAGGGCGAGCGGATTGAGATTAGTCATAAATCCTCTAGTCGTCAGTCATATGCTCAAGGTTCCTTGCGTGCAGCCCGTTTTCTACAAAATCAGAATTCTGGTCTCTATGACATGCAAGACGTACTTGGTTTGCGCCAATAAATCATTAATTAAAAATAGAAGAAAAGAGTTTCACTGAATGACTAGGGATTACGACCACCGCAGTATTGAGGCGGCAGCAAGAGCTGATTGGGAAAGTGCGCAAGCGTATCGGGTTAGTGAGAACGCAGTAGATGCCTCTGGTCAGCCAAAGCCTAAGTATTACGCGTGCTCAATGTTGCCTTACCCATCCGGGAAGTTACATATGGGCCATGTGCGCAACTACACCATCAATGATGTGATGGCGCGTCAGCTCAGGATGCAAGGTTATAACGTGCTCATGCCAATGGGTTGGGATGCATTTGGTATGCCTGCTGAGAATGCGGCCATTCAGAATAAAGTGCCTCCTGCTCAGTGGACCTACGACAACATTGCTTATATGAAAAAGCAAATGGCGGCCATGGGTCTTGCCATTGATTGGTCACGTGAAGTAGCAACATGTAGTCCAGATTACTATCGTTGGAACCAGTGGCTCTTTTTGAAGATGCTCGAAAAAGGGATTGCTTATCGCAAGACTCAGGTGGTTAACTGGGATCCTATCGATCAAACAGTTTTAGCAAATGAGCAGGTGATTGATGGGCGGGGGTGGCGCTCAGGTGCTTTAGTAGAAAAGCGCGAGATTCCGGGTTATTACTTCAATATCACTGCCTATGCAGAGCAACTCCTCTCAGGTTTGGATGGTTTAGGCTGGCCTGAGCGCGTCAAAACCATGCAGCAAAATTGGATCGGTAAAAGCCGCGGTGTGCGTTTTGCCTTCAAGCATGAAATTGCGGATGCGCAAGGTAATTTTATTCAAGATGGACAGTTGTATGTGTTTACAACCCGTGCCGACACCATCATGGGAGTTACCTTTTGCGCAGTTGCGGCTGAGCATCCATTGGCAAGTCAAGCCGCTCTCAATAATCCAGCGCTAGCAGCATTTATCGAGAAATGTAAAACGGGCAGTGTCATCGAGGCAGACTTGGCCACCCAAGAAAAAGAAGGGATGTTCACTGGTTTATATGTGACACATCCTTTGACAAATGAGCCTGTACCTGTTTGGGTTGGTAATTATGTGCTGATGTCTTATGGTGATGGCGCCGTGATGGGCGTGCCAGCACACGATGAACGCGATTTTGCATTTGCCCTTAAATACGATCTACCGATTAAGCAAGTGATTGCTTTGCACTCACCTTCTGATATGTTTAATACCAGCCATTGGCAAGATTGGTATGCGCAAAAAGAAAATGTTGTTTGTCTTAATAGTGGCAAGTACGACGGTCTATCGCATGAAGAGGCGGTCAATGCAGTTGCTGCTGATTTAGAAAAGTTGGGCATTGGCGAAATTAAGACAACCTATCGTTTGCGTGATTGGGGAATCTCTCGTCAGCGTTACTGGGGCACTCCCATTCCGATTATTCATTGCGGTGATGAGCAAAATCCTGGCTGTGGCGCCGTTCCTGTGCCAGAGGCAGACTTACCCGTGGTATTGCCAGAAGATTGTGTGCCCGATGGCAGTGGTAATCCACTCAATAAGCGCCCAGACTTCTTAAATGTGAAGTGCCCAAAATGTGGCAAACCGGCACGTCGTGAGACGGACACGATGGATACCTTTGTAGATTCTTCATGGTATTTCATGCGCTATACAGGACCAGATGCGAAGACTATGGTCGATGGTCGGAATGAGTATTGGATGCCCATGGATCAGTACATCGGTGGTATCGAGCATGCAATTTTGCATTTACTCTATGCACGCTTTTGGACTAAGGTGATGCGCGATCTTGATCTGATTACATTCAATGAGCCTTTCCAGAACTTGCTTACGCAAGGCATGGTGCTTAACGAAACCTATTACTCTGAAGAAGCGTCTGGTAAAAAAACCTGGCTCAACCCGTTGGATGTTGAGTTAGAGCTCGATGACAAAGGTCGACCACAGGGTGCTAAGCTAAAAGGGGATGCCTCTGGTACGCCTGTCATCATTGGTGGCGTTGAAAAGATGTCGAAGAGTAAAAATAATGGCGTAGATCCGCAGGCCTTAATAGATCAATATGGCGCTGATACCGCTAGGCTCTTTGTTATGTTTGCTGCGCCTCCAGAGCAACAGCTGGAGTGGTCCGGTGCCGGTGTTGATGGCGCTTCGCGTTTCTTGCGCCGTGTATGGATGTATTCAAGCAGTCAGTCTGATGCGATTTGCTCAGCGGATGATGTATTGCCCCAGGATTTGAATGATGCTGAAAAAGAATTACGCCGTGAGGTTCACTCGATTCTCAAGCAGGCTAATTTTGACTATCAACGCCGCCAGTACAACACCGTAGTGTCGGCTGCCATGAAAATGCTCAATACTCTAGAGCCCATTAAGTTGGGCGCCAGTTGCCTCGTTCGTCCAGCGATTCTGCGGGAGTGCCTGAGTATTTTGCTTCGAGTCTTATATCCAGTCGTGCCACACTTAACTCATGCGCTTTGGAAGCAGATGGGTTACGAGAAGTCCTTTGGCCTGTTGTTAGATGCCCCATGGCCTGCTGTGGATGAGACTGCATTAGTGCAAACTGAGCTCACCATCATGTTGCAAATTAATGGCAAGCTGAGGGGTGAGATTCAAGTGCCTGCAGATGCAAGCAAAGAGCAAATCGAAGCTTTAGCATTACAAAGTGAGCCAGCTAAAAGATCGCTCAATGGCGCAATGCCTAAAAAAGTCATTGTTGTGCCAGGCCGCTTAATTAATATCGTTGCTTAATTTATTCCAGATAAGAAACTAAAGACATGAGCGTAAACACTGTTAGGCGTACCGTCCTTAGTTTGCTCTCTTTAGCTCCGTTTAGCGGTTTAGTCGCCTGCGGCTATCGTATGCGTGGCATGGTAGATTTGCCATTTAAAGTAATTGCCATTACAGGTAGTCCTTCACCACCCTTGCGTGCAGATTTGCAAACATCGATTCTGACGGGCACTGATGCCAAGATTGCGATCAACCCAAAAGATGCAGATCTGATCTTGGACATCACGAGCGATTTAAATGGCAGAGAAATTCTGGCCTATAACTCCAACGGGCAAGTCTCTGCTTATCGTCTCAGCATTCGGGTTGGGTTTAGAGCATTTGACAATGCAGGCGCTGATGTCGTCCCTGAAGCAGAAATTTACATGACCCGAGATATGGACTTTTCAGTCTCAACCGTTTTGGCTTCGGATGCTCAAATGCAGCAATTTTTATCTTCGATGCGTAGAGACTTAGCAGTACAGATTTTGCGTCGGGTAGCCGCTTCAGCTAAAGCGCCACAGGCAAAAAGTTTTTAAGTGATGATTGGTAAAGCGCATGGTTAAGAGCGATGCACTACAAGTTCATCTCAAGGGATTAAATTCCGCTGCTGCAATAAAACCACTGTATGTTTTTAGCGGCGATGAGCCGCTGCTCATGATGGAGGCGATTGATCAGCTACGCGCCATTGCTAAAAAAATGGGCTATACCGAGCGTGAAGTTCTTTTACAAGAGCGCGGTTTTGATTGGAGTCAGCTCTTAAATGCGGGTCAAACCATGTCCTTGTTTGGGGATAAGCGCTGGGTCGAGTTACGTATCCCTACGGGTAAGCCTGGGCGTGATGGTGCTGAGGCATTAAAACAGTTCTCCGCTCAAATTGAAGCTCAGTCAGCAGGTCCTGATGGCCCAGATACGATTGTGTGCATCATTTTGCCAAGGCTGGATGGCAAGACAAAAACCTCTGCTTGGTTCACCGCTTTAGATGAGGCGGGTATGGCGATTCAATTAGATTCCTTAGATCGGAGCCAATTACCCCAGTGGATTGCAGGGCGCCTCAAGAAACAGGGCCAAGAAGTGGAATCTGGTCCTACTGGTCAACGCGCTCTGAGTTTTATTGCAGAGCAAGTAGAGGGTAATTTAATTGCGGCTCATCAAGAAATCCAAAAGCTTGGATTACTCTATCCCGCTGGAGTGCTGACTGAGGATCAAATCCGCTCGGCTATTTTGAAAGTAGCGCGGTACAACGTATTCGAATTAACTGAGGCGATGTTGGCTGGTGACTTATCCCGCCTTAATCGGATGCTTGATGGCCTAAAGGGCGAGGGCGAGGCTCTAGTGTTAATTTTATGGAGCGTAACTGAAGAGCTTCGGATACTATCAAAACTGAAAGCAGCAAGCGATGCAGGAGAATCTGTGCAACAGTTAATGCGCGCTAATCGCATTTGGGGCAACAAAGAGCGTCTGTATCCAATGGCACTAAAACGTGTGCAGCCTCTGAAGTTACGCAGAGCCATGCAGGTTGCAGCTGGATTAGATCGTCAGGCTAAGGGTTTGCATGCTACAGATTTGCCAACGGATCCTTGGGATGGTTTGCGTTTGGTAGGTAATTTACTGCGTTAATCAGTGTGATAGCACAACTCATTGTTAGTGGATTAATTCAAGATATAGTGAAGATATGAGCAATTCAACGAATAGTATTAAACAAATGATGCAAGAGATTGGGCGCCGAGCACGGGAGGCTTCCAGAGCGATGGCGCGCGCTTCGAGTGAGCAAAAAAATCAAGCCCTGACCCATATTGCTCAATTGATTCGCCAAAATGCCGGTGAAATCCAAAGAGTAAATCAGCTCGATGTTGCCCGTGCCCAAGCCAATGGCCAAGATGCAGCATTTATTGATCGTCTCACGATGACACCAAAGACGATTGAGTCCATGGCTTTAGGCTTAGAGCAGATTGTTTCTTTGGATGATCCTATTGGCAAAATCAGCCCATTACAAAAACAAGCCTCTGGCATTGAGTTAGCTCAAATGCGCGTTCCTCTTGGTGTGATCGGGATCATTTATGAATCTCGTCCTAATGTCACGATTGATGCGGCAGCACTGTGTCTCAAATCTGGTAATGCAGTGATTTTGCGTGGTGGATCGGAGGCGATTGATTCCAATACGCTTTTGGCGCAGTTGATTCAAGAAGGTTTGGATGCTGCTCATTTGCCAATGGATGCGGTGCAGGTTGTCACCACAACCGATCGTTCTGCTGTTGGTGAAATGATCACGATGACGCAATATATCGATGTGATTGTGCCGCGTGGTGGCAAGAGCTTAATTGCACGTTTGATGGCGGAAGCCCGCGTGCCGATGATTAAGCATCTCGATGGCATTTGTCACACGTATATTGATGCAGATGCGGACATCGCGATGGCAATTAAAGTATGTGATAACGCGAAGACCCAACGCTATGCCCCTTGTAATGCGATGGAGACTTTATTGGTTAATCATTCGATTGCTCCACAAGTCCTACCAGCCTTGTGCAAAATTTATCAAGACAAAGGGGTTGAATTACGGGTTGATCCCATAACCCGCAAGACTCTTGAGGATGCTGGGTTCAAAGACTTAGTAACTGCTACCGAAGAAGATTGGCAAACAGAGTATTTGGCGCCAATCTTGTCGATTAAGACCGTGGCCGATATCGACGAGGCAATGAATCATATTGAGCAATATGGCAGCAAACATACCGATGCCATTATTACGAATAATCAATCGAACGCGAATCGTTTTTTGCGTGAAGTTGATAGTTCTAGTGTGATGGTTAATGCGAGCACCCGATTTGCTGATGGCTTTGAATATGGCTTAGGTGCTGAGATTGGGATTTCGAATGACAAATTACATGCTCGTGGACCGGTAGGCTTGGATGGCCTTACCTCCTTGAAATATATCGTCATGGGTCATGGCGAGGTTCGTACTTAATGCACATGAATCAAAATCAAAAAATGAAGGGTGGTAAATGATGGGTAATGCATATTTGTGGACTAAAACCTTGCACATTGTTTTAATTGCTTCTTGGTTTGCGGGCTTGTTTTATCTTCCACGTATTTTTGTAAATTTAGCGGATGAGAAGCACCCTGAAGCCTATGCACGTCTTTTGGGAATGGCCAATCGCCTCTTCCGTTTTATGACCATCTTGGCAGTGCCTGCTGTGTTGTTGGGTTTGACGCTTTGGTTGCATTTTAAGATTGGTGCAGGCGAGGGATGGATGCACGCTAAATTATTCTTTGTGCTTCTGGTGATCGGTTATCACCATGCCTGCTGGGCTTTGCTGAAGAAATTTCGTAATGGCATTAATACTCGCTCTGGCGTTTGGTTTCGTTGGTTTAACGAAGCTCCGGTTCTATTACTTTTGATAGTGACTGCCTTAGTTGTTATCAAACCCTAATTCCTTTTTAGATTGTTAGTCCCATGAGATTTTTTGTTGTTTGTCCAGGTGGACTAGAGGTGCCTTTAGCACAAGAGTTGGCTGCTATTGCTCAGCGACCTGACTCAAAAGCTTTAGGTACTTGGGTAATCGATCCTACGCCTACAAGTCCTACGGGGGGAGTTGGGCTGGCAGCGCCGATTTCTGCGGCGATGGCTTTAAATTTGCACTCCCGTATTGCAAGTCGAGTGTTATTGCAGATGGCTCAGGCGCCGTATCGTCAAGAAGAGGATTTGTATAAGTTAGCCAGTGGCTTAGCTTGGGAAGATTGGTTTTCATCGAAGCAAACTCTGCGGGTTGATGTCACAGCGCATCGCTCCCCTCTCAAGAGTTTAAATTTTGCTACTCTCAAAATTAAAGATGCGATTGTCGATCGTCTGCGTGATGTGACTGGCGATCGGCCTAGTATCGATACGGCATTTCCGGATGTAAGAGTGCAGGCGCATCTGACTGCTACCCAGATCACTATTTATTTAGATACCTCCGGTGAAGCTCTGTTTAAGCGGGGGTGGCGCGATGAAAAAGGCGATGCACCGCTAAAAGAAAATTTAGCCGCTGGTATTTTGTCGCTTACCGGTTGGAGACCCTCACAGACTTTGTTCGACCCAATGTGCGGTAGTGGCACTTTTCTGATTGAGGCAGCACAAACTGCTTTAGCGATTCCGCCAGGGGCGATTCGTGCTGGGATGTATGGCGATGATGTACAACCTTCACGTCTGGCCTACCGTCCTTTAGTGACCTCTGCGCATGGTTTTGGTTTTCAGAGGCTCAAAACCTTTAACGACGCTGGTGAGCAAAAACGATGGGCTGCTTTAAAAGAAGCTGCTTTAGCCCAAATGCTCGAAAAGCGTCAGCAGTATCCAGATGCTCAATCTTTAGGAATTAGTGGCGGAGATATTAACGAGCGCTTAGTGGCAATGTTTAAAGGCAATTGGCAGCGTGCTCAATTGCCAGATTTACCCGTCACTCGCCAGATTGATGCTTTGGCGAGCAAGCCTCCTCAGAATGCAAAAGATGGTGTCATGCTCTTAAACCCTCCCTACGGTGAGCGATTGGTAATTAAAGGCGGTCGTGGTCGAGATAGGCAGTCTGAAGAAGATGTCTATGATGATGCAGAGGTGACTGAAGATCGCTTTGCGCAGAATGTAGAAACGGGTCGTCAAAGTGCGAAACGATCAAGTAGAGAGTCCCTTAAAAAATTACAAGCCCAAGAGGAGCAAGATCCTCAGTTTGTAGAATTTTTGCGTCAGTTTGGCCAACATCTGAAAGATGCTTTTGGTGGCTGGAGTGTATTTGTCCTTACAGCAGATATGGCTTTGCCGGGACAATTACGTATTAAGGAGTCCAAGCGTACCCCGCTGTTTAATGGCCCTTTGGAATGCAGGCTCTTTAAGTTTGAAATGCATCAAAAAAGAGATAGCCAGCCAGATCTAAAATAATGCCATTACTGTGAATGGTAAAAAAGGAAGATATGGAATTTAAAACGTATATGTGTTTGATTTGTGGCTGGGTCTATGACGAGGCTGCCGGTTTGCCTGAAGAGGGAATTGCACCTGGAACATTGTGGAAAGATGTGCCAATGAATTGGACGTGCCCAGAGTGTGGTGCACGTAAAGAAGATTTTGAAATGATGGCAATTTAATCGACCTGCCTAAAAATATTTAAATTAATACCGAAATTAGGAACAGCATCTTGGGACAAAACGATATCTTATTTGAGCGTGCACAAAAAACGATTCCCGGAGGCGTGAATTCCCCGGTGCGGGCTTTTCGTCAGGTGGGTGGTACGCCACGTTTTGTAACGAAGGCAAGGGGACCTTATTTTTGGGACGCCGATGGACGGCGTTACATCGATTTGATCATGTCATGGGGCCCCATGATTGCTGGGCATGCCAACCCTGAAGTGGTTGAGGCGGTGCAGAAGGCTGCAGAAACCAGTTTTAGTTACGGCGCTCCCACTGAGGGTGAAATTGAGTTAGCTGAACGTATTTGCCAGCTCATGCCGAGTGTTGAGCAGGTACGCATGGTTTCTAGTGGTACTGAGGCCACTATGAGCGCTCTGCGTCTTGCACGAGGTTATACCGGGCGAGATTTGATTATTAAATTTGAAGGTTGTTACCACGGTCACGCAGACAGTTTGTTGGTAAAGGCTGGATCTGGGTTGCTGACATTTGCTGACTCCACTCAAAATGCGCCCTCATCTGGTGGTGTGCCACAGGATTTGGTGAAGCACACTCTAGTGCTGCCGTACAACGATGTTGCAGCACTAGAGGAAGTATTTAAAAAGCAGGGTGATCAGATTGCTGCAGTGATTTTAGAGCCAATAGCCGGCAATATGAATTTGATTCAACCATCTGTAGCATTTTTATCTGCGATGCGTACTTTGACTGCTCAGTATGGCAGCGTGCTGATTTACGATGAAGTGATGACTGGTTTTAGAGTTGCATTAGGTGGCGCTCAATCCTTGCAAGGCATTACTCCGGATTTAACTTGCTTGGGTAAGGTCATGGGCGGCGGGATGCCGATGGCAGCTTTCGGTGGCAAAAAAGAAATTATGTCCAAGCTGGCACCACTTGGTAATGTCTATCAAGCTGGCACCTTATCAGGCAATCCAGTTGCAGTAGCAGCAGGACTTAAAACACTGGAGATTGTTTCTCGCGCTGGATTTTATGAGTGCCTTACAGGGCAGACAGAAAAACTGATGATGGGACTAAAGCTGGCTGCAGATGAAGCAAAAGTTCCTTTTGCAGTAGATAGCGTTGGCGGTATGTTCGGATTCTATTTTGCTGACCAGGTCCCCACCTCATATGAGGCAGTAACCAAAAGTAATATTGAGGCATTCAAGAAATTTTTTCACTTGATGTTAGATCAAGGTGTGTATCTTGCACCATCTGCGTATGAGGCTGGATTTACTTCTATTGCACATGACAATGCTGTAGTGGATGAGATTATTGCTGCTGCAAGATCCGCCTTTAAAAAGCTCTAAATAGTCTGGTTGATTTAAAGATCGAGATGCAGGATTACATTCGGAGTGGATGGTCGTAGCCAGCAACCTGAATAAGCTCTAATTTTTGACTATCCTTGCCAGATTCTGGGATTTCCATAGCGGTGAGTTTTCCGCCCCACACGCATCCCGTATCTAATCCAATCACATTTTTACTGCGTAGTAAGCCTAAAGTAGACCAGTGTCCAAAGTACATGAGCGTGTCAACTGTTTTTCTCTTGGGAGCTTTAAACCACGGTAGATAGCCTTTAGGCCCATTCTCAAAACCTTCTTTACTCTCAAACTCCATGGCTCCACTGGGGGTACAGAAGCGAATGCGGGTCAGCGCGTTGGTGATGACGCGCAGGCGTTCATATCCCTTAAGGGAGTTACTCCATTTATTTGGAGAGTTGCCATACATATTTGCTAAAAAATCTTTATAAGATTTTTTACGCAGCGCTTTTTCCACCTCTTGTGCACACTCAATTGTTTGCTGTAGGTCCCACTGCGGAAGCACCCCTGCATGAACCGTTAATACTTTGCCATTGCTCAGCGCCATGGGCCGGTGACGCAACCAAGAAATTAGTTCTGCGCGATCAGGGGCATCGAGAATAGGCTGAACGGTATCCAAACCTTTGGTTTTGCGTAAACCAGCATCGACAGCCAGTAAATGCAGGTCATGATTACCTAAAATGCATTCAATACGTTGGCTTTCTTGAAGCCTTTTAAGGTAGCGCAATGCACCTAGGGAGTCAGGGCCACGATTGACAAGATCTCCTAAGAAAATGATCTTTGATTTTGCAGGGAGTTTCTTGACGAGCGCCTTCAAGGATGGGGCGCATCCTTGAACATCGCCAACCGCGTAGATCTTGCTCATGTCTTATCTTAAATCGGAATAGACTAAAAACATCTATTTAGGCCCCAGCTTCTTCAGGATTTACTTTTTTTACTACGCTGTAGCGCACCAAAGTCTTCTTGCGTGCCTCATCATGGTTGACGATCGGGAATGGATAGTCGCGACCCAATATGATGCCGGCAGCTTCAAGCTCCAAGTGACCTGCCTCCCAAGGCGCATGAATGGATTTTTTGGATAACTTATCTAGTTGCGGTAAATAGCGGCGGATAAACTTACCTTCGGGGTCAAATTTTTCAGATTGTGTAATGGGATTAAAGATTCTAAAGTAGGGCTGCGCATCACACCCGGATGAAGAGGCCCACTGCCAGCCACCATTATTGGATGAGAGTTCAAAGTCGTTTAGGTGTTTGGCGAAATAGGCTTCGCCCCAGTGCCAATCGATTCCCAGATCTTTACTTAAGAAGCTTGCCACGACCATGCGTAAGCGGTTGTGCATGTAGCCAGTTTGATTGAGCTGATGCATGGCCGCATCCACGAGTGGATAGCCTGTTTTGCCTTCGCACCAGGCTTTGAATAGTTTGTCAGCATGGGCGCCACTTTCCCATTGAATCTGTTCATAGTCTGGCTTAAAGGCAGCTCCGCTAGCAAGGCGAGGGTGGTTCGCCAGAATCATGAAATAAAAATCTCGCCAAATTAATTCGCTCAACCAAATGGTGGCACCCATGCTGCCCGCAAGCATGCGTCGATGGGCTTCTCGAACCAAGCCCCTGATGGATAGCATGCCAAAGCGCAAATGGGTAGAAAGGTAGCTTACCCCTTTAATAGCGGGGAAATCTCGACCAATCTGGTACTGGTCAATGCGGAGCAGAAAGTCCTCTAGGAAACTTTGACCACCTTCAGATCCTGGCGGTAGGTAGGTTTCAATCCCAGTGGGTGTGAAACCCATAGATTGCAGGCTTGGGAGATTGCCTTGTAGCGCTTTAGGTATTGGGCCCCACTGTCCCTTTTTGGGAGTGCAGTCATAAGCGGCAATATCTTTTTCTTGAAGCGTTTTGAGCCAGTTATTTTTGTAGGGAGTGAAAACTGAAAATACCGTATTAGAGTTCGTCAGAATTTCTTTCTTCTCAAAGATGACTTGATCTTTAAACGTTTCAAAACCAATACCCAGTTTATTGAGTGAAGTACTTACCGATAAATCTCGCTCAATTGCACAAGGCTCATAGTCATGATTGGTATATACGGTATTGACGCCCAAAGTCTCCGCAATCTTTGGAATGCACGAAGTAGGCTTGCCAAACTGAACAATCAGTCCTCCACCTTGATTTCGTAATTGCTCATCGATTTGCTTTAGACCTTGCCAAATAAAATCTACGCGGCGATCATGTTTGAGACCGCTTGCATCTAGATCTTCAGACTTGAGCGGATCCAGAATATCGGTATCGAAGATAAACGCTAGCCAAACTTGAGCATTATTTTTCAGGGCGTGATGAAGCGCTGCATTGTCATAGAGACGCAGGTCGCGACGGAGCCAAACGAGAGCTTTTTGCATAGCCCCTATATTAGGGCTTATTGACTAATTGCGCCCGGCTTGCAGGTAATATTGCCTATATGGACACCCTATTTTTTATCATTTCCAAAATCGTGCAGTTTTGCATTGAGCCCTTAAATTGGGTCATTGTCTTTGTCGCCCTCAGCCTCTTATTTTTGAGTCTTAGAAAACCACATTTATGTAAGCGTTTTTTGGTGCTGGCAATGGCTGATTTGTTACTTGTTGGCTGGCTCCCAAGTTCTGAACTGTTTCTCAGGGCCCTGGAAGAAGCAGTGCCAAAAATCAATGTAGCGCAGATTTCTCAAAATGATCTTGGTGGAATCATTATTTTGGGCGGCGCTATCGAGGGTGGTGAAATTGCGGTAGATCGGGGCGAGATCTCTATTGGATCTGCTGCAGAGCGGGTGACCAAAGCCTTTGAGCTGATTCGTCGTTATCCAGATCTACCCTATATTTTCAGTGGCTTTTCTGGTCGACTGTCGCCAAAAGGGGTATCTGAGGCCGATGCTTTTAAGCAGTTAATTGCTGAGCAGGGGCTCCCGGACCAGAATGCCCAATATGAGAATCAATCTCGCAATACCTACGAGAATGTTCTCTATATGAAGCCGATGATTCTGGAGCTCGAGGCTAAAGGCATCAATGGGGGGGTACTAACTCCTAAGCCTTGGCTTCTTATTACCTCAGCAAGTCATATGTATCGATCTTTGCGGATCTTTCAAAAACAGGGGATAGAAGTAATTCCTGTACCGGTGGATTATCAAACTGCGCATAAGCTGCACTGGACTGGATTTGACTTGGAGGATGGTGCGAAAAATTGGAACAATTTACTGCATGAAGTCATTGGGCTTGTAGCTTACTGGATGACTGGAAAAATCTAGAGCGCAAGAATTCACTTTTAAGCTCATGAGGTGCCAAATTCGGTAAAATAAGCCCAATGAGCACGGCTAAAAAAGCCCCCGTGGGACAAGATGTCAATCTCACCCAGAATCCCCAGGCGTCAAACTTGGGATCTGTGATTTCTTTTTCAGCTGACCATCTTGCCAATCAATTCTTGATTGCCATGCCAGGAATGGCTGATCCCAATTTTGCGGGTACTGTCATTTATCTGTTTGAGCATACTGATCGTGGTGCAATGGGTCTGGTAGTCAATCGCCCCACTGAGGTGGATTTAGCTTCGCTTTTTGACAAGATCGAAATCAAACTAGAAAGTACACCTTTATCAACTCAACCAGTGTATTTCGGTGGCCCGGTGCAGGTAGAGCGAGGATTTGTATTGCATGAACCTAATACTGGCAGTCTCTATAGATCTTCTTTGGCAGTTCCTGGTGGCTTGACCATGACAACCTCTAAGGATGTCTTGGAGGCAGTTGCCATAGGGAATGGGCCAAGAAAATTTTTAATGACTTTGGGTTATGCAGGTTGGAGTGCTGGCCAACTTGAGGAGGAAATCAGCCTCAATGGTTGGATGAACGTTCCTTTGTCTCGTCAGCAAATGACGGAGATTATTTTCGATACCCCTGTAAGTCAACGCTATGAACGTACGATGAGTCATTTGGGCTTTGATCCCAGCCATTTGTCTAGCGAGGCTGGACATGCCTGAGGAAGGGAAGCGTCAAGACCTGACGGTGATGGCTTTTGACTATGGCACACGTCGGATTGGCGTAGCGATTGGCAATACCTTGAGCAAATCCGGACAGGCATTAAAGATCATTGAGGAATCATCTGAGGATATGCGCTTTCGAGCAATTGAACTATTACTGAAGGAGTGGCAACCAAATCAGCTGGTGGTGGGCTTACCATGTCACCCCGACGGTACTGAACATGAAATGAGCGCCAAAGCGCGCCGCTTTGGAAATCAGCTACACGGTCGCTTTGGATTACCAGTCGATTGGGTGGACGAGCGCTATAGCTCGGCAATTTTAGAGTCTGATTCCAAGATGCGGGACAATTTGGATGCCGAATCGGCAGCCCTGATTTTGGAGCAGTATTTTCTTGAAAAGAATTGGATAAGTTGAGATGAATGCAGAGCAGTCCTATCTGAAATTACTAGAGACTTTGAGTCAGCGAAAAAAGGCCGGTGACTCATTTGAGCTGGCTGGTCTTGCAATGGGTGGTGCTTGGATCGCAGAACGCTTGGCAAAGGATCTCAATTTATCTCACTATGGCGCCATTAATGTGGCCTTTCATCGCGATGATTATGCTGAGAAAGGTATGACAGCGCTTCGTACTGCCAGTACCATGCCTACCCATCTTCCTTTTGAAGTCAATGGCACAAGCATCATTTTGATCGACGATGTTTTGCTGACTGGTCGTACAGTTCGTGCGGCACTCAATGAGTTATTTGATTTTGGTAGGCCGGCAAAGGTGGAGTTAATGGTCTTAGCTGATCGTGATAATCGAGAATTGCCCATAGCGGCTGACTTTGTGGGAGAGCGAGTGACTATTCCTGATAATCAAATTTTAGTTCTAGAAAAAGATGGTGCTGGCAAGTTCAGCTTCCAGTTAGAGGGGCGTGCAGAATGAGTGGCATTAATAATTCAGTGATTACTCCGGTAAATCAATTTAATGCCGCTGGTGAGTTAACCCACTTATTGACTTTAGAGGGTTTGCCAAAAGAGCACATTCTTCACATTCTCGATACTGCTCAGCAATTTGTGAGCATTACTGATCCTGCTAGAGAGGTAAAAAAAGTGCCGCTCCTGCGGGGTAAAAGTGTTTTCAATCTCTTTTTTGAAAACTCGACCCGTACACGTACCACTTTTGAAATTGCAGCCAAGCGTTTGTCCGCAGATGTTATCAATTTAGATATTTCAACTTCCTCAACCGCAAAGGGTGAGAGCTTATTAGATACGATTGATAACTTAGTAGCTATGCAGGCTGATATTTTTGTAGTGCGCCATAGCGTCTCTCGAGCACCCATTGAAATTGCGCAGCATGTCCCACCGCATGTGCATGTGGTTAATGCTGGTGATGGTAGTCATCAGCATCCCACCCAGGGCTTGCTCGATATGTATACGATGCGCCACTTTAAAAAAGACTTTAGCGGACTCAAGGTGGCGATCATCGGTGACATTGTCCATAGTCGTGTTGCTAAATCGAATATTTGCGCCTTAAGAACTTTGGGTTGCACAGATATAAGAGCGATTGGCCCAGAAAGCCTTTTGCCAAATGACCTAGACATGCAGGGTGTAAAGGTTTTCCACAGCATGGAAGAAGGTCTCAAAGGTGTTGATGTAGTAATGACTCTACGGATCCAGAAAGAGCGCATGGAAATAGGGCAGGTGCCAGAAGGCGACGCCTTTTTTAAGCAGTATGGCTTAACGCCCGCGCGTTTAGCCTTGGCAAAGTCCGATGCCATTGTGATGCATCCAGGCCCTATGAATAGAGGCGTAGAAATTGATTCAGTAGTGGCTGATGGTCCTCAGTCTGTCATTCTGAATCAGGTGACTTTTGGTATTGCAGTGCGTATGGCGGTCATGTCTATTGTTGCGGGTAATTGATATCAAGCTGGATGAATTGGTGAATATTCAAAGTTCCATTACCTTACCTTCTGTCACCGTTAAAAAACGTTGGTTAATTCTGACCCACGCCTTTAATATGGATGGCCGTGCAGCAAGTCTGACGATTACAGATAAGATTCCTTACTTATTAGAGGCTGGAGTTGAGCCGATTGTGTTTAGCGCAATTACTGGTTTGAAAGATTCCCGTTTTCCGCATTATCAATTTATTGCTTGGGGTCCATCAGGATTTCGGTTTGATTTTCGACACTGGGTGGCTAATAAGTATGGGCGAGGTTTAATTTACAAACTGACGACCAGAACAGTTTCTTTATTGTTGGCCCCCTTTATTGCAATTGAGAAGCTTTTGCTTGGCTACTCAAGTCAATGGTCCTGGTCACTTCCCGCTTTCTTGCATGGTTATAGATTAATTCGTGCTGGCAAGGTAGATGTGGTGCTCTCAGTTGGTAGTGCGTGGTCCGCTCACCTTGCCGGTGTTTGGTTAAAGAAGGCTACTGGTATTGAGTTGATCTCTGAAGTGCATGATCCTTTGGTGATTCGAAAAAGTCCAGAGGATCAAGGTTTTGAGAAGCCTAAAAATCGTGATGCCCGTTTTCGTCACTACTTAGAAAATCAACTAACGCGATTTTCCGACAAGGTCTGGTGGTTTACTGACGGTGCTTTGCATTACGCAAAGGTTCGTAATGTGAATCTGAATACCCCTAATAATGCTCATGGGTTTGTTGTAACGCCTGGGGCTGAGCCTCCAGGGGGTCTAGAGAGCAACCAGACTCATCAATACACTGAGCAATTAAACCTTTGCCATTTTGGTTCCTTGGCAAACGACCGCTCGCTTTCTACCATTCTTAAGGCCTTAGTGCCTTTGCTAAAAAAATATCCAGAGGCTCGAGATCAAATTCGAATACACGCTTACGGTGCGCCTTTAGATTCTTTATCTGTCGATTCAATAAAGCAATTGGGTTTTGAAGATATTTTGCTGGCTCATGGTCGCTTAGAGAGGGATCCAGTTTCCGGAAAATCGGGCCGTCAACAAGTGGCTGAAAAGATGCAGGCAGCTGATGCGCTAATTTTGTTACATGGCAATGATGAGTGGTGTGCTGAGTACATTCCATCAAAGTTCTACGATTACCTCTGGACTGGCCGCCCAATCTGGGGCATTACACATCGCAATCCTCAGTTAGATCAAATGCTACTAGATAGAGGTGCTTACTTAAGTGCTGAGGGTGATTCAGCCGGAGTTTCTATGGCGCTTGAGAGAATTTGGTTAGACTGGCAGTCAAAGCAGTTGATTGAGCCAATTTGGAAGCCAATTGGTGTGGATCAAGCGGTGAATACCATATTGACCCAAGTACAAAGTCGCGCAAAATAATTATAGGAAGCTCGTTTGAAAGACTTCGTTCTCTATTGCAAATCGTATTCTAGAGATTTTCTGCGCCTAAAGCGCCTGCTAGAGTCTGTAAATCAATTCAATATTGATTGCCTAGATTTTTACATCTCCACCCCAAAATCAGAGAAAGAATTGCTAGAAAACGTTCTTGGTAAGAGGGGTTACGTCTGGGTGGCAGACGAGGAAATTGTTGTTGCAAATCCTAAGGCGGATTTTGCAAAATACCAAGTAATGCCTGGCGGTCTTTCGCAGCAAATTATTAAGTCTGAATTTTGGCGGCTCGGATTTGCAGAAAACTATTTGTGCCTTGATTCTGATTGCGTCTTCATCCGCAATTTTTATAAAGCAGATTTTCTGACAAGTGATGGCGTGCCTTACACAGTACTTCATCAAAACAAGGAACTCTTCCAAATTGCAACTAACCGTGGCCAAGAGAAGGTGGAGAGAGATCTTCGCATGGAGGCGGAGCGTGTCAAAGCGGTGTTTGATCGAAAGGGCCCTAACTTTTATTGCGCGCCAGCCCCATTCATTTGGTCTGCAAAGGTATGGAAATCTCTGGACGAGCAATACTTGCAAGCAAAAGGCATTTGCTTATGGGAATTGATTAGCCCGGATCTGCCTGAGACCTTAATTTATGGTGAAGCATTACTTAAATACCGCGCTATTCCCCTAATTGCGATTGAGCCACTATTCCGAACCTATCACTATGACTGGCAATATTTTCTAATGAAGCGTTTAGGTGAAACGCGGGCCAAGCTTGTGCAAAATTATCTCGGGATCATTTACCAGTCGGCCTGGGAGTCAGAGCTAACGCTTGGACAATCCCAAAAGCCTCTTGCGTCACAGCTACTAAAGCGCCTCAAGCGATTTGGTCGCTATTTACAAAGCTTTATCTAATGACAAAACCAGTAGTTAGCGTTCTGATGCCCGCTTTCAATGTTGAGGCATACATTGCCGCCGCTATTGAAAGCATCTTAAATCAGACTTTTGTTAATTTTGAGTTCATTGTTCTTGATGACGGCTCTAGCGATGGCACTGCCGAGATTATTGACTCTTATGTTGATACTCGTATGAAAAAAGTATTTCTTCCCAAAAATAAAGGTTTGGTCAGCGCTAGAAATGCCTTGGTGGAGATGGCGCAAGGTGAATACATTGCCTTTTTGGATTCGGATGATATTGCTGAACCCAAGAGATTAGAGCTTCAGCTTCAATATTTGCAATCTCATTGCCTAGATCTGTGTGGCACAGATCATTGGGTGCTTCATCAAGCCACTGGCAAAATTAAGCGCTCCAAACAACGTCATTCGGACGCGGATATTCGCGCCATGATTTCTGTATGTAGCCCCCTCTGCAATCCATCTGTGATGGGTCGAGCTGAGGTTTTCAAAAAGACTCCCTATTTACCTGGTAATGATGGTGCGGAAGATTATGTGATGTGGGTTAATTTGGCACTAGATGGATGTAAGTTTGGAAATGTACCTCAAAATTTAATCACTTACCGCGTACATGCACATCAAATTAGCCAGGTTCAAAACTCCAAAGTAAATACTATTTTTGATGAGCGAAGAGCCATGTATCTCAATACTTTAGGAATTGATCGTTGCTTGATTCCTAGAAGATTGCATTGGTTGGAAAGGTTAAAAATTGGCGGTCAATTTTTAATGGAATTGAATCAAAAGATTCCTGGCATTTCAGTGGCAGCCAATTATCAAATATATTCTCGGTATCAGTTTCGGGGTAATGGTATTTTTACGCCCCTGACCCGTTTAGAGCGCTTAATGATGGCTGCTATTGCTTCAATTTTTGGGTAATTCGCGCGCTAGTCTTTAGATTCTATGCCATTCTGGTGGCAGCAAATCATCCCAACTTTTATGAGTGTCATTCGTCCAGTTCTGCGGCGCAATTACAAATGGATTGGGATTGGAGTTGAGCCAGGCACCCCACCAACTTAAAGAGCTATTTGCAATGAGATGTCTTTTACATTGCGACATTAAAAATAGCTCCTGCACAGGGGCATTATGTTCATTCGCGTTCTCAATGAAGTGCAACCTCTCTTGATATGGGAGGTTGGCTTTAGCCCAATTGAGGTCATCTGAAAAAATAAAGAATTGGGTAGCAGGATCTTTTGCTAAGAGCTGATCCATGCCTTTTTGGTAATACTCTAAACCTAAGAATCCATGCACTTTTGCTGCTACGGGCAGATGAATGTAGTCGCCTCTTCGAATATGAACTAGGGCAGAAGAAGTGCCTTGAATTTTTTCTAAGTAAGATTGGTAGTGATTAGATAGAGCCTGTGTCGGTATTATTTCTGAAATTAATTGGCTTCGAATTGAATCAAAATAGCGAAAGGATTGCCAGTAACCCATCAGATATACATCTTGATTTGGATAGGGCTTAAAGTGATTTAGATTTTGATTAAAGCGATAAGGGCGATCACTCAGCACGTAGGGGCTAATTGGCAATATAGTTTGCGCAATTCGGCGCCATCTTTTGGGTGCGGCGATAGGTGACTCTACGTGAGCGATTCCAAAATTGAGTTTTAACTCTGGCAATAGAAATTGTCTTGGGGTGACATCTTCCCAGCCTTGGCTAAACCAATTGATATCTAGCTGTAGTGGGTATCCCAGTCGGTTACTGAGGGCTTTTCCAGTGGCGTACTGGAAAAGCTGATTTCCGAGACCGCCTTGGATTTGGCTTGTGATGTTCATATCCCTATAATTAAAGCATTAGATGAGATCTTTTTTCCTTATTTGCGCTTCTGTCCATCAAATTGATAGGTAATTTATGCTAATTGGCAGTATTTATGGGTGGGAGAACGGCGGGGATGATATTTTCAATCCCCATAGCGCTCGAAACCGCGATAACTGCTTGGAGCCTATGCGTCTGCTGAAGCATGTAGCTGAGCAAAATCAAATTACCCTGCACACCGCTGATATTAACGAGCGCCATCACATTGCCCCCGATTTCTCTTTATATGTGGAGTCTATCGATTTTGTGCCGTCTTTCGCAAAACTGAATTATTTGATTTTGTATGAAACCCCTTTGACTGTCCCAAGAAATGCTGACTATCGTTATTTGAATCAGTTTGATTTCATCTTTACCTGGGATCGAGACTTATTGAAAGATGGTTTTAAGGATGGCAAAGGGAATATCATTCCCAGTAATCGTTTTGCTGGAATTCATCACCCTAATCCCATTCCAACGCAGTGTGCACGTGATTTTCAGAGTCCCAAATTCAATGATCGGAAAGATTTTTTATGCCTTATCGGTAGTAATCGACACGCCAATTTGGTTGATGGACGAGAGCTTTATTCGGAGCGAGTGAGAGCTATTCGGTGGTTTGAGACGCATGCGTTGTATGACTTTAAGCTTTATGGCAACGGATGGAAGGTTCCACAGAAAAGACTGAGTCGCCCAGGCAAGCTTTGTTATCGAGTCGAAAAAATCATTCCTTGGCTAACTGGTAGACCAATCTTCCCGAGTTATCAAGGGCCTGTAAAGACAAAGTACGAAGTACTGAGTCAAACCAAGTTTTGTATTTGTTATGAGAATGCACGCGATATCCCTGGATATATCACGGAGAAAATTTTCGATTGCCTATTTGCTGGCTGTATTCCGATTTATTTGGGCGATGCTCAAGTTTCTCAATCTATACCTTCAACCTGTTTTATTGATTTTCGCAAATTTGGTTCTTACGAAGAGTTATACCAATACATACGGTCAATGACGCCCGAGGAGTTTTCTGAATATCAGGCTTCCGCTCGGAATTTTCTGGTGGGGTCAGGATTTACACCTTTTAGCTCACAGAGTTTTGCTAATGCTATTGTTCAAAAAATAGTCCAAGACTTTCGGTCTCCATAAGTGACTTATTCAGACCTAACTTCCGTGTAAGATGCCTCCATGTCCTTAATAAATGTATTAAAAAAACCTAGAAGGCCGATATCCGAGTCCACAATTTTGTTGGCAGGGCCGGTGCGCAACGCATCGACGCAGATTGGTGATGATTTTGAGCATTTGCTCTCGAGTCTGAATCAATTTAAGAAGGTATTTTGTTTTGTTGTCGAGAGCGACTCAACAGATGATACGGTGGAAAGGCTTGAGCAGTTCTCCAAGGCAATCCCAAACTTTTCTTTTGTGAGCATTGGGCAGCTAAGTAAAACACTATCTAAAAGAACAGACCGAATCGCTTATTGCCGCAATTTGGTGATTGATGCAGTGGCCCAGGACTCAAAATATTCTGATGTTGATTTCATTGCCATGGCCGATATGGATGGAATGAATGGACTAGTTACCCAAGAAAAAATTGCGCAATGTTGGGAGGTTGATGAGCCTTGGGATGTCATTACCGCTAATCAACTGGGTGAATATTATGATGTATGGGCGCTCAGCCATCCTTATTGGAATCCAATGGATTGCTGGGAGCAGAAGCGAAAATTAGAAAATATCTTGGGCGACAAGTCTGCGCAAAATATTGCAGTGGGCTGTAAGCAGGCTGAGATCGATCCTCGAGCAGACCTCATTGAGGTAGATTCTGCATTTGGCGGTTTAGGCATTTACACCAGAGAGGCTTTCTTGGCTGGTCGATATGCTGGAACCGATGATCAGGCTGGAGGCATTGATGTAGCTGACCACATTCCTTTTCATAGGGAGCTGCGCCAAAAGGGGTATCGCATCTTTATTAATCCAGCCTTAATTAACTGCGATAAATCTAATGGAAGTATTCTTGAGGGCCCTCACATTGCTAGGCCCAGAGGTATGCTCAAGGTGATTAAGTATTTCGGAAAGCTTTTATTTGGCAAAAAACGTTTTAACAAGTACTTAGATATTTTGTATACGCCATAAGGCAAAACCAAAGAGATATCCCATGATTTTAGTAACTGGTGGTGCTGGTTTTATTGGAGCTAATTTTGTTTTAGATTGGCTCATATCCTCTGATGCTGAAGGAGTAGTGAATTTAGATAAATTAACCTATGCAGGTAATCTCACAAATCTTCAATCTCTGCAAAAAGATTCTAGGCATGTTTTTGTTCGGGGTGATATTGGTGATAAAGCGCTAGTCTCAAAATTGCTTGCAGAGCATCGCCCATGGGCTATTGTGAACTTTGCTGCTGAGAGTCATGTGGACCGATCGATTCATGGACCCGCTGAATTTGTTCAGACGAATATCGTAGGCACCTTTAATTTATTGGAGTGTGCGCGCGAATATTGGAGTGGACTGCAGGGTATGGAAAAAGAGCAATTTCGTTTTCATCATGTCTCCACTGACGAGGTGTATGGTTCGCTGTCTTTAACTGATCCAGCCTTTACAGAAACGAATCCCTATGAGCCTAATAGTCCGTACTCTGCTTCAAAGGCGGCATCTGACCATTTAGTGCGGGCATGGTTTCATACCTATGGTTTTCCAGTAGTCACTACCAATTGTTCGAATAACTACGGCCCCTATCATTTTCCAGAAAAGTTAATTCCCCTGGTTATTCTCAATGCGCTCAATGGCAAGCCTTTGCCAATTTATGGTGATGGACAGCAGATCCGCGATTGGCTCTATGTGGGAGACCATTGCTCGGCTATTCGCGAGGTGTTAGCTAAAGGTAAATTAGGTGAGACGTACAACATCGGCGGTTGGAATGAAAAGGCCAATATCGATGTGGTCAAAACGATTTGCATTATCTTGGATCAGTTAAAACCACGTCCTGATGGAAAGTCCTATGCCGAGCAAATTACTTTTGTTAAAGACCGTCCTGGACATGATCGCCGCTATGCAATTGATGCCAGCAAAGTAGAGCGTGAGCTTGGTTGGCGTCCAGCAGAGACTTTTGATACGGGAATTCGTAAAACAGTGCAATGGTACTTAGACAACCCAGTGTGGATTGAGGGTGTCGTCAGCGGGTCCTATCGTGACTGGCTATCTAAGCAGTACAACTAGATCGCTAGACCCTATGAAAGTTTTAGTATTTGGTAAAGATGGTCAGTTAGGTAAAGCTTTCCAGCAAACATTGGATGAGTATTTATTGCTTCCTCAAGATAGCAATAGCCAGCCCTCAGTGCGCTATGTTGGACGCGCCCAATGCGATCTTGCGAATGAACAAGCAGTTACCAGTTTGTTAAATGAATCCCAGCCCAATCTCATTATTAATGCCTCTGCATATACTGCGGTTGATAAAGCAGAGACAGAAGTTGATTTAGCTTTTGCTGTCAATGCGCGCGCTCCAGAAATCATGGCTGAGTATGCTGTACAACACGGAGCCACTTTTCTGCACTATTCAACCGATTATGTATTTGATGGAGAAAAGTATGACTTCTATTTAGAGGATGATCTTCGTAATCCCTTGGGGACTTATGGCAAAAGTAAGGCTGCAGGTGAAGAGGCCATTGTCAAAGTCTTTGCTGGCTCGAGTGATCAATCGATGGGTATTGCAGGTCAATATGCTATTTTCAGAACAAGTTGGGTATATGGTGATGGGGGCAACTTCATTCGTACTATCTTGCGTTTAGCCAAAGACCGAGAAGAGTTGAGAGTAATTGAGGATCAGTATGGCGTTCCCACTAGCGCTCTATGGCTAGCAGAGATCAGCTTGGGTTTAGTCATTAATCAGCAGGGTAGTTTAAGAAGGTTTCCATCTGGCATATATCATGCAGTGCCCACTGGTCAGACCAATTGGTATGAGTTAGCAACTTTAGCTGTTCAGACAGCTCTTGATGCTGGCCTAGCCCTGAAATTAAGCCCAAAAACTATTTTTCCAATACCCGCAATTGAGTATCCACTACCAGCTCCTAGGCCAATGAATTCTCGAATGTCCACTGATAAGTTGCACAAGGTATTGGAGACGCTTGGTGATGTGTCAAAATTGCAGCTATTAAATCAATCGTGGGATGAGGGTGTTCGAGCCTATGTTCGAAATCTCGTTCACAGCAGACTTATTTAGAGAGAGTCAGAGTGGCAAATCAAACCAATCGTAAAGGCATTATTTTGGCTGGTGGATCTGGTACGCGTTTATACCCAGTGACTCAAGCTGTTTCTAAGCAATTGATGCCGGTATATGACAAGCCAATGGTGTACTACCCATTAAGTACTCTGATGTTGGCTGGCATTCGAGACATCCTGCTCATTTCCACCCCACACGATACACCTCGCTTTTCAGAATTACTGAGTGATGGTTCGCAGTGGGGTCTGAATATTGAGTACTGTGTTCAACCTTCGCCTGATGGCTTGGCGCAGGCATTTACTTTGGGTAAAAACTTCGTAGGTAATGATCCGAGCGCTTTAGTACTGGGCGACAATATTTTTTATGGACATGAATTAGTTGATCAACTCAATAGCGCAAATCATCGCACTGTTGGGGCTTCGGTATTTGCCTATCACGTCAATGATCCGGAGCGTTATGGCGTGGTGGAGTTTGATAAAGACTATAAGGCAGTGTCTATTGAAGAGAAGCCGTTGGCACCTCGCAGTAGTTATGCAGTAACTGGCTTATATTTCTATGACAACCAAGTATGTGACATTGCTGAATCTATTAAACCAAGTGCTCGTGGCGAGTTGGAGATTACCGATGTCAACCGCGTTTACTTGGAAAAAAATGAACTCAGCGTAGAGATTATGGGGCGCGGCTTTGCTTGGTTAGATACTGGTACACACGACTCATTGCTCGATGCTGCTGGTTTTATTGCAACCCTGCAAAAGCGCCAAGGCCTGATGGTCGCTTGCCCTGAAGAGATTGCGTATCGTCAAGGCTGGATTACTGCTGAAGATGTTCTGAGGGTGGCGACACAACTGAGTAAAAATAGTTATGGCCAGTATTTGAGTAAGATTCTCAAAGAGCTCAATTCTTCTGCGCAAGCTGTTTCTTTGTCGCACAAGAAAGTTGTTGGATGAGCAGGAATATGAGTAACCCGCCAAAGCTACTGCTTACGCCAACAGTAATTGCTGATGTGTTGATCATTGAGCCGAAAGTTTTTGGCGATGATCGTGGTTGGTTTACCGAGTCATTTAATGAGCAAGATTTTGCAGCGTCTACTGGATTGGATGTGAGCTTTGTGCAAGATAACCATTCTTTTTCTCGTCGATGGACATTGCGTGGTTTGCACTATCAACTAGAGCAGACGCAAGGTAAGTTGGTGCGCGTCGTAGCTGGTAGCGTGTTTGATGTAGTGGTAGATATTCGTAAAGACTCATCCACATATGGCAAATGGGTTGGTGTCGAGTTAAGCGCGCAAAATCACAAGCAATTATGGATACCGCCAGGCTTGGCGCATGGGTTCTTGGTTTTATCTGAGACGGCTGAATTTCTTTATAAAACCACGGATTACTATCACCCGCAAAGTGAAGCTTGCCTGGCCTGGAATGATCCAATTGTTGGGATTGAGTGGCCCTTGCCAACAGGCGTTCAGCCAAATATGAATGCAAAAGACACGGCAGGTCTTAGCTGGGATAAAGCGCCTAAGTTCTAAGTATTTCAGGACCATTATTTAAAAGATAAGATAATGCTCACATGAGCAAAGTATCTGCTAATTCTAAAAATCCCAAGATCTTACTGGTCAAGCTCTCCTCGCTCGGGGATGTTTTACATAACCTGCCAATCGTTTGGGATCTACGAGCCCGTTTGCCAGATGCACAAATTGATTGGGTGGTTGAAGAGGGATATGTACACCTACTCACACCACTGTTATCTAGAGACGGTTTTAAAGGGATTGATCGGATTATTCCTTTTGGTCTGCGCCGCTGGAAAAAAAATCTTCTTAAATTATCTACCTGGCGAGAATTTTTTGCTTTTCGTAAGTTACTTCAGGCTACTACATATGATGTGCTTATTGAGACCCAGGGCCTTTTAAAATCTGCCATCGTATGCTTCCTGGCTAAGAAAAGTTTTAATGCTGTAGTTGCAGGCCTTGCTAATGCAACCGAGTTTTCTGGGTATGAGCCATTGGCAAGGTGGTTTTATAACCAGTCTGTTCAAGTTCCAAAACAATGTCACGCAGTAGATCGGTCACGGTGGGTTATGTGCTCTGCTGCAGATTGGCCTTTATTGGAGCGCAGTGATTCTCCCCAGTTTTATCCCCTAGCATTTACGCAGGGCATACCTAAGACTGCAGTCGTTGGATTACAACAGCCCTATGTCTTGTGTTTTCACTCTACTGCGAGAGCAGCAAAGCGTTGGTCGGAAGCCAATTGGGTAGCCTTAGGTAAAGAATTGGCAGCTCGTGGGTATCAAGTGATTCTTCCTTGGGGCAGTCCTGCAGAGAAGTTAGTGAGTCAATCAATTGCTAAAGAGATTCCTAATGCTTTTGTCCCCTCGGCATTTTCTATTCAAGAGGCATTCTCAGTCATTGCTGGTGCTGCCTTAACAGTGGGGGTCGACACTGGCTTGACCCATCTTGCTGCAGTTCTTGGTAAGCCAACTGTTGAAATTTATTGCGATTCACCCCGTTGGAAAACCGAAGGTTACTGGTCTAATCAAATCTGTAACGTAGGCGACATTCAAAATCCACCAAGCATTCAAGAGGTTCTTGATGCATCCTTAAAGCTTTTAAAGCAAGCTTAAATATTGACTAATTTTTAGCTCTCAGCGTAACAGGGTGTTAATAGCAATCAGATCTTCATCTGAGAGCGCTGCTGCATGGGCTTTTAATTTAATGGCATTGAGAATCGTGTTGTAGCGGGCTTGCTGTAGTTGTGAGCGTGTGGTGATCACGGTGTCTAATGCAATTAATACATCAATATTGATTAAGGTCCCTACTTGAAAGCCTAGCTTGCTAGAGTCCAGTGCAGAGGTAGAGGAGCGCTCAGCTGCTTCAAATGCTTTGACGCTGGCTAAGCCGCCATAAAAACCGGTAAAAGCAGCACGCGTATTTTGTGCAGCAGTCCGGCGGTAGTTGTCATAGTTTGCTTTGGCTGCATCTAACAGGGCTGCATTTTGTCGAATCAAGGAGCTGTTATATCCACCAGAAACCAGAGGAATGCTCATTTGTAAGGCAATCGTGTTGTTATAGATATTCGTTTGCGCTGGCGTCAAACTATTGGCAGTTCCATTGGAGGTGTTGTAGCCTGCTGTGCCTACAAAGTTGACTGAAGGGTAGTTCAGTGCTTGCGAAGCCTTAAAGGTACTCTCTGCCAGATTTACTGATAGTTGACCCGCTAGTACATTGAAGTTTGCTGTTTCTGCTTGATGAATCCAATCCTCTAAAGTTTGTCCTTTGGGCAGTATTGGGTTGACACTCTCAGCAATCGGAACGCCATTACTGTCTTTATTTTTAGAGCGCGGGTCCTTTAAAACGCCATCGATTTTAGCTTCCTTAGTTAAGGGCTTTAATGGACCAACGGGGCGTCCAACCAATTGCTCCAACACACCGCGTTTAACAATCAAGTCTGCTTGGGCTGCAATTTCCTGAGAGTTTGCCAAATCAAGAGCAGCTTGGGCGGTATTGATATCCACGACTGTTGCAAGACCCGCATCAAATTTCGCTTGGGCAATTTCCAGTTGTTGGGTAATCAAACTTTTTTTATTACGATATAGCTCAACATTATCTTGGCTGGTCAGTGCATCAAAGTAGGCCTGTGAAACACGGATAATTAAATCTTGCTGCGCTGAATAAAATTGCATATCCGCTATTTTGGTATTCAGATCACCTTGTTTAAATGCCTCGAAGGCCGCAATATTAAATACCGGCTGCGTCAAAGTGACTGTGTAGTTTTTCTGGTCGTAAACCCTGGATGCCGTATTGACACCGGGAGGCGCATTTCCACCGGCATGTTGGTAGTAGCGGGTTGCGCCAGGTACTGCATTGGCTTGAGGCAGCAAGAGGGAAAGACCTTGCCAGTACAACTCTTTGCTCGCTTGATAGTTAAAGCGAGCTGCATTTAAAACGGGGTCGCTAAAAGCGGCCTCTTGGTAGAGGCGAATGAGATCGGTTGCCCCCTCAGCATTCGCTACATTGCTTCCAGCAACATTCGACGGAGCTAGATTAGTGGGGATAGCTGGTTTGGGCGCCAATACCATCTGTGGCGGCATTTCTAGGCCAGTCAAAGATTGCGCGCCAATGGGACTTGGTAAAGAGGGTTTAGCCCCATTTGCACTTTGCGCCAGAGTATTGGATGACAGTGCGCCAAAACCGAATACCTGGCTCAGGATCAAGCTTAGGGTACTGATTTTGAGGGCTTTAAAACCGGGTTTTGTCATCTCATTTAGATAGATTTTCTGTGCCATGAAGTTTAAGGCTTATTTGTACAAAGTGCCTTTATTGACCCTTATTTTGCCAAATCGTCAGCAAGGCTTCATCTATCTATAAAATTAGGGTTATGGATCTTATTTTGCTAGGCAAGGCAGTATTACTGGGGGTAGTGGAGGGCTTAACGGAGTTTTTGCCGATCTCCAGTACGGGGCATCTTATCTTGGTGGGTGACTTACTCGACTTTAATGATGAGCGAGGTAAGGCATTTGAGGTGATTATTCAGTTCGGCGCTATTTTGGCGGTTTGCTGGGAGTTTCGGGAAAAGCTGTGGAAGGTAGCCTCTACCATCAAGACTAGCCCCACCTCCCGTAGATTTGTCATCAATCTAATTATTGCGTCGATTCCGGCAATGGGGCTGGCATTTATTTTTGGCAAGCATATTAAGGCCCTTTTGTTTTCTCCAATACCAGTAGCAAGTGCCTTTATCGTCGGTGGACTCATTATTTTTTGGGCAGAACGTCGACAGCAAAAAATAAGTATTGCGAAAAGCCATATTAAAACAGTGGATGACCTTATGCCAATGGATGCATTAAAGGTCGGGCTGGCACAATGCGCTGCTCTAATCCCAGGGACGTCACGTTCTGGAGCGACGATTATTGGCGGCATGTTATTTGGTTTGCCCCGCGCCGTTGCGACCGAATTTTCTTTCTTCCTAGCAATTCCGGTCATTGGTGGCGCCACTGCCTATGAGTTACTGAAGCTGTGGAAAAATCCGGTAGCCCTTTCTGGTGATTTCACTTGGGCGATTGTGGTTGGGTTTATCTCCGCATTTATCTCCGCATTTATTTGTGTGCGTTGGCTTATTCATTATGTGGCTGGGCATAACTTCATTCCATTTGCTTGGTATCGTATTGTCTTTGGAGTATTGGTCTTGTTTAGTGCATATAGTGGCTTAGTGGCTTGGTCTTAAAAGGATTACAGAAATCATGATGGATGCATCAATAGACGCAATTACTAATAATATTCAGCTGGCCTTAGCCCCCGTTTTTTTATTAACTGCGGTGGCAACATTAATTAATGCTATTTCAGCGCGTTTAGCACGTTCAGTTGATCGCATGCGGGCCATCCAGCAGAAAATTCAAGAAGGCCTTATTCAAGATCAAGCTGTTCTAAGCCATATGAAACAAGAGGCCAATGAAGCAAAAATTCGCGGACGTCTCTGTACTGCGGCAATTTTCTTTGATGTCTTAAGTGGCGTATTCATTTCTTTAACGGTACTTGAGCTATTTTTCTTTCAAGCGGGCGCGGTTCGCTCTCTGCAAGCTACCTATGTCATTTGGACCTTTGTATTGGGTTTAATTTCCTTTATGACTTCACTTTCGATTGTCTTGGGTGAAGTGGTCTTTGCTTATCGTTCCGCTGGTTGGAATACACCCTTTCCTAAATAATCTATTTTGATAAAGATCTCTCATGAATAAAATCCTCATCACTGGCGGCGCTGGCTTTTTAGGTTCTCACCTGACCGAAAAGCTCCTCAAAGAAGGCAATGATGTCTTGGTAGTGGATAACTACTTCACTGGCTCCAAAGAGAATGTGGCCCATTTATTATCCAACCCCCGTTTAGAGCTCATGCGTCACGATGTGACATTCCCACTCTACGTAGAAACCAATCAAATCTACAACTTAGCTTGTCCAGCCTCACCAGTGCACTACCAATACGATCCAGTACAGACGACCAAGACCAGCGTACATGGGGCTATCAATATGCTGGGTCTTGCTAAACGTACTAGAGCTCGAATTTTGCAGGCTTCGACCAGTGAGGTGTATGGCGACCCCGAGGTGCATCCCCAGCCAGAGGAGTATTGGGGTAAGGTCAATCCCATTGGCATTCGTTCTTGCTATGACGAAGGCAAGCGCTGCGCTGAAACCCTCTTTTTTGACTACAACCGCCAACACAATTTAGATATCAAGGTAGTGCGCATCTTTAATACCTATGGTCCCCGCATGCACCCCAACGACGGGCGCGTGGTGAGTAACTTTATTGTGCAAGCCTTACAAGGTAAAGACATCACCATTTATGGTGATGGCCAGCAAACCAGAAGCTTTTGCTATGTGGACGATCTGATTGATGTCATGGTGCGCATGATGAACTCTGAAGAGGGTTTTACAGGGCCAGTCAATATCGGCAATCCAGGCGAGTTCACTATGCTGCAGTTGGCTGAGGCAGTTTTAAGGCTCTCCGGTAGTAAATCAAAGATCATCCATCAACCTTTGCCATCAGATGATCCTAAGCAGCGTCAACCCAATATCGAATTAGCTAAAGCAAAGCTTGGCTGGGAGCCTAAGGTCAATCTAGAGGATGGCTTAAAAGAGACGATTGCTTATTTTAAGAAAGTGGTTGCTTAACTTGTCTTTGGAAAAATCCGAGAAGCATTTTGATCGTATTCGCTCTTTTGTTTTAAGGGCTGGTCGAACCACTGCGGGTCAACAGCGGGCGATTGATGAACTGGGCCCACAGTTTTTAGTCCAATTTCAAGATAAGGTGTTATGCCTAAAAGAGACTTTCGGAGGAACTACCAATCCTAAGATCCTGGAAATCGGCTTTGGCATGGGTGAGACTACTGCCAAGATTGCCGCCTTGAGATCTGACGATGATTTTTTAGCTATTGAGGTGCATCCTCCTGGTGTTGGTGCACTGCTCAAGCTGATTGGTGAAAATAATCTAACGAATTTACGCTTGATTCGACACGATGCCGTTGAAGTGTTAGAAAAAATGATTGCCCCAAATTCTTTAGACGGCATTCATATTTATTTTGCCGATCCCTGGCATAAAAAGCGACACCACAAGCGTCGACTGATTCAAGCGGACTTTGTGAAGTTATTAGTCTCACGTTTAAAGCCTGGAGCTTATTTACATCTGGCTACCGACTGGCATAACTATGCTGAGCAAATGCTATTGGTTTTAAATAGCGAGCCAGCATTCATGAACACTTCTGTCGAGCAAATTCAGATTGAGACATTTTCACCTGATGACGCTCTAAAGGAGGGAGATTCCAATAAAGAATTTAAGCCCACCTTAAAGCAATTACAGTCAAAGCAAGCAGGCTATGTACAAAGACCAGATTACCGACCGATTACCAAGTTTGAGAATCGGGGCCTAAAATTAGGTCACGGCGTTTGGGATTTGGTTTATAAGAAAAAATAAATCCGACGCAATATATAAGAGGTAAAAATACATCAGGCCACTTTGGGGAAAAGTAGCCTGATTGTCTGAATGCTATTTTGGCTTACAGGCCCAAGCACACATATTTTAATTCGAGGTATTCATCCATTCCATAGACGCTACCCTCACGCCCCAGACCAGATTGCTTGACGCCACCAAATGGCCCCACTTCATTGGAAATGATTCCCGAATTTACGCCAACGATGCCATATTCAAGGGCTTCAGCTGCTTTCCAAATGCGACCAATATCTCTACTGTAAAAATAGGAGGCTAGACCATATTGGCTATTGTTAGCTAACTGAATTGCTTCTTCATCGGTCTCAAACGGAATAATCGGTGCAACTGGCCCAAAAGTTTCTTCATAGGTGATGAGCATGTCGCTAGTGACGTCAGCCAAAATGGTGGGCTCGTAGAAGGTGCCACCTAAGGAGGAGCGTTTTCCACCAGCCACTAGCTTGGCGCCTTTACTTAGGGCGTCAGCAACATGCCTCTCCACTTTCTCAAGTGCTGCAGGCTCTATGAGCGGTCCTTGAGTAACTCCGGCATCCATTCCATTCCCAGGTTTAATGACAGTAATCGCTTTGGCAAACTTTTGAACGAATTCTGCTTGAACCTTTTTGTGAACATAGAAGCGATTGGCGCATACGCAGGTTTGACCAGAATTGCGATACTTTGATGAGATAGCGCCACTTACTGCCGCATCAATATCAGCATCTTCAAAAACAATAAAGGGGGCATGACCACCTAACTCAAGAGCGAGTTTTTTGACGGTAGGGGCGCACTGAGCCATGAGAATGCGACCGACTTCAGTCGATCCGGTAAAGGATAAATGGCGAACAATCGGAGAGGCACAAAGCGTTTTGCCAATAGCAATAGATTGCTCGGCATCTGCCGTCAAAATATTAATCACTCCAGCTGGAACGCCGGCGCGTTGAGCCAGTTCAGCCAAGGCAAGTGCAGATAGCGGAGTTAGCTCAGCCGGTTTAATCACAATGGTGCAGCCGGCCGCCATCGCTGGCGCAATCTTGCGGGTAATCATGGCAATCGGAAAGTTCCAGGGCGTAATCGCGACACAAACACCGATTGGTTGCTTCATGATGATGAGGCGTTTATCGCTCCAAGTGGTGCTTGGTATTGAGCCTGCCACCCGTTTTGCTTCTTCTGCAAACCATTCGATAAATGATGCACCGTAGGCCACTTCACCAGTTGATTCAACTAAGGGCTTGCCTTGCTCTAAAGTCATCAGGGTCGCCAGATCTTGTGTATTGGCAATGATGAGATCAAACCACTTGCGCATGATATTGGCACGTTCTTTACCTGTCTTCATCTTCCAGTCCTGGAATGCTTTTTCAGCAGCAAGAATGGCAAGCTCAGCATCCTTCGGCCCTAGATTGGCAACCTGTCCAATCAGGTCGCCAGTCGCAGGGTTGGTAACGTCAAACATATTGCTGCTATCTGCTTTGATCCATTGCCCATTAATAAAGGCCTCCTCTTTAAAAAGGCTTGGATCTTTTAGTAGTTTTCGAATGTCTACTTTTTGCATGAAGGGTCTCCTATTATTTGCCGCCGTAGCAGTTAGATGCCAAACGTACTATTTGCTCGATTTTATCCCCCAATACCCATTGGGGTTGCGGAGGATATTCTCGAAGGAGAAATAAAAAACCCCTGGCTTTGAAGGGCAGGGGTTTGAACTTATAAGACTTTGATTTACAGGGTATTAACTTGCCTGAATTTCTGTGCTTCTTAACTTCTGGGCCAAGAGGTCTAAGACACCGTTGACATATTTGTGCCCATCAGTACCGCCAAAAGTCTTGGCAAGCTCAACTGCTTCATTAATAGCTACTTTGTACGGTACTGCTAAATCCATTGCTAGCTCATAGGTGCCAATTAATAGGGCCGCATGTTCGACTGGGGAGAGCTCATTGATGGGACGGTCAAGTGCTGGAGTAATCAACCCCTCTAATGCATCGGTATGGTCTAGAACGCCAGCAAAAATGCCTTGAAAGAGTTCAAGCTGGCAGCGTCGAAAGCCAGGATCTTCACCCAGCTGTTTAGAAATAGCAGCTGCATTGGGCAGGCTGCCTGCACGACGCATCACCAGGCTTTGATACACGCCTTGAAGAGCGTATTCGCGGGCACGACGACGTGGCGTCAGCGAGCGTTTGGGGGCGGCATTGCTAGGGTTATTTGCAGTTGCAGATGGCGGAGCGATATTTTTAGTCATGTTTATTCTGCAGAATTACGCTTGCGGGGGATTGATTTCAAAATCAATGTCTGGTGTGAGAGCTAATGCTAAGTTAGCCATTTCAACAACAGCTTTAGCGCAATCGGCACCTTTAACTTGAACGCGTACTTGTGCCTGCTCATCCGTCTCACAGGTGAGCACGCCATTAGCAATTGGTAGCCCAGACTCAAGGCAAACACGGGTGATTCCAGCTCCAGATTCATTCGAAACGAGTTCAAAGTGATAAGTCTCACCACGGATGATGGCGCCTAGAGCAACCAAGCCATCAAACTCACCAGTTTCTGAAAGCTTTTGAAGAGCAAATGGAATCTCCAATGCACCTGGTACGGTGACAAGTTTGATATCAGATTGGGACACGCCAAGTTTGATTAACTCTTCAATGCAAGCAGTAGTGAGTGCAACACAATGCTCTTCATTAAAGCGAGCTTGCACAATCCCAATACGTAAGTCTTGACCATTGAGATCGGCTGCTAGTACGCCAACAGCTGGTTCGGTGTGTGATGTGTTCATATGATCTGCCAGTACCAATTATTGAGGTTCAAAGGGGGTGTAGCCAGTGACTTCAAGTTTATATCCTGAAAGGCTAGGAACTGGGCTTGGGTTTGCCAGTAAACGCATTTTGCCAACGCCAATATCTTTGAGAATTTGCGCACCAATGCCGTAACTGCGGAAATCCGTCTTACGAGCAAGTGGTTTGGCGGTTTCTGTGGACTGAGAGCCATTGAGCTTATGGAACTGAGCTAACCAATCGCTATCGTTTGGCGCTGCAATACCTGCGGCGTTTAAGAGTACGGCAACCCCTGCTGAGGATGAATTAGCAAGCGTTTGTAATGCCTGCGCAAGTGGCCAAGAGTGGGTGCTAACTTGGGCATCTAAGAAATCCAAAACAGTGACTGGCTCATGCACTCGCACTAGTGTCTCTGAAGTTTCAGTCGGTTTTCCATGAATTAAAGCCAGGTGAATGCAGGAGCTTGGGGTATCGCGATAAATGATGCCTTGGAACTTTCCCCAAGGGGTATTGAACTCACGTTCACCTTCACGCACTACGATGCTTTCATGTTGGCTACGGTATTTGATGAGGTCGGCAATGCTACCAATCTTTAATTGATGCTCTTTGGCGAACTCTAACAAGTCAGGAAGACGTGCCATGCTGCCATCGTCTTTCATGATTTCGCAAATCACGGCAGTAGGTGAGCAACCAGCCATGGCCGCTAAATCACATCCTGCTTCAGTATGACCTGAGCGAATTAACACACCACCTGGTTGTGCCATCAATGGAAAAATGTGACCAGGCTGAACGAGATCATTAGGTTTGGCATATTTGGCAACTGCTGCTTGAATCGTATGCGCACGATCTGCTGCCGAGATACCAGTGGTGACGCCGCTAGCTGCTTCAATGGAAACAGTGAAGTTCGTCCCCATAGAGGTTCCGTTGTCACGAACCATCAAAGGAAGATTGAGCTGCTGGCAGCGTTCGCGTGTCAATGTCAGGCAAATGAGGCCACGACCATGTTTTGCCATGAAATTGATTGCTTCTGCATTCACGTGATCGGCGGCCAGCACCAAATCACCTTCGTTCTCACGATCTTCTTCATCGACCAGAATTACCATCTTGCCAGCTTTGAGCTCGGCAACGATTTCTTCCGTAGGGGCGAGGGTATTTTGCATAGCCCTCTATTTTAAGCGCAGGAGGGGGTTTTAGGGCTAATCCCCTAAGCTTGGGGTCAAGATCCGCTATTTCTGACAAAAGCAGTCAATGGAGTGCCTATTTTCCAAAAGGACATCCTTTGAAAATGCGGTATGCCCCAACAACTTCTCAAAAATGCCCAATCTGCTCAGTCCAAGACCCAAACTGAGGGGCAAGCGGGCGGATTTATTTTGCTTGAAGTCTTGCTTGCGATGAGTTTGGTTTTGACTGTCTGGATTGGGTCAGTCAATACCTATCAAGTCTTGATATTGCGGATGGGGCAAGAACAACAAAAGCGAGTGCATATTCATCAAGAGTTAGATCAACATGAAATTGAACAATCCCAAAAAAGGGATCAATGAGTCTGCTCGAATGTCTCGTCGGAATCGGACTATCCTTCGCCCTAATAGCCCCACTCATTCAGAATAGTGGCGAGTTGATTTCTAAACAAATCGCCTATGAAAAAACCCAAGCACTTTCTCAGGATGCAGATCGTGCATTAGAGCTCATGGGTCGCTCTATTCGCATGGCTGGGTATATGCATCCAAATTCTTTTTTGCAGGGCAATAAACAACACTCTTCGAGTGATGAGTTTATGCAGATTCAAAAAGGTGTTGGGTATAGAGGATCCGATTCATTGATGGTGAAGTATCAGTTATCAAAAGGTTTGGATATTGATTGCATTGGCAATGCTCTGACAGCAGATCGCACTAAAAAAGGTTTGGCATTTCAAGGATTTTCAGTAAATCGACAAGCATCATCTCCCAAAGGTATTCGTGCTAATGGCGGCTCGCTAATTTGCCAATCGCTTGATCGCCAAGGTCGCTTGCAAAACACTACGCTGATGAATGGCATTCATCATCTTGCAATTGAGGAATTTCCTGAGAAGGGCGGACAAAATCAAGTCAGTCGAGCATTGAAAATAACCTTGGAGATGACCGATGGAGCCCTGATTTATCGAGCTTTTGAGCGTACCTTTGCCACACGAAATCTACTGTGATTATTGCTTGGGTTTTATCGCTATTAGTTTTAATTTCTTCCCTGATAGCCAACTTAGAGCGTATGACTACGCTTGAGATCATCAGTAGTAATACCGTGGTAGCTGCAGGCAAACAATTTATCGCTGCTGAAAAAAACTTAGATCAATGTGAGCGTGATTTCATAAACATAGCCAATCATGCCAATTCTCCTTGTCACTTGCAATCAGCAGGAAAAAATCTATGGCTCATTTCTACCAAACAAAGTCCACGACTAGAAATTTTGGTGCGTCATGATGAAAAAACGGGTGCAGTAAATAGATTAAATTGGCGACAGCAGTTTGAGTAATACATCGTCTTTATCTCATCGAGAATTTGGCGCAAGTGTATTGGAGCTGATGGCAGTTGTGCTTATCACTGCCATCTTGGCCGCTGGTGCGATGCCAATGCTGCATGAGCAAGTAGCAGTAAGACAGCTTGATTCTGTTGCAAGGCGGTTTATTGCCCACGCGCAATTTGCTCGTGGGCAAGCCTTGGCTTTAGGGGCCACCGTTCACATTGCTCCTTTGCAAGGAAGTCTTTGGGATGAGGGTTGGCTTGTCTCCATCCAATGTCCAAAAGGCAAGCCTCTTGCGGATTGCGCAGATCGCCCTTGGCTGTCACAAGGTGATATTGCGCCAGTTTATTTTAAGGGTGGGGGTAGGCAATTTATTGACCCCCAGTTGGGAAAAAGGGGCATTGCCTTTAATGCTGCTGGGGCCGCCAAAACTGCTCATGGAGGCTTTGTGGCAAATCGTTTGATACTGGGTCATGAGCGTCATCCGCAATTAGAGCGGCAGTTGATTTTAGGCAGTGGAGGGCGTTGGCGTATTTGCGATCCCAGGAAAGATACAAAGTCTTGTTCATAGTCCCGGCCATTTATAGGTAAATTTGCTGCTTGAGCCCACAATCGGTTTTAATAGACCCATGTATACGGCAGTTGACCACCAGTTTATGAGCGAGGCCTTGGCCCAAGCTCAAAATGCGCTTTATTTATCCAATCCTAATCCGCGGGTTGGCTGTGTCATTGTGAAAGAGGGTCAGGTCATTGGGCGTGGTTTCACCCAAAAAGTGGGCGGTCCTCATGCAGAAATTCAGGCTTTGGCTGATGTGAAAGCTCGGGGAATAGATCCTGCTGGGTCGACGATCTATGTCACTTTAGAGCCCTGCAGTCACATGGGTAAAACACCCCCTTGTGTGGATGCACTAATTTCAGCAAATCCAGCTGTAGTAATTGTGTCTATGGTCGACCCCAATCCTTTGGTAGGTGGCCAAGGTTTAGAACGACTGAAGTCCGCAGGAATTGAAGTGCGCTGTGGTTTGTTGGAGATGGAAGCCATAGCGCTTAATCAGGGATTTATTTCTCGGATGACTCGAGGTTTGCCGTGGGTGCGGATGAAGATTGCTGCCAGCTTAGACGGCAAGACAGCTTTACCAAATGGCCAAAGCCAATGGATTACCGGTCCATTGGCACGTGCTGATGGACATCATTGGCGGGCACAAGCCTGCGCTATTCTGACGGGGGTGGGCACGGTTAAAGAGGATGATCCCACCTTGAATGTGAGAGAGGTGCACACTGAACGCCAGCCTTGGAGGATTATTGTCGACTCTCAATTAGAGACACCGCTCAACGCCAAGATATTGAGTCATTTGGATCGGTCGGGTGCCATTCTAGTTTGTGCATCATTGGAATCTGTGCAGGCGCGAGAAAAAGCAAAAGCATTGGAAGGGCGAGGGGTTGAAGTGATTGCGATGGCCAATGCTCATGGCAAAGTAGATTTGCCAAAACTCTTTTCGTATTTAGCAAAAGAGCGTCACATGAATGAAATCCATGTCGAGGCTGGCTTTAAGCTCAATGGCTCTTTATTGAGAGAGCATTGTGTTGACGAGCTATTGCTCTATTACGCTCCCTTCTTAATTGGTGAAGGAATAGGCATGGCCAACATCTCTCCATTGACCGCACTAGACCTTCGTCAAGATTGGCATCTGTTTGATCACAGTCTATTTGGACCTGATTTACGTTTGCGTTTGAGTAAAAAAGAAGCCATGAAGGCTTGAGCAACCCCTTTCTAATCATTTAATTTCAATTTATACCGGCATCTCATTATGTTTACTGGAATCATTACTGCAGTTGGTCACATTAAGAGCGTACAAGCGAAGGGCGATGGCTTGCATTTACTGATAGAGGTGCCATCTAATTATCTAGATGATGTGGCCTTGGGGGATAGCATTGCTATACAAGGTGCTTGCATGACAGCTACAGACTTAACTGACACTACTTTTGCTTTGGATATCTCGCGCGAGTCTTTAAATAAGACTGTTGGCTTAGATAAAGTTGGCCCCGTAAATTTGGAAAAAGCATTGCGCTTAAATGATCGCCTGGGCGGCCATCTGGTGAGCGGTCATGTGGATGGGATGGGTAAGGTTGTGAAATTTGCTGCTGTTAGCAATGATGCTGATGGCTCTTGGTTGTTGCAGATTGCAGCCCCAAAAGACTTGGCGCCCTACTTAGCTTACAAAGGTTCAATCGTAGTCAACGGTGTATCACTGACAGTCAATCAGACTCAAGATACTCCAGAGAGTTGCATCGTGGATATCAACATCATTCCCCATACTCTGGAGAACACTACACTTGGCAAACTCAAGCAGGGTGATGCGGTAAATCTAGAGGTTGACTTAATTGCGCGCTATGTGGCGCGGATGCTTGAAACCCAAGCTCGATAAATCGAATTATTTTTTCTGGTAGCGCGTAGGGTCAATCTGACCGGCCTGCTTGAAGCCTGCTTGACGCAATCGACAAGACTCACATTCTCCACAAGCTTCTCCTAAATCGTTTGCTTGATAGCAGGAGACGGTTTGTGAGTAATCGACACCTAAGGTGCTACCCAATTGGATAATTTGCGCTTTGCTCATGTGAATGATGGGCGCATGCACTCTAAAGCGATTGTCATGATTAATGGCTTCTACGCCGGCCTTGGTAGCGAGATTGGCCATAGTCTCAAATGAGGCAACGTACTCTGGGCGACAGTCTGGGTAGCCAGAGTAATCGACCGCATTGGCACCATAAAAAATGTCTAATCCGCCTAATGACTCAGCCCAACCCAATGCAAGCGAAAGCAAAATCGTATTGCGTGCTGGCACATAGGTGACCGGAATTTCTTGGTCTTTACTCGGGATGGTTGGCACATCAATGGCTGAGTCAGTCAAGGCAGACCCACCAAAGCGAGTTAAGTCTAGGTTAACAATTTCATGTTGAACCACCCCCATTCTCTTGGCAATATGCTTGGCAGCAGCCAGCTCTGAGGAGTGGCGTTGCCCATAGCTTACGGAGAGCACGTAGGGCGCGTAACCCAAGTCCTTGGCAAGAGCCAGAATCGTGCTGGAGTCTAGTCCACCAGAAAACAAAATCACTGCCGGCGCATTGGGTGTGCGCGGGGCAAGTTTTGCAAACGCTGCAGATAAAGAAGACATGGGTGATGAACTACTTTTTATTTAATGGCAGCGTTAAGTTGCTGTGCGTCTTTAGCTGCTTCTGTATCTGGATATTTACTAATGATTTCAGTAAAGGTTTTTTTAGCTGCCGCTTTATTACCGCTCTCTAATTGCGCGTTACCTAGAGTGAGCATCGCCACTGGAATACGTGGATGATTCGGAAAACGCTTAATGAGGTTTTGTAGTTGAGCAATCGCACCGGTGTAATCTTTATTCGCGTATTTGCTATTACCGTTCCAGAAAAGCGCTAAAGGCAAATAGGGGCTCTTCGGATAGCGATTAGCAAAAGCGGAGAACTCCCCTTCAGCCTTTTTCAGATTGCCTGCCTGAAAAGACTTCAAAGCGTCATCGTAGGCTTTTTTCTCGCCAGGCTGAACCGTGCCCGTTACACCCTCAATAGTAATAGTGCGAGGTTCAAAATTACCTAGACGGTTATCCAAGTCTTCATAGTAGGTCTTTTGGCTAGCATTGATCTCTTCACCTTGTTTTTCAAGGTTTTCAATTTTCCCGCGCAGCTCCGCATTATCTGCTTTGAGTTTTTCGATTTGGCTCTGTAGTTCAAGCTGGGTTGTTGCTAGGCTCTTGCGTAAATCTAAAATGGCCTTACGAGCATCGTCATCAGCAAAGAGTGCCCAAGCGCTAGTGGATGTTCCGAGAAAAATGATGGAGGCACTTAAACAAAACGCTCGTGAGAGCGTTTGTTTGATGCTGCAAGGTTGCTTTCGCATAGCGTGCATTAGTTGGTAATGTAAACAATGTCAGCGCGGCGATTTTCTGCCCAAGCTGCTTCTGTATCACCTTCAGCCTTAGGCTTTTCTTTGCCAAAGCTGACTGCTTCCATTTGATCATCAGAGACACCCATCAAATTGAGTGATTTACGTACGGCATCTGAACGGCGTTGACCCAATGCTAAGTTGTATTCAGCGGTACCGCGATCATCGGTATTGCCTTGAATGATGATCTTTTGCTTTGGGTTAGATTTCAAGAAACTTGCGTGTGCAGACAATTGTTTTTGATATTTAGTCTGAACGGTGTATTCATTGAAATCAAAATAGACGCTACGCTGAAAGAGTGGGCTGCTTGGATCATTCCAAGGCTGTGAGCCAAAATTACCACTGCCTCCTCCATTCGCACTGTCAACATCATCTAATTTAACGCCTGAGCAAGCCGCTAAAAATAGAGCAGTTACACCTACTAGTGCAAATGTCGTGGCACGGCGTGCAATAGAAATCGTCATGTTCTTTCCCTTTTTCCTACAAATGAAGTCATCAATCTAAGTGGCTAATAGCCGATATTATGCTCCTAAGAGCGCCATATTGGCTATTGGACTGAAAACAATTTGTACTGAAAGTCTGAATTTTGACGATTACTTAGTCCATAAATGGACCCCAAGATGGCTGACGTACATCAGATCCTGGAATGCTGAGTACCTGCTTGGAATTGCCATCAACTGACACCGCAGCCAAGACGCGTTTGCCTTTTACCTTTGTGGAATACAGGACATAGCGACCATTCGCTGCAAAGGAAGGCGACTCGTCGCTAGTACCATCGGTCAGCGCTTGGGCATCCCCTGTTGCTAGATTGAGGATGTAAAGACGGAAAGCGCCTCCAATATTGGCAATGTAAGCAAGATATTTGCCATCTGGAGAAATTCGTGGAGAGGTCACAAAGCCTTGTTTAAAGGTAATGCGTTTTGCACCTTCAACTTGTTCGCCTTCCGCGCTCATACGATAGATTTGGGGATTCCCGCCGCGATCGCTGGTGAAGTAGATATAGCGACCATCTGCAGAATATTGCGGCTCAGTATCGATCGTGCGGCCGCGCGTGAGGCGATGTAAGCCGCTGCCGTCGGCATTAATGCCGTAGATCTGGGTGTTGCCATCTTTTGAGAGGGATACCGCTAATTTCTTACCGTCAGGAGACCATGCTGGCGCACTGTTGTTTCCCTTTTGATTGGACAGGGAAACGCGCCTTCCAGTGGCTAACTCGTGAACATAGATCACGGGTTTGCGATCTTCAAAAGAGACGTAGGCTACTTTTTTGCCATCTGGAGACCATGATGGAGAAATAATCGGCTCGCCACTATTCATAGCATTACGAATATTTTGCCCATCAGCATCCGAGATCACTAGGCGATAACGTTTACCCTCTTTGATAACGTAGGACAGGCGAGTAGAAAATATGCCACGCTCACCCAGCAACTTAAAGATGATGTCATCGGCAATCTTATGTCCGGCAGCGCGTAAGTTATCGGTGCTAGTGTTGATATCTAAACCGCCCAAGCTTTCGGATTTGCGCACATCAAATAATTTGTAACGAATTTGAAATTGATTTGGGCCGGTTTGGACAACGGTACCAACAACCAAAGCATCGGCACCACGTGCAGCCCAAGATTGATAGTTCGGCGTGCCCTCATCACTTTCTGTGGCATTGCCATTCTCGGTATTTTTAAAGTAACCGCTGCGAGCTAAATCTTGGCGAACAATTTCAGTAACGCTCACTGGCAGCTTGCTTTCATCCTTAAAGCGCATGACGGCAATTGGGTAGAGCGATTGCCCAACACCAGTAATTTCAATATTCATTTGCGCCAGCGCCGGAGAACTTAACCCAATCATGGATAGCGCTATTACCAATACTGCTATGACATAGGAGAAATATTTTTTTATTACTTGCAACATGCTTTAGTCCTTGGGTTTAAAGGTCAGCTTAACTTCTCTTTGAGGGATTTTGCCATTGTCGTCTTTTGGCAGGCTTTCTGCGCGCGTCAATGCCAATAGAACAGCACGGTCCCAGCCCGCATTTCCACTCGAAGTCAAAATGCTGGTGCTCAAAATAGCGCCATCTGGAGCTAAGTTGACTTTAATGACAGTGGCTGGATTGCCGCTAATCGATTCTGCGTTAAATACAATCAGCGGCTTCACTTTTTTAATGACTTTGTCAGTCCATCCTGGGGGCGCATTGCCACCGCCTCCCACGCCGCTACCACTCGTGCCACCGCTACCACCTTCAGCTCCAGCAGCAGCGCGCAAGCGGGCCAATTGATCAGCACGTACTTTCTCAGCAGCGGCATTGGCCTTAGCTTCTGCAGGGCTAACTGCTTTGGGTGCTTCCACTTTTTTAGGTTTGTCTTTTTCCTTCTCCTTAGGCGGAGTTGGTTTGGGAGGCGGGACTGGCTTTGGAGTTTCTTTTACTTCTTTTTTGGGAGGCTCTTTTTCAACAGGTTTTTTCTTAACAGCAATGTCTGCCGCTTCTTCTTTCATCTCAGTCTTCACTTCCGGCACTACTGGGGTTTGAACTTGCTGGCTAGCATCCCAGAGTTCCACCTCAACACCAGAAGGGGTTGAGTTATTCCAACTAATACCAATGACTAAAAAAGCAAGTAAGCCTAGGTGTGCAGCCAGAGAGAGACTAAAGGCGCGCTTGGTACTCTCGCTTTTTGTTGGACGAGCCCTAGAAAAATCAGAATGAAAAATTTGCGCGCTATTCATGAATAAAAGACAAAGAGACTTATTGACTCTTTACGGCAAGACCAACACGCTTGACGCCGTTTTCTTTTAATTTCGACATGACATCCATCACGACTTCATATTTAATGGATTTATCAGCAGCAAGCACAACGGGTTGATCTGCTGACTTCTCTGCTTGAGATCTGGCAAATGCACCTAGCTCAAATTTATTGAGGGTCTGCACGGGATCTCCATCTTTACGAACGATGACATTCTCATTGGCATCAATCGTTAAAAACACGGGTGGTAAGGATTGCACCTTTGCGCCACCAACGGTCGGAAGATTGACAACACCAGGATTGACCATGGGCGCAGTGACCATAAAAATGACAAGCAATACCAGCATCACATCGATGTAGGGCACCACATTAATGTCGGACATTGCCCGACGCTTAGAGGATCGTCTGAGTGAGCCTGCCATGCTTATTTACCCGCAGTCTGACGTTGCAAGATATTGGTGAACTCTTCAATAAAGGTTTCAAAACGAATAGCTAAGCGGTCAACATCGGTTGCGGCGCGGTTATAGGCTACTACTGCTGGGATCGCAGCAAACAGGCCGATTGCAGTGGCGACTAGAGCTTCAGCAATACCTGGGGCTACCGCAGCCAAGGTCGCATTTTGAACATTAGCCAAACCCCGGAAGGCATGCATGATTCCCCAAACGGTGCCAAAGAGGCCAATGTAGGGGGAGACCGACCCCACTGATGCTAAGAAGGGTAAATTTGCCTCCAACATGTCCATTTCCCGTTGATAGGTTGCTTTCATGGCTCTGCGGGCAGCATCGATTTCACGCACTTTTAGGAATTCTTGCATGCCAGCTTCAAAAATATGCTCCAAAACCGCATCACTACGGGTATTGCGCTGAGCGGCCTCCAAGAGAGTGCCGAGGTCACCGCCTGACCAAAAATCACGCTCAAAACGCTCTGTATCGCGCCTAACGCCTCGCAAAATGGCGGTTTTCTTGAAAATGATGGTCCAAGAGGCAACCGACATCGCCAGTAATAACAACATTACTAACTGGACTAATAGGCTGGCATTGAGGACTAGCGAGAGGAATGAGAGGTCTTGTGTGGTGGTCATGGTGGATTTTGTATGATGTAGGTTGAGATTTTACTTAAGCAATCCAACTTCATCAGGATTATTACCATGTTTGACCGCCAAAACACCTTAGCTAAAACCGACCCAGACTTGTGGGCAGCGATTCAGAATGAAAATAAGCGTCAAGAAGACCATATTGAGCTGATTGCTTCTGAGAATTACACATCGCCAGCAGTGATGCAGGCCCAGGGCTCTCAGTTGACCAATAAGTACGCTGAAGGCTATCCGGGTAAGCGCTATTACGGCGGTTGTGAGTTTGTCGATGTGGCTGAGCAATTGGCAATTGATCGCGTTAAAGCCCTTTTTGGTGCTGAGGCAGCTAATGTGCAGCCCCATTGCGGCGCATCTGCCAACCAAGCAGTGTTCTTGGCTTTCTTAAAGCCTGGGGATACTTTTATGGGAATGAGCTTGGCTGAAGGCGGTCACTTAACTCATGGCATGGCTTTGAATATGAGTGGTAAGTGGTTTAACCCGATTGCTTATGGTTTAGACAAAAACGAAGAGATTGATTATGAGCAGATGGAGCGTTTAGCTCGTGAGCACAAGCCAAAATTGATTATTGCTGGTGCATCCGCTTATTCCAGAAAAATTGATTTTGAGCGCATCGGTAAATTGGCTAAAGAGGTGGGCGCGATTTTTATGGTGGACATGGCTCACTATGCTGGTTTGATTGCTGCTGGCGTATATCCAAACCCAGTTCCACATGCTGACATTGTTACTTCCACTACCCATAAGAGCTTACGTGGTCCACGTGGCGGCATCATCTTGATGAAAGCCGAGCATGAGAAAGCCATTAACTCTGCGGTATTCCCTGGCTTGCAAGGCGGCCCTTTGATGCATGTGATTGCTGGTAAGGCTGCTGCATTCAAAGAGGCACAAGAGCCTGGCTTTGTTGATTATCAAAAGCAAGTAGTGGCGAATGCCAGGGCATTGGCTGAGACACTTATCTCTAGAGGCTTGCGCATTGTTTCCGGTGGTACAGATTCACACGTAATGTTGGTAGATTTGCGTGCTAAGAAAATGACAGGCAAAGAGGCTGAGCGTGTTCTAGGTGAAGCGCACATTACTTGTAACAAGAATGGCATTCCGAATGACCCAGAAAAACCAATGGTGACGAGTGGTATTCGTTTGGGATCTCCGGCGATGACAACCCGCGGCTTTAAAGAGGCTGAAGCACGTCAGGTTGGTAATTTCATTGCGGATGTTTTAGATAATCCAAATGATGCTGACAATATCGCTAAGGTTCGTGCGCAAGTGGCTGAGTTGACCAAGCGTTTCCCGGTTTACGGCTAAGAGAGTATTCATTGCGCTGTCCCTTTTGTCATAACGACGATACCCAGGTACTCGATACCCGGGTATCTGATGAGGGCGATACGATTCGCCGCCGCCGCCGCTGTGCTAAGTGCGATAAGCGCTTTACTACCTATGAACGTGTCGAGCTAGTCCTTCCGGCAATAGTAAAAAAGAATGGTAGTCGCGTTGACTACAGTCATGACAAGCTGGCAAGTTCAATCAAGCTGGCTTTGCGTAAGCGCCCCGTCTCATCAGACTCTGTCGATGAGGCGATTGCGCGGATTGAGGAGAAGCTGCTTAGTCTTGGCGAAAAAGAAATCCCAAGTGAACGTGTTGGTGAGCTGGTGATGCGTGAGCTTAAGCGTTTAGATAAAGTGGCTTATATTCGCTTTGCTTCTGTCTATAGAAGCTTTGCTGATATTGAGTCGTTTGAGAGTGCGCTCAAGGAATTGAAATAAGCGAGCTCAAATGCTCAAGGAATGAGATGGATTAAGGAAATAAAAAAGGACTGCAATGCAGTCCTTTTTGTATTGCAGAAAATGAATTACTTGAGCTCTGCAAAGATTGAGGCGGTAATGTCTTCAACGCTTCCTGTGCCACTGACTTTGCGATAGGCAGGCGCCTTTACTTTGTCAGCGGGATTGCCCTGCATGGCCCAGCTAGAGTAGTACTCCACCAAAGGACGCGTCTGATCGTTATAAACCTGTAAGCGTTTACGGACAGTTTCTTCTTTATCGTCATCGCGCTGAATTAAATCTTCACCAGTGACATCATCTTTGCCTGCCACCTTGGGCGGATTAAATTTGATGTGATAAGTGCGACCTGAGGCAGGATGTACACGGCGCCCACTCATGCGATCAATAATGGCATCAAATGGCACATCAATTTCGAGAACGTAGTCGATCGGTACACCAGCATCTTTCATTGCTTGTGCCTGTGGAATGGTTCTAGGAAAGCCATCAAACAAATACCCTTTGCTGCAATCAGGCTGGGTTAGACGATCTTTGACTAGGCCGATGATGATGTCATCAGAAACGAGGCCACCCGCATCCATAATTTTTTTGGCGGCAACACCCAATTCAGTGCCCGCTTTGACGGCAGCGCGCAACATATCTCCAGTAGAGATTTGTGGAATTGCAAATTTTTCGCAAATAAACTGAGCTTGTGTGCCTTTTCCAGCACCTGGTGCACCGAGCAGAATCAACCGCATTGTTTTCCCCTTAGAAGACCCTCATTGTCCCGTATTTTTTCGGGATCCTTTGTAACTAATTCCTAGGATTATCCCCGAGAACCCTGAGATAACCAGATTTTGGTCTAGTTGCCCAAGATGCGGCGGACCCGCTCTAGGTCTTCAGGTGTGTCAACCCCAGCCGGTGGGGCTTCTAAAGCAGTATGAACAGCAATTCGGAAGCCATTCCACAGGGCGCGCAGTTGCTCTAAGGCCTCAGCTTGCTCCGGCGGAGCTGGCTCAAGACGGCTGTAGGCCTGCAGAAAATCAGCCCTATAGGCATAAATGCCAAGATGACGTAAGTGCATCACTTGCTGGGCTGCGTCTGGATCACGTACAAACGGAATGGCAGCCCTTGAAAAATACAAAGCTTCACCGGCTCTATTCAAAACCACTTTCACCACGTTGGGGTTATTGATTTCAGAGGGGTCGATGATTGGAACGGCTACGGTAGAGATGGCACAAGCAGTATTGTTAGCTAAAGTTTGTGCAACCTGATTAATGAGTTCAGGGGGAATGAGGGGTTCATCACCTTGAACGTTCACCACCAAAGTATTGGCAGGTAATTTCAGTAATTGCGCTACTTCTGCAATGCGATCAGTTCCCGTTGGGTGATCTGAGCTAGTTAAGAGACATTCAATACGATATTCATCACATACTGCTTGAATCTCTTGTGAGTCAGTGGCAACCACAACGCTTTGTGCCAATGATTCTTGGGCACGCTCGGCCACTCGAATCACCATCGGTTTACCGCCAATATCAGCGAGTGGTTTACGAGGCAGGCGAGTTGAACCTAGTCTTGCTGGAATAACAACTAAAAACTCTGGAGGCTTGGCGCTCATAGATGGGGATAAATTATTGACATTCATCAGCGCTTAAGCTGCGCGCCTCATCTACCAACATGACAGGAATATCATTGCGGATGGGATAAGCTAAACGATCTGCTTTACAAATTAGCTCATGCTTTTCGTTATCTAGATGCAAAGGACTTTTGCATAAAGGGCAAACCAAAATCTCGAGTAATCGCTTGTCCATATTGGCTTTGAATAATTTTATAAAGTATATTGATTAGGGTCGGGTCTTTGTAGGATTGACTCTAGCCAATCCGCTAAAGCATTTGGAAGTTCTAAAGTCATTGGCACTACCCAAATGCGCGCATCATTTACTGAAGAACATTTTACGGCATCCTTTTCAGTAATGAGAATGCATTGAGCATCGATAGACTCTAAAAACTCTTTGGTAAAGGCGCTGTGATCCGGTAAGCCAATGAATTCGCCTCTGACACCATGTTTCTGTAAATCATTAAAAAAGCGCTGTGGATTGCCAATGGCTGCTATGGCAGTCACTTTTTCAGCTGAATAGCTTGCAGCAAGCGCGTCTAGGGGCTGCGTGTTGCTGGGGTTTATGAGTTGGTAGGGTGTCCCTAGTGCGCTTTGCAAGTGAAATGCGCGTCTACCTAAAAAATACTGATCCGCATGAGTAGACGGCGTTTCTGTTCCAGTCATTAGGGTCGCATCGCGATCGCGTGAGGCAGTTTCACGTAAAGGGCCTGCGGGTAACAAGAACCTATTACCTTCTCCACGTTGATCTCGCACTACCAATTCAATATCGCGACCTCCCTCTCTAGCAGGCCAACGAGCTAAGGCTCGATGTTGAAGGCCATCATCACTGATGATGACGTTGACGTCGGGGGATTTCTTTAAAAGAGAGCGAATGCTTTTCATGCGTTGGGGGTGAACCCAAATTGGAAATTGATCTTGCGTGCGCTTGGCAATCAGAACAGGCTCATCTCCAACCTTGAGGGGATTCGAGTCGCTGTGTACTTCGATTGGAGTTGTGGAAGTAGAGGCGCCATAACCTCTACTGATAATTCCAGGCTTCCAACCCAGGCGAGCCAAACGCTCTGCTAAGGCAATCACAATGGGTGTTTTACCGGTTCCGCCAACGCGAATATTGCCCACAATAATGATCGGTACTGCTTGGGGTTTGCGACTCCTGACTCCTATTTCATTGAGTAAATCAAGCGCGCGGTTGATCAGACCATAAAGCCATGACAGGGGCCAAAGTACTAGGCTAGTAAGCCCACGCCTTTCCCAAAACTGGGGAGCAGTATTAAATTTTAAGAATTGTGAGGATTGTTTTTTAGAGGACATGCCAAATGACAGGGTAGTTATTTCTTACTCTGACTGCTAAAAACAATATTCGATAAATTAGCATCACGAGCCGCTTCTAAGGCGCTCATCACCGCTTGGTGTGGTGCTCTTGCATCAGCATCAATGCTCACTTGGATATCATTCTCTTTATTGGTGTGAATGGAGTTCAATTGATTGCTCAGTTGCTTGCGATCCGTTACTTTGCCATTGATGGCAAAACGCCCATCGCGACTCACTGCAATATGAATTTGTTTTATCTCTACTTGATTCGCTGCTCCACTAGCAGTAGGTAGCGTGATAGCGAGCTCCTGAAAACGCGTAAAAGTCGTTGAGATCATCAAGAAAATCAATACGACCAACAGTACATCAATAAAAGGAATGAGATTGATCTCAGGCTCTACTGGGGAGGATTTCACACCAAGAGAAAATCTTCCGCGATAGGGGGGTGAATTGCTAAGCCAGCTCATTGGCTGCCCGCACCTTGAGATGAATTTGGGTAGAGTTTTTTAAATATCTGGCGGGTGAACTCTTCACATTCTTGTTGACGTTGATTGGCCATTGCGCGTAAACCACGCCAAGCGGCTAATGCGGGGATGGCAATTAATAAGCCAAATGCCGTGTTGTACAAGGCCACTGAAATACCGTGAGCGAGCTGCTGGGGGCTACCCGCAACACCCTGAACGGCCCCTTGACTGCCAAAAATTTCAATCATGCCGACCACAGTGCCAAAGAGTCCTAATAAGGGGGCAACCGTTGCGATTGTCGCCAGAGCACCCAAATAACGATCTAACTTGAGCCAAGTGTTTTGAGCAAGGGCTTGAAGCTCCTCCAAAGCGGAGTCTGATGAACTAGCGTTGACTTTCTCGCGCAATACGCAGGCAAAGAGTGATCCCACAGGGGAGAGTTGGCTAACTGCGGTAATTTCACTCTCAGAAACCTTTTTTTGCTCAGAAATAGCATTGGCCAATCCAAATAGGGATTCCAGGCTGCCCTTGGGAAAGATATGAATTTGGCGTAAATACCATGCCCGCTCTAGGATGATTGCTAGCCCGATAATCGAGATAATAAGAAGAGGCCAAATGGGCCAGCCTGCAGACAGTAAGATTGTGTACATATGCTCAGTACTTTAGCTGAATTAAAAATGGGTTTTAACAAAGCGATCCTGTGGATAACTCTGTGCAAAACTTTGGAGAAAATAGTCTGTAAGTCCTTGATTGATCGTCGTTGAAGGCTTGTAGGGGGTTGCAACTCTCAAAATTGAGGCAAAAATTATTTATATAAATCAATAACTTATAATGTAAATGTTGGATTTATGAGACGTTTTGGGTCAGTAATTACTTACTTTTAACTATTATCCCCAGGTGAAACAGGTTTCTGTGGATATGTATTGCTCGCCAAGCCTCATTACTGCGTAGAAAAAGAGAAAAAATGTCGGAAATATCAAGAGAAATCCTTAGTGTTGGCGATCTCAACCGCGCCATTGCAGGCTCTTTAGAAGAGCGCTTTGATGCTGTATGGGTTAGCGGGGAGATTTCGAATTTCAAGGCATATGACAGCGGGCACTGGTACTTTTCTTTGAAAGATGAAGAGGGGCAGATCCGCTGTGTGATGTTTCGTGGTCGCAATGGTCAAGTGGGCTTTATGCCCCAATCAGGTGATTTGGTTGAGGTGGCCGCCAATGTGGGCTTCTATGTTCCCCGTGGAGACATTCAGCTCACTGTGCAAAGTATGCGTCGCGCTGGAATGGGCGGCCTGTATGAAGCCTTCCTTAAGCTCAAAGCCAAGCTCGCTAAAGGAGGTTTGTTTGATGCTGAGAACAAACGGCCAATTCCTAGTCACCCAAGAGCGATTGGCATTATTACTTCTCTACAGGCAGCTGCCCTAAAGGATGTCTTAAGCACTTTAGCCAGAAGGGCGCCACATATATCGATTGTGATTTACCCAACCTTGGTGCAAGGCCCAGATGCGCCTGCTGGAATCATTGCCGCACTCAAAAATGCTGAACAAGAAAATGCAGTTGACGTGATTTTGTTGGTCCGCGGTGGTGGCAGTATTGAAGATCTCTGGGCGTTTAATGATGAGAAATTGGCATATGCGATTGCAGCTTCACCTATTCCGATTGTGAGTGGTGTTGGGCACGAAACCGATGTCACGATTGCTGACTTTGTAGCCGACTTAAGGGCGCCGACACCAACAGGAGCTGCTGAGCTAGCAGCACCAAGACGTGATCAAATGCTGCAAGAGCTAGATGCCATCATGCAAGCATTAATGCAAAGAGTCAGTCAACGGGTAGAGCGTGAAGCACAAACTTTAGATCAATTGGCTTTGCGTCTTCATCATGCCTTGCCTAACCCTGATCGTATGCGTGAACAGATCACTGGGTGGCAGCAACGTCTTAATCAAGCTTGGTTGGTAAGCTTAGATAACTGGAAACGAGATCAATCCCACTATCAATCACAATTAGAAATGCTCAATCCTCAGAGAACGCTAGAACGTGGTTATGCAGTGATCTTGAGTAAAGCTGAGAATGCTATGCATGCAATACGTAATCCCAAGGAGCTCAATACCCAAGATGGATTTGAAGTCCGCTTGGCGGCGGGTGAAGTGGAAGTGCAATTTGCAAAAATACGGTAGTAGAGCTAGAAAATATTAGGTTCGATATCGAGTTGAACTTGAAAATTTTTCTGAACTTTCTCTTGAATTATTTTTGCAAGATTGAGAATGTCTTCAGAGTTGGCGCCGCCATGATTGACGAGTACAAGCGCTTGCTTTTCATAAACACCAACAGAGCCCATGCGCTGTCCTTTGAACCCACATTGATCGATCAACCAGCCAGCTGCAAGCTTGCGCATCCCAGGGGCATCAGGGTAAGAGACTAGGCGTGGAAATTGTTTGAACAATGTCTCGTATTGCTCATTGGAAACAATGGGGTTTTGAAAAAAACTTCCCGCATTACCAATCACCTTGGGGTCTGGTAATTTCTGAGAGCGTATCTGGCATACAGCAGTAAAAATATCTTTCGCACTTGGCGGCTGATCAGGATCATTAAATTGATTTGCTAGGTCAGCGTATTGCAATCGGGGTTTCCAGGGCTTCGGGATTTTGAAAACAACCTTTGTCACTATGTATCTTTTGGGATGGCGCTTGAAGTAGCTATCGCGATAAGCAAACTGACATGCTGCTTGCGAGAGGGTGACAAAGTCATGGCTTACAGCATCAAACGCTTCGATGTGATCAATATACTGGCCGATTTCAACGCCATAGGCACCAATGTTTTGAATGGGTGCTGCTCCAACAGTTCCCGGTATTAATGCTAGATTTTCCAATCCTGGTAGATTTTGTTCTAGCGTCCAAGCGACAAACTCATGCCAATTCACACCGGCGCCAACGGATACCCAAGTATTTTGTTCATCAGATTGAGCAATTTCTTGACCTGGGATATTGATGAGCAGCGTTGCACCAGGCAATTGATTTGGCAGGATGACATTGCTACCACCACCAAGAGGACGCCATGCTTGATTTTGATCTGCCAGGCCCTTAAGTAGGTCTGGTAACTGCTCTGCTGAAGTAATTTCATAAGCAAGCTCTGCAACGGCGTCCAGGCCAAAGGTATTGCGATGCTTGAGCCCCATATTAGGGGTCAATTTTGCAGGGTTGGGCGCATTTTTTGCGGAGTTCATGCCACAATCTTATTCGTGTTCGACTTTCTCGCGGAAATTTATTGAAAAAGTCGAGAAGTAATATCGCCAGTAGGCAATTACCAATTTCATCATTGAGATTATTTAAGGAGTTTGAGATGCCCTCATTTGACGTAGTGTGTGAACCCGACATGATTGAGTTGAAGAACGCTATCGAGCAATCGAATAAAGAAATCACGAATCGATTTGATTTCAAGGGTTCAGATAGTCGTGTTGAGCAAAAGGACGAGTCTCTCATTTTATTTGGGGATGATGATTTCAAATTAGGTCAAGTGCGTGATGTTCTGATTAGCAAAATGGCTAAGCGCAACGTCGATGTTCGATATCTCAAAGACGATAAAACTGAGACTATCGGCGGCGATAAGCGCAAGCAAACCATGAAGATTCAAAAAGGGATTACCTCTGATTTATCTAAAAAAGTTGTGCGCATCATTAAAGACAGCAAGCTGAAAGTACAAGCCAGTATTCAGGGGGATGCAGTACGCGTCACAGGTGCTAAGCGTGATGATCTTCAGGACACTATGGCATTGCTCAAGAAAGAGGTAACGGAGGCACCATTAGGCTTTAATAACTTCCGTGACTAAGCTTGCTAGCTCTAGAGCTAGCACTTCTATCCCATCAACAAGCCAAGAGGCGATCGAACGTTTTTGTGATGCCTGTTGGTTGGAAGATGGGTTAGCCCAAAACAGCTTGTCTGCTTATCGGCGAGATTTGTTGCTGTTAGCGCAATGGCTATATAAGGACTCTGGCACAGATCTTTACGGCGTCACTGAAAAAGATCTCACTGCTTACATTGCGTATCGTCGTGCTGATAAAGCCACTACAGCCAATCGTAGGCTCACTGTATTTAAGCGTTTTTATCGCCATGCCTTGCGCATGAATTTAGTCAACAGTGACCCTTGTATTGGTTTACGTGCGGCTAAGCAAGCATTGCGTTTTCCGAAGACCTTAAGCGAGGACCAAGTAGCAGCTCTCCTCAATGCACCAGACGTTGACACTGCGCTTGGCTTGCGTGATCGCACGATGCTTGAATTAATGTACGCCAGTGGTTTACGTGTCTCCGAAATCGTTTCTTTGAAGACAGTTGCCTTAGGTTTGAATGAGGGTGTTATCAGGGTTGTGAACGGCAAAGGTGGTAAAGAGCGCTTGGTGCCCTTTGGTGGGGAGGCGGGGCAGTGGTTACGTCGCTATTTGGCTGATGCTAGAACCCCCTTGCTTGAAGGCAAGACTTCAGAGGCATTGTTTGTGGGGCGCCATACAGGCACTGGATTGACACGACAGGCATTTTGGGCACTGATTAAGCGTTACGCCACACTTGCCAATATCCCTGTTGCCTTATCTCCACACACACTACGCCATGCTTTTGCTACTCATTTACTCAATCACGGCGCTGATTTGAGAGTGGTTCAATTACTTTTGGGTCATGCCGACATTTCTACTACCCAAATCTATACCCATGTGGCTAGGGAGAGGCTCAAGTCGATTCATCAGCAACACCATCCTAGGGGCGCCTGAATAGATTCATTCCAGTGGGTCTAAAGCGCCTTTGGGCACGCAAAAAATATTCTCGCCTATATGTGTTTAAGATATCAGTATGAATTTCACTTTAGATCTGTTGCTAATCCCGTTTGCCTACTTGATTGGCTCGATTTCCTTTGCAGTGGTGGTGAGTAAGTGCATGCGCTTACCTGACCCCCATTCTTATGGTTCAGGCAATCCAGGTGCAACCAATGTTCTGAGGACGGGTAACAAGCTAGCAGCGGTCTTGACTTTGATTGGTGATGCGCTTAAAGGGTATTTCGCAGTTATGCTGGCTCGTGTTTTGCTTGGCGATGAATCCTTAACATCCACACTCAATTCTTGGTTATTGTGCGGTGTAGTGCTAGCAGTTTTCTTAGGCCATCTTTTTCCGGTATTTCATGAGTTTAAGGGTGGTAAAGGTGTAGCAACAGCTTGTGGCATTTTGTTTGGAATTAATTGGATATTAGGATTGGCCACCTTAAGTACATGGATTATTGTGGCGACATTTATGCGCTACTCTTCTTTGGCTGCATTAGCCGCTGCTATATTTGGACCAATCTATTTTGTATTTTTGTTTGGTTTTCAGCCCATGGGAATTGCCCTGCTGGTGGTCTGCTGTTTATTGATCTGGCGTCATCGCAGCAATATTCGTAATTTGATGAACGGTACAGAGAGTCGTATTGGCTCTAAGAAAAAAGGGCAATCATGACCATTGCTTATTGGTGTGTGCTTTTTATGGGACTATTTCCCTACATTGCCACTGGCATCGCTAAAAAAGGTTTTAAGGGTTATGACAACGGGATGCCACGCCAATGGTTAGCCGGGCAGACGGGCTTTCGGGCGCGTGCCAATGCCGCGCAAGCCAATCTATTTGAATCGCTACCCTTTTTCTTTGCTGCTGTGATCATTGCATCCATAGCAAATGCCCCACAAGAAAGAGTTGATCTTTTGGCAATGGGATTTGTTTTGATGAGAATCGCCTACTTGGTTTGCTATGTAGCTGATTGGCCAACGACGAGATCAATTGTTTGGTTGGCCGGCTTAGCGTGCGTAGTAACTATCTTTTTTCAAATCTAGATTAAGCATTTTCAGAAGCTTCTATATTTATTAACAATAGCAATAAAACGATTTATTAAAAAACGAGACAATGATTCATGGCAACTCAAAAGACACTAACCAAAAAAACTGCAGTAAAGAAGACTGCAATGACAAAAGGCGCACAGGAGCTCGCTAAGGCAGTAAGCAATAAACCAGCAGTTAAAAAGACGAGCGTGAACAAAGATGACGCGGGCACCCCTTTGTCAGTAGTCATTCGTCGACGCATTGAGGCTCAGAAGGCACGCTTTCATGCCAATGACAATATTTCTGCTTTTATTGAGCCTGGTGAATTAGAGGGCTTGGTAGATGAGGTGGCAGAAAAAATGCAAGCCGTGTTGGAAAGTTTAGTAATCGATACGCAGAGTGATCACAACACTAAAAATACCAGCCAACGCGTTGCCAAGATGTTTGTGAAAGAAGTATTTAACGGCCGCTATGTTGAGCAACCCACCCTCACTAAATTTCCGAATGTCAGTCGCCTTAATGAACTCATGATCATTGGGCCGATTACCGTTCGTAGTGCTTGCTCACATCATTTATGCCCCATCATGGGTCGTATTTGGATTGGTGTCCTTCCTAGCAAAGAATCGGCATTAATTGGCCTATCAAAGTATTCGCGCTTAACGGAGTGGGTCATGTGTCGCCCCCAAATTCAGGAAGAGGCGGTAGTTGAGTTGGCTGACATGCTGGAGAAAAAAATTAAGCCAATTGGTGTGGCCATTGTGATGGATGCGGATCACTTTTGTATGCAGTGGCGGGGAGTCAAAGATCGGGATTCAAAAATGGTCAATAGCGTTATGCGTGGCGCTTTCTTAAAAGACTCTAATTTACGTAGAGAGTTTTTATCGCTATTAGATAAGCGCTAGAACCTGGGTGGCGATCTTGCGTATCACACTCAGAGGGCGGATGATGTTTCTCGTCAATAGCGCTTTAATGTTGGGCGTTTTTACAGCATGCTCTACCTACCCAGACAACAATATTGACCCTGCTAAAAATAACAAAGCTACTTTTGAGCGGGATGCGATTGAGTGTGCTCAGGCCTATCCTGAAACTGGCTCAGGAGTTCATGTGCGCCAACGTATCAATTGCATGAAGCTCAAGGGTTGGCGCTAATCCTAGTCAAAAACCACAACCTTAAAGATTGATTTATTCTTTGAGAACAATTCTCAAGTAAATATCTATATAAATCAGTTACTTAAAAGATCAATACTCGAGTAATGTGATCTGTTCTATGATCCACTCAGATATCAATTTTGTTCTACCCCTACCATCTGGAGTTCATATGAAAAACGGTCGTCGCCAATTTATGATTTTGTCTGCTGCTGGTGCTTGCACCCTAGCGTTGAACGGTAAAGTTCAAGCGCAAGCAATGGTTTCTGAAACTGATCCACAAGCTGCTGCTTTGGGTTACAAGGCTGATGCTTCTAAAGTAGATAAAGCCAAATATCCAAAATATGCCGCTGGTCAAAAGTGCGATAACTGCGCTTTGTACCAAGGTAAACCTGGTTCAGCTGCTGGTGGTTGCTCTTTGTTTGGTGCTAAGCAAGTTGCTGGCCCAGGCTGGTGCTCTGCTTACGCTAAAAAAGCTTAAGTTACTTAGCTTCAATCTTAAAAAGGCTGCTCCGGCAGCCTTTTTTGTCACTCGCTTTAATATAAGCCCATATTCATCTTGAAACATTGCATTACCTCATGAAACATACCCTGCGGTATTACCTCAAACGCTATTCCTTCTATTTGGGGGGTGATCAGCCGCCAGTATCTTGGGTAGAGCGTATTCGTTCAGTGTTTGGGGCATTGATTGGCTTGGGCCTTGTTCTTTTAGTTGCTAAGTATTTACGAGATCTCAGTGGCTTAGATGAATGGCTCATGGCCTCTTTAGGTGCTAGTGCCTTACTAGTATTTGCTCTTCCCCAAAGTCCAATGGCTCAACCTTGGGCAGTGATCGCCGGTAATACGCTATCTGCTTTGGTGGGGATTTCTGTTGTGCATTTGGTGGGTGAGCCATTGATTGCTTTGCCCTTAGCAGCCAGCCTATCTATTTTGGGGATGTTTATCTTGCGTTGCTTGCATCCACCTGCTGCCGCAGTAGCGCTCATCGCGGTATTGGGTGGGATGTTGCATTACCGCTATGCGTTTTTCCCAGTAATGGTGGACTCTATTTTGCTGGTAATGGTTGGGGCGATTTATAGCAATTTAACGGGTAAAAAGTACCCTAATCGACCCTCTTAGTGCCTAAAAAGAGATATGGGTATAAGCCTGAGGGGGATTGATCCCCCTCACAACCTTATTTGATTTTGCCTGCTGCAATCGAGGCCTTGCAGTCCATGATGGCGTAATTTTGATATTTACCTGCGTTTTCTTTACGAATGGATTGCCCGCATTCAGTGAGCGAGTTGCGGAGATTGATTTTGGGAATATTGCCTGTAGACATTGTGGACTCCAAATAGCTGTTATTGACAAAAAATAAGGGTGATTCACCCCAATCAAAGTGTGCGCTATCTTGCGCTTCCAACATTTTAATAAATTTGTAGGATTTTGCGTATTTCGATAAATTAGGGTCTATCACCAAACCCCTATAAAATTGGGGCATCTTTACAAAAAGCATAAAGGTTTTGCAGACCCTATGGCAAAAGCCAACTCAGTAACTTCAGTGATTCCCGTCATTTTGTGTGGTGGCTCTGGAACTCGCTTATGGCCTTTATCCCGGTCTGGCTTTCCAAAGCAGTTTTTAGTGCTTTCTGGCGATGGTTCAAATCAAAGTCTCTTTCAGCAGGCGGTGGCGCGTATCCATTCGGTGGCTGGCCAGAATGTTTCTTTGGGTAAAGCACTTATCGTCACCAATGAAGAACATCGTTTTTTAGCGCTTGATCAATTGCGCGAAATGAAAGATGTTTCCGCCACTTTACTGCTTGAGCCTATCGGCAGGAATACTGCGCCAGCATTAACGCTGGCTGCTTTGTCAGCTATAGAACAAGGTGACGATCCTATTTTGGTGGTCACACCCGCAGATCAAACAGTAACTAATCCAGCTGTATTTACCAAGGCCTTGGCTAGCAGCATTGACATGGCGAAAGAGGGTGCAATTGCCATTTTAGGGATTACGCCTACTGCGCCAGAAACCGGTTATGGTTATATCAAGGTTAATGACGGTGCTGCAGGTGCTCCCTATACGGTTGAGCGGTTTGTTGAAAAGCCAAATGAACCCACTGCTAAGCAGTATCTGATAGAGGGGGGTTACTTTTGGAATGGCGGTATGTTTGTTCTCAAGGCTAGCGTCTGGCTCTCCGCACTTAAGGAATATCGCCCAGATATTTTGTCGGCAACCCAAGCGGCATGGCAGGCAAAAACAACAGATGCTTCTGGTGATGCGGTATTTGAGCGCCCAGCAAAAGATTTATTTAGCGCTATACCCAGTGAGTCTATTGACTATGCGGTCATTGAGAAATGTCCAGGCTCGCAATTTGCAATCAAGATGGTTGAGCTTGATGCCGGCTGGAATGATTTGGGCGCATGGGATGCTGTTTGGCAAGTAGGCAAGCAAGATGCCCAGGGAAATGTCACTAGCGGCGATACCTTGATTGCGAATTCTAAAAACTCACTAGTGCATGCCAGCAGCCGATTAGTCGCTGCAGTAGGTGTAGAAAATCTCATCATTATCGAAACAGCGGATGCTGTGTTGGTGGCTGATCGAAAAAATAGCCAAGATGTTAAAAATATCGTTACTCAGCTTGAGCAAGAAAAGCGCGAGGAGAAAAGCTTGCATCGCAAAGTTTCTCGTCCATGGGGTTGGTACGATAGTGTGGATGAAGGTGAGCGCTTTAAAGTCAAGCGTATCCAGGTCAAACCAGGTGCCAGCCTCTCATTACAAATGCATGACCACCGTGCCGAACACTGGATTGTGGTGAAGGGTACTGCTGAGATTACCAATGGTGATCAAGTGATCACGCTAACTGAAAATCAAAGTACTTTCATACCGCAAGGCCAAAAGCATCGCTTGGCTAATCCTGGTGGCACTGCCTTGGAGATTATTGAGGTCCAATCAGGAAGTTATTTGGGTGAAGACGATATTGTGCGTTTCGAAGATAACTATGGGCGTACTTTATGAGTTCTTCTCAAAAAAATATCCAGAAGCGTACCGCACTTATTTGTGGAGTCAGTGGTCAGGATGGCTCTTATTTAGCCCAATTTTTATTGGCTAAAGGTTATACAGTTTTTGGTACCTCACGTGACGCCCAAGGATCTTCATTTTCTAATCTTCAAAAATTAGGGATTAAAGATCGCGTTACTTGCATTTCGATGGTCCCAGAGGATTTTCGTAGTGTCTTGGTGGCTTTAAGAAAAAGTAGTCCTGATGAAATTTATTATTTAGCTGGACAATCCTCCGTTGGCTTGTCTTTTGAGCAGCCTGCAGAAACAATTCAGAGTATCGCTTTGGGAACCCTCAATATTTTAGAGGGTTGCCGGATGATGGATAAGCGCATCAAGATCTATCATGCAGGATCTGGCGAGTGCTTTGGTGATACCAAGGGAGAGCCAGCCGATGAAAAAACTCCTTTTTATCCAATGAGCCCCTATGCGGTGGCTAAAGCATCAGCGTACTGGCTCGTAAATAATTACCGTGATGCTTACGGTCTTTTTGCCTGCACAGGGATTTTATTTAATCATGAGTCTCCGTTGCGTCCAGAGCGCTTTGTGACGCAGAAAATTATCCGAGCAGTAAAGCGCATTGCCCAAGGCAGCGATGAAAAACTTGAGCTTGGACGTTTAGATATTGCTCGGGATTGGGGTTGGGCCCCGGAATATGTAGAGGCTATGTGGCTCATGCTGCAACAAGAAGCGCCCCAAGATTTTGTGATTGCGACAGGCACCACGATGACCTTAGAAGATTTTGTTAAAACTGCTTTTGAGCAAGTAAAGCTCAACTGGAGGGATCATGTAGTGCAAGATCCTAGCTTATTTAGACCTACAGATTTAGCAATTGGAAATGCCGATCCAAGTAGTGCTTTGAGAGAGCTTGGATGGAAGGCTACAACCTGTGGCGCTAAAGTGGTTGAAAAAATGTATCAATTAAGTTAATTAAGCATCATGAATACTATGAAAAATACAAAACAAAAAGTCGCCCTGATTACTGGCATTACCGGTCAAGATGGTTCATATCTTGCCGAATTTTTATTGGAAAAAGGGTATATCGTTCATGGTATTAAGCGACGCGCCTCCTCGTTTAATACCGAGCGTATTGATCATATTTACCAAGATCCACATATCAATCACCCTGACCTGGTACTCCATTATGGTGATCTAACCGATACCAGCAATTTAGTACGCATTATTCAGGAATGCCAGCCCGATGAGATCTATAACTTAGGCGCGCAGTCTCATGTGGCTGTATCTTTTGAGTCTCCAGAGTACACGGCTGACGTTGATGCTATTGGGCCACTTCGCATGTTGGAGGCCATTCGCATTTTGGGTTTAGAAAAGAAAACCCGTTTTTATCAAGCGTCAACTTCTGAGCTGTATGGTCTTGTACAGGAAATACCTCAGAAAGAAACTACCCCGTTTTATCCGAGAAGTCCTTACGCGGTAGCGAAGATGTATGCGTATTGGATTACAGTTAATTATCGTGAAGCTTATGGTATTTACGCTTGCAATGGTATTTTGTTTAATCATGAGTCTAAGCGACGCGGTGAAACTTTTGTAACCCGTAAGGTTACCCGTGGATTGGCCAATATTGCCCAGGGGCTTGAGAAGTGTTTGTTTATGGGCAACATTGATGCTTTGCGTGATTGGGGCCATGCTAAAGATTATGTGCGTATGCAGTGGTTGATGTTGCAACAAGACCAGCCTGAAGACTTTGTCATTGCAACGGGTGTGCAGTTCACTGTACGTGAATTTATTATTCGTAGCGCCAAGCAGCTTGGTATTACCCTCAAGTTTGAAGGTAGTGCCGAGAAAGAAAAAGCGCTTGTGGCAAGCATTGAGGGTGACAAAGCTCCGGCCCTCAAAATTGGGGATGTGATTGTGCAGATTGATCCACGCTACTATCGTCCCACTGAGGTAGAAACGCTCTTGGGAGATCCTACTAAAGCCAAAGAAAAACTAGGCTGGGTTCCAGAAATTACCCTTGATCAAATGATCGTTGAGATGGTGGCTAATGATCTTGAGAAAGCAAAGCAACACGCCCTCCTAAGCAAGCATGGTTATTCAGTAGCGGTTGGTAAAGAAAATTAATTAACAGGTCCTTAGCAGATATATTGCATATGCCTTCAGATTTAAGTCAAAAGATTTATGTAGCTGGCCATCGTGGTATGGTGGGTTCAGCCATTGTGCGCAATCTCCAGGCTCTCGGTTACCAGAATATTGTTACTCGAACGCATGCTGAAATGGACTTAACCGATCAGGCATCGGTAAAAGTGTTTTTTGAGCAAGAAAAGCCTGATCAAGTCTATTTGGCTGCAGCGAGAGTGGGTGGAATTTATGCGAATAATACTTTTCCAGCTGAGTTTATCTATGACAACTTGATGGTGCAAAACAATGTCATCCATCAAGCATTTTTGTCGGGAGTTAAAAAGCTCCTCTTTTTGGGGTCTAGTTGTATTTATCCAAAGATGGTGCCCCAACCTATGTCAGAAGATGCATTGCTGACGGGTAAGTTAGAGGCGACGAATGAGCCATATGCAGTTGCGAAGATTGCGGGCATCAAAATGTGCGAGAGTTATAACCGCCAATATGGGCAATCTCACGGGGTAGATTACCGATCAGTTATGCCTACTAATTTATATGGTCCTGGCGATAATTACCACCCTGAAAATAGTCATGTCATCCCTGCGCTAATACGGCGATTTCATGAAGCTAAGGTTGCCAACGCTCCTGAAGTGCTTATTTGGGGCACTGGAACTCCCATGCGTGAGTTTTTATATGTTGATGATATGGCCGCTGCCTGTACTTTTGTAATGAAATTGGAGAAGGCAAGTTACGATGAGCAGGTCGTGCCTATGCAAAACCATATTAATGTTGGTTATGGTAGCGATATCACTATTGCTGACCTTGCCAAGACTGTTGCTAAGGCAATAGGGTATCAAGGGCATATTGCATTCGACCCTTCAAAACCTGATGGCACGCCAAAAAAGCTGATGGATTCATCCAGACTTAATCGTATGGGGTGGAAGCCGAAGGTGAGTTTGGAGCAGGGGCTAGCCATCGCTTATCAAGAATTTTTACAGGGAAATAAGCGTGGCTAAAAAGATTGCGATTGTTATCCCGGTCTATCGAGAGGCGAAGTCGCTTCAATCGTTATATCAGCGTCTTGAATTGGTGACTTCTAGATTTACAAAATACAGCTGGGAATATATTTTTATTAATGATGGTAGTCCAGATAACTCATATGAAGTATTGGTTGCCTTGGCTGTAAAAGATCCTAAGATAAAAGTGTTAGACCTGTCGAGAAATTTTGGTAAAGAAATTGCTTTAACTGCTGGAGTTCATGAGGCTACCAGTTGTGATGCCGTGATTTGTATTGATGCAGATTTGCAGCATCCCCCTGAGTTGATTCCCAGGCTTGTCTATGCTTGGGAGGAGGGCGCTGAGGTGGTAGTGACCGTCCGTACAAGCACTGACCGTGAGCCACTACTTCGTCGCTGGGGTTCCTCTATTTTTTATTGGCTGATCAATAAGGTTTCTAGTTTTGAAATGATCCCTAAGGCTACAGACTTTCGACTTTATGACCAGAAGGTTGTCCTTGCGTTTGAAAGAGCGACTGAGCGCGAACGCTTATTTCGGGGCATCATGGATTGGATGGGATTTCGCAGAGTCATGCTTGAGTTTAAGGCTGACGCTCGAGAGCATGGCGAAGCTGGATATTCATACGTAAAATTATGGTCCCTCGCCATAAACAGTATTACCTCTTTTTCCTTATGGCCTCTTCGTTTGACTGGTTATCTTGGAGTACTTATTACTAGTGGTAGTGGTTTGCTCCTCCTTTGGATGGTGGGGAATAATCTTTTGACTAGCAAGACACTTTATACGCCTTTAGCGATCGTAGTTGTTGTAAATACATTCCTAATTGGTATTGTGTTGATGGCTGTCGGTTTGGTAGCTCTTTATATCGGCACCATTCATACAGAGGTCATTAATAGACCCCTGTATCTCATAAGAGAAAAGATCAATTTTGAAAGTCTCTAATTCCGTTTGCTACCTATTAGACTTTGCAGCGAAAGAATAGTCTGAAATTCCTATCTAATAATCGCCTCATTAGTTCTGGAGCACTTTTAACTGCCTCTGGTGTTTTATCTGCGGGATTGGGCTACTGCTATCAAATTCTTCTTGGCAGGCTACTAACCCCTACTGAATTCGCACTCTTTACTGCGGCTGTCGGTTTGGCTGTTTTTTCAAGCTCTTTGTTTGGGGCGCTAGGAATGTTAATTACACGGAGGGTTTCAGCTTTTAAGGCTGAATATACCGATGGTCTGCCAAGCGCTTATTTCTGGCGAATTCATATCTATATTGTCCTCGGTAGTATTGGCCTTTTAGGGGTTACTGCCCTTTTTATGCCATATCTAAAAGAGATGTTGCATTCCCAATCTGCTGCTTTGATATGGCTGATTTTCATTTATGTTGTTATGGCGATGTTCTATAGTGTTAACTATGCAGTTTTTCAAGGGCTGCAAAAATTCTATTCAATGGGAAATTTTTCTATTGGATCAATTATTTTGAAAATCATCCTAAGTATTGGGTTGATATATTTTGGATTTGGGGTTGTTGGCGCAATTGCTGGAATGCTTATTAGCATGATCATTACAGTATTTTTTGGTTTTTGGATTCTTGTAAGAAATCTCTCTGATCGACAGAATTTGACAAAAGATGTTCTGCCCAGGATTAATTTCCGATCTTTCATGGCTGTTTACCTATCAGGAATTGCTATTGCAGCGTTGACTCAGTTGGATACCGTTTTAGTAAATTGGTATTTCCCTGGCGATATTGCGGGTCAATATGCGGCGATATCTGTATTAGGTAAAGGGGTTCTATATCTTCCTGGGGGCTTGGTACTTGCCATGTTCCCGATGGTTGCCGAAAATCATGCCAAAGCTATTAATAGCAAAAAAATGTTATTTCAGGGCATCGCTGTCACTGTGATTTTATCTTTATTCGTCGTTGCTATTTTTATGATTGCAGGAAAGCCCCTACTGTCGGCGCTATACGGCAATCGATACTCCGATGCAACTGAGTTATTGCCTTTATATGGGTTGGCTATGGTCCCGCTGGCTTTGGTGATACTTGCAGAACATTACTTAATTGCTAAAGGCAAGGTGCTATTTGCATGGCTCTTTTTTGCTTTAGCCCCATTAGAGTTATTGGCCTTGCATTACTTTCATAGTGATCTTCGAAGTGTTATCTTCATCATTGGCGGCTTTGGTAGCGTCTTGGCGATCCTCGGCTTTTTCTTTATGTCAATTACTTTGCGAGATAAAAATAGCAACTAATAAGAAAATTATTTGGTTCTGTGCTGGAACCGCTGGGGAGTTGATTAAGTTATTTCCGCTTTTGCGGGAGGTGGATCAGTCTACCCATTTAACTTGGAGATTTTTATTTACCGGTCAAAGCCCAGTGAATTTCTGGAGACAGTGGCAAGATTTTGACTTAGATAATAATTTGGCCGTTAGTCTACAGGCGACAACGCGAGATCTACAAACGGCTTCGCAGGCGTTAGCTTGGTTTTTCAGAGCCGTTGTAACTGCCCCAAGCACGATGCGTAAGCAATGCATAAATGCATTTGGCGTATCTCCACAGGCTGGGGACATTTGGATAGTGCATGGGGATACCTTATCTACCCTTCTAGGTAGCATTTGGGCAAAGCGTAATGGCGGCATCATTGCTCATATCGAAGCTGGCTTGCGTTCAAAATATATCTTTAGACCATTTCCCGAGGAGATTAATCGTCGTTTGGTTTCAAGGCTGGCCAGTTTACATTTTCCCCAAGATGAGGTGGCAAGACTTAATTTAGTTTCTCAGTCTGTAAAGGGCGACGTCATCCCTACTCATGGAAATACCTTGTACGACGCTTTGGAGGTATTGAGGGACTCAAACTGGGGTGAGCCTTTGCCGGATTCCCCATTTGTAGTTGCCAACATTCATCGAAATGAAAATTTAAGCAGTACGGATCGATGGGAGTGTATTTTAGAGACGCTCTGCTTGGCAGCCCAAGAACAACCTGTTTATTTGGTAATGCATCCACCAACTGAATTGAAGTTAAAAATGGATTCGGCAGCCCATCAAAGGCTAGCTAAGGCTGGAGTAATTACATTACCTAGGGTAACTTTTCGTCGGTTTATTCAACTCATTAATAAGAGTAGGTATGTAATTTCTGACGGGGGGAGCAATCAGGAGGAATGCGCTTATCTCGGAAAGCCATGCCTAATCCTTAGAGAGGAATCGGAGCGAGTAGAGGGGTTGAATGAATCATGTCTACTTTCTAAATTTATACCCGAGAAAATCCATCAATTTTTAGCCTCTCCTGAAAGCTACGCTCGCTCAAAAACCATTTTCAGCAAAACGCCATCTTCAATTGTGGTTGGGGGATTGCAAGATGCCTATGCTAAGCGAGGTACAGCATGACATTACTGACCCCGGTTCCTTGGGATAAAAAGGCTTTGGAAAGGGATTGTTATGAAGTTTCTAATTTAGAGCTACATCGTCTTGAGGAGTTTAGAAATACGCCTGGGCACTTCACCCTCAGGATTGATCCATTAACGCCTGCAACACAGATTCAAAAATTTGGCTTTAGATATGTCGACACATTGATTGTGCCAAGATGTCATCAAGAGGATTTTTTAGCTTATCCTAATTCTGAAGTGTCTATTGCCAAGAGTATTAATCTATCAGATGTATCGGCCATCGCAAGCAATGCATTTGTTCATGGCCGTTATCACAGAGATAACTCAATTCCACATCATTTAGCTGAAAACCGTTATCAAAATTGGTTGACTGATTTATACGTGGCAGACAAAGTGCTTGGCATTGAGTATCAAGGTAGGCTAGCTGCTTTTATAGCAATCGAAGATTCAAAGCTGATTTTGCATGCCGTGCATTCCGAGTTGCGTGGGCAAGGCTTGGCTAAGTATTTATGGACCCCGGTTTGTGAGGAATTATTTGCAAAAGGATGCCCTACTATTGAAAGCTCAATTTCGGCTGCAAACCTAGCGGTAGTGAATTTATATGCAAGACTAGGCTTTACGCTGAAGTCGGCTCAAGATATTTATCACTTCCATAATGAAGTTGGAGGTCAAAGATGAGTAATGCACACATTCCCTTCAATTTCCCGCATTTAACTGGTGGTGAGATAATTAATATTGAAAAAGCGCATCAATTAGGGCGCTTGGCTGGGGATGGTTTTTTTACCAAAGAATGCCACCAGTGGATGAAAAGACAATTTGATCTGCCTGGGGCGTTGTTAACACATTCCTGCACGGCAGCTTTAGAAATGATGGCAATCTTGGCAGATTTAGAGCCTGGCGATGAAGTCATTATGCCTTCCTACACCTTTGTTTCTACTGCAAATGCCTTTGTCTTAAGGGGCGCCATCCCAGTATTTGTGGATGTGCGTCCAGATACACTCAACATTGATGAAACCTTAATTCAAAAGGCCATTAGCTCAAAAACTAAGGCAATAGTACCCGTTCATTATGCGGGCATTGCTTGTGAGATGGATGTTATTAATCAAATTGCAAAAGACCATCATTTATTAGTTCTGGAAGATGCAGCGCAAGGTGTTATGTCTACTTATAAGGGCCGTAGTCTGGGTGCATTAGGTCATTTGGGCGCCTACAGCTTTCATGAAACAAAAAATATCATTTGTGGTGAAGGTGGAGCGTTGACCATAAATGACGATCGTTTCCTTGAGAGAGCGGAAATTATTCGCGAAAAGGGAACCAATAGAAGTAAATTTTTTAGGGGCGATGTAGATAAATATAGTTGGGTAGATGTCGGATCCTCCTATTTACCTGGCGAAATCAGCGCTGCCTTCCTATTAGCTCAGCTTGATCAAGCTGAGCAGATTACTGATAAACGACTGATGATTTGGGGGCATTATCACGAAGCATTGCAAGAACTAGAAGAAAGTCATCACATCATTCGGCCGACGGTGCCAGAGGGCTGCGAGCACAATGCTCACATGTATTACCTATTAGTTAAGGATCTTGGTGTGAGAACTGCACTCATTGAGTATTTAAGAGAGCGGGGAATAATGGCGGTCTTTCACTATGTTCCGCTTCATACGTCTGAGGCCGGCAAGAGATTTTCAAAGGCGAGCGAAAAACTCAGTGTTACAGAAAATATTGCCGATAGACTTATTCGGCTACCGCTTTACTGTGATTTGAGTCAAGAGCAGATTCAGAAAATTATCACGTCAATCAAGCAGTTCTTTGTAAAGAAGGCTTGAAAAAAGTGATTCGTCTTAGCGTAGTCATTGCAACCTTTAATTCAGGAAAATATCTTGATAAGGTTCTCACAGCAATAGCAGATCAAAATTTTCCATGCAGTGAAATAGAAGTTATTTTGGTTGACGGAGGCTCTAGTGATCACACAAGAGAAATTGGAGAAAAATATTCTTGTCGATGGATAGAAAACCCTCGCACTGAACCTATCTACGCCAAGTATCTTGGTTTTCTAAATGCTCAGGGGCAGTATTTAGTCTACCTTGATCATGATGAAGTGCTGATGAATCCTTGTAGCTTTAGCAAGAGAGTAAAAGCTATGGAGGATTCCCAAGATATTAAGGCCATAGTTGTTTCGGGGTATGTGAATCCAAAAGGCCATCCCGTGATTAATGACTACATTAATGAATTCGGTGACCCCTTCTCTTTTTTTATTTACCGGCTATCAAAAGATGCAAGATTCTTTATTCCAACTCTCAGAGAGAGATATGCGGTTATCAAGGAGTCACAAGACATTATTATTTTTAACTTAGCGGGCGTGTCAGATTTGCCACTCATCGAGTTATGTGCTGGCGGTGGAATGATTGATAGGGCCTATTTCGAAGATCAGTTTAAGAATGAGTTATCTGGTCCAGAACTCATCCCACATTTTTTCTATTTACTAGCAAAACAAAAGGCAAGTCTGACGCTATCAAAGGGTGATGAGTTGGAGCATTATTCCGTTGATCGTCTCGCAAATTATTTGCGAAAGATAAAGTGGCGCATTAAAAATAATATCTTTTTTAAAGATCGTATGGGTGTCTCAGGATTCTCTGGTCGAGTGCAATACAGTTCTCAGTGGAATCAAATCAAGCCAATTCTGTTTATTCCTTATGCGCTCTTGGTGCTGCCGGCATTACTTGATAGTATTTATCTTTGCGTTACTAGAAAAAAGATTGGCTATCTTGCCCATGTTTTCTTATGTATGTATTGCGCCAGTGCAATTGTCATCTTTTCTATATTGAAGTTATTTGGATATAGTCCAAGCCTGAAAAGTTATGATGAAAAGAAAAGCATCCCATTAAATTAAGCAGATTTTAAAGTGACTAAATTTCAAAAATGCTTTGATATGGCTGACAAAAGATTAGGGGGATTAATCTTTATTGTTGTATGCCTGGCATACCTCTCCAAAGTCATCTATGCACTATATTTTTCAACAGCTGACTTTTTGGCGGCTACTATTGCTGATGATGGCTTTTATTATTGGTTAATTGCCAAAAATTTATGGCAACTTGGAATGTCATCTGCGGATTATGGTCAAACACTGACCTCGGGATATCATCCGCTGTGGGCTTGGCTGTTAATGCCCCTGACGGCTATTGGTGGATCGCAAATTCAGGAAATGAGAATTTTTATAAGCCTCTCAGTATTGATTTCGATTCTATCTTTTGTCCTAATGTATAGAATTTTCCCTGCCAACCAGATTGCAAAGTTTTTTGTGTATGGGTTAGTAGTAAGTGCATTTAGTTTTCAGATAAATTCTATGTCTGGGCTGGAGTGGCCATTAATTCTTCTGTGTAATGTTATTTATTTCTATTGTTTACTTAGGGTCGGCACACCTTTGCTGATTTTTTTAGGGTTGGGTGTGTTTGCATCTCTCTCAAGAACAGATTTTGGTGCAATTCCTCTTATTGTTTTTATAGTTTCTGCAGTTTTTTATTACTTTAATAAAGATAAAAAAACATCTTATCTGATGAAGGCTAGTCTAGCTACATTACTAGGCGCCACAATCGGGTTAATAATAACCTTTAGCTACTTTTACCTTGTAACCGGTCAATTCTCTCAGGGCAGTGCTTTAGTGAAGCATATGTGGGCAAAGGAAGGATTTCTCACTCCGCTATCTATCGTTTTTCAATTTGCACGGGCATTATTTTTTATTCCAGACATGCCACATTCTGTAGTTGTGTATGTGCATGAACATACTGCACAGTTACTATTTGCATTTTTTGTTTCATTTTTTTTGGTTCTGCTAGGGCTCTATAAAGTGCGGCTGACCATTAAATCGATGAATTTTAATAATCACAATATTGTTTTAATTGTATCGTCACTATTTATATTGGTTTTCTATTTGCTTTTCTATGGGCTAAATACGGTTGAGGTTCAGCCCTGGTATACGGCCCAAATTATTATCCCCTTAGTATTTTTATTGTTGCAGCTTATTACTTTTATATTTGGTCAGGGTTCTTGGTCTTTCATGCGACCAGTTGCTACTTTTGTCTTTCTGCTCTCTATAAGCATGAATTTAATTACATCATTCTTGAATACAGAGGCATTTCCAGATCAGATAGAGCTTAAGAATCTGGGCAACTATTTGATCGTGAACCAAGAAAAGCAGATTGTTGGTTATAGTGGAAACGGAGTTGTCAGTTTTTTTGGCGGCCAAAGGGTGATTAATCTTGATGGATTAGTCAATAATGAGATATACGCATATATGCCAAAAAATTTACCATGCTATTTACTGGACAAGAACATTAAGGTTTATAACGGATTTGGCGCCTCAGAGCGTTTCTTTGGGCTTGATTTAACATCAATAATGTCATCGCCCCTTAAGGGATCGCCTCTCCCTATGTATCTTGTGGATGAAGAAAAGATTCGAGCAACTTATGGTTGTTTATCAAAATAATTGAAGCCGTGAAAAATCAATCCCTAAAAAACTCTGAACCGATTGTTGTTGATCTAGACGGTACTCTTATTTATGGAGACTGTCTGCATGAGCAATTAAACCGAGCCATTTTTTTTCATCCCTTAATTTTAGTTTCAGCTATTTGGCAATTACTTCAAGGCAAGGCTAAATTTAAAGAATTTCTTAGTAAAAATTTATCAATTGATGTAACCCTACTCCCCTATAACGAGGAACTTATTGCATGGCTTAAGGAGAAAAAGGAAGAGGGTAGAACGCTGGTCTTGGCTACGGCTAGTAATCAAGAATTGGCTAGAAGAATTTCAGATCACGTTGGAATCTTTGATGCGGTGCATGCCTCTAATGATTTAGTGAATTTGAAGGGTAAAGCTAAGGCTCAATTACTAAATCAGGTATACGGTCAATATGAGTACATAGGAAATTCAGGGGCTGATTTATACGTATGGCAGGATGCCGTGAAATCATATTATGTTGGTAAATCTCAGAAAATAATTACCGCACTTAAGGGGCAACAAAATTTTGCTGGACAGTTTAAAGCCAGAGGTTCTGAATTTAAAAGTTTTATTCGTGCATTAAGGCCCCATCAATGGCTTAAAAATATTCTCGTATTTGTGCCAGTTGTCATGGCCCATCAATTATCTTTCTATAACCTTTGCTCTACATTCATTGCATTTTTATTATTCTGCGCAATTGCTTCTGCTGGTTATTTAATTAATGATTTGTCAGACGTAGATTCTGATAGGGAAAATAAGCATAAGAAAAAAAGATCTTTTGCCTCGGGTGCCATTAGCCTCCCTTTTGGGTGGATAGTCATACCCATTTTATTGGGATCCTCACTTTGGGTTAGCTTCACCTATTTGCCATACCAATTTGCATGTTCTGTAATTCTCTATTTTATCCTCACAATTCTTTACACTAAGGTACTCAAAGGCTTCCCAAATATTGATGTATTTACTTTGGCGTTTTTATACATCTTAAGAATTCAGGCCGGCGGTTATGCTGTAAATATTTCACTATCTTTTTGGTTGATTACTTTTTCCCTTTTCTTTTTTATCAGTTTGGGTATGTTGAAAAGATTCTCAGAACTTCTAGAGTTCAACAACTTTGAGGCTGTTCTTCCAGGCCGGGCTTATAAGAAGAATGATGCAGCTTTTATTGAATCGGCTGGTATTGCAAGCGGTTACATTGCAATTGCTGTTTTAGCTTTGTATATAAAAGATCTCAACATCTCAAATCTCTATCAATCACCACAATATATTTGGTTTGTTTGTCCTGTAATGCTGTATTGGATTACAAGGGTTTGGTTTCTGGCTCAAAGAGGTGAGTTGCATCACGACCCTGTCTACTTTGCCGCAAAAGACCATGTCAGCTGGTTATTGACCGCCATAATAGCTTTATGCTTTGTAATGGCAAAAATTTATTAATGGGTACAAATCAATCAAAATTTTTATGCATTCAAATTTAACAAAAGGAATACTGTGCTGATTTCAGGTTGGGGCCGAAATATATGGGTAGATGCATCCATAAGCTCGCCCCCAAATTCCCTTGGCCCCATAAATTTAGAGAAGCTTTCATCGGCCATACCAAGAGGACTAGGAAGGAGTTATGGAGATAGCAGCCTAGCTCAGAATGTAATATGCCTAGAAAATAATAATTTACTTATTCATTTTGATGATGAGACTGGTATTTTAGAGTGTGAATCAGGTGTTTCACTTTTTGAATTAAACAATATATTTATTTCGAAAGGTTGGTTTTTACCTGTAACTCCAGGCACTCAATTTATTACAGTTGGCGGTGCGATTGCCTCCGATGTACATGGAAAAAATCACCATATCGATGGAACCTTTTCCAATTTTATTATTGAGTTTGACCTATTATTGGGTAATGGGGAGGTTATAACTGTTGGTCCAAGCAGTTATCCTGAATTATTTAAGGCAACGTGTGGGGGTATGGGTTTAACGGGAGTAATCCTTAAGGCAAAAATTCAGCTAATTCCAATTCAGTCTAACTTTATTCTTGAAAGAAAAATTGCCACCACCAATCTATCTCAAACGATGCATGCTTTTGAGCTGTATGCAAACGCAAAATATGTGGTTGCATGGGTTGACTGCTTTGCCAAAGGAAGTCATTTGGGGAGATCAATATTGATGGTGGGCGAGCACTCAGAGGCAGGGGGCTTAGATGAAAACCAATTTACTCAGTATGAATTTCCGCATTGGGCACCAAAAGGGCTGCTCAATGGATCGGTACTTAGGGCATTTAACTCTTGCTACTATCTTAAGCAGAAGTTGAGTAAGTGCGAAATTTTAGTCCCTTTACGTAAATTTTTCTATCCTCTTGATGCAATCAAGGGGTGGAATGTAATGTATGGAAAAGAAGGGTTTTTACAATACCAATTTGTCTTGCCTGAAGAGGTTGGAATGGAGGGATTGCGCGACATTCTTCGGGAAATTTCCGAAAGTGGTCGCGGATCTTTTCTTGCGGTCTTAAAAAAATTTGGACCAAAAAATTCGAATTACCTATCTTTCCCCCTGCAAGGCTATACACTAGCTTTGGATTTCAAAATCGACCCAGGCTTGTATCAATTCCTAGAGCGGCTTGATATATTGGTGGGTGCGTATGGTGGGAGAGTTTATTTGACTAAAGATTCGCGAATGAGTGAGAAGATGTTTAAGGATTCCTATCCAGAGTGGCCTGTATTTCAATCGGTGCGTGAAAAATATCACGCAATCAATAAATTCTCCTCATTGCAGTCTGTTCGTTTGGGGTTGTAATGAAATCAATACTTATAGTGGGTGGCACTTCAGGAATTGCTAAAGCATGCTGCAAGATTTGGGCGAGTCGTGATAATTATCATTTTATTCTCGCAGTGCGAAATGAAGAGTTGGGCAGACTTGTAGCAAACGACTTAACAATACAATACCCAAATTCACAATTTTCTGTATCTAGCTTAGATTTCTTAGATCCAAAAGCTATCTATTTATTTATTACCGAGATTTTCGCGAGAAATCCGGTAAATATTGCGCTGATAGCACAGGGTGTGCTTCCTGATCAAAAGCAATGTGAGATTGACTTAGAAGTGGCGAGAGACTCAATAGCGGTAAATCTGCTATCGCCTATTTTATTTTCTGAATCTGTGGTGGGCTTAATGTTAAAACAGGGACACGGGTCTCTTGGAATTATTGGCTCGGTTGCTGGTGATAGAGGAAGGAAGTCAAACTATATCTATGGGTGCGCTAAAGGTGCTCTTGAGAGATATTGTGAGGGTTTAAGACATCGTCTCTTTAGAAAAAATATTTTCGTGAGCCTTATAAAACCTGGGCCTACGAAAACAGCAATGACTTCACATTTGGTGGGTGGTAACATCGCCTTATCAAATGTAGATGATGTTGCTGCTATTATTATTGATGGTATTGGCTCGAGAAAAAAGATCATTTACTGTCCAGTAAAATGGAAGATTATTATGGCAATCTTGCGCGTTATACCAGAGTCAATATTCAATCGATTAAACATATGAAAAGCAGAGCATATATAGTATCCAAAAGGTGTGGTGTATGGGCTTTAGCTTTTCTACCCTTTCTTCTGCAACTTAAAAATATTTTCAATGGGAATATTCTTAAGGGTGGATTTAAGTATTGTCAAGATTGGAAAAAGTACGCGTCCCTAGCTCAGGCAGATGCATTTAAGCTATCTCTTTTTTCATCCTACCCAATTTTTACTGATGCAAATGATGAGGCTGGCGTTATGCCAACACATTATTTCTTGCAGGATCTATGGGCTGCCAGGAAGGTTAATGAATCGAAGGCAGACGTCCATTTTGATATTGGTAGTCGCTTAGACGGTTTTATTGCACATTGTTTATCTTTTACTAAGGTGACGATGCTTGATATTAGGCCTTTGGATATTCGGTTGAATGGTCTGAACTTTATTCAGACTGATTGCACCGATATGAAAAATATTCAAACTGACTCTTTGAAATCTATTTCATCATTACATGCACTAGAGCATTTTGGTCTAGGACGCTATGGCGACCCAGTTGACCCAATTGCGCACATTAAAGCTATCAATGAAATTCAAAGGGTTACTGCGCCAGGAGCGAATATATATATATCAGTACCTGTTGGCATCGAAAGGCTAGAATTTAATGCGCAAAGGGTATTTGATGCAAAGAATTTTTCCAACTATTTTGATAAATGTTCTTTGCTTGAGTTTTCCTACATTGATGATGAGGAAAAATTAAATCAAAATGCATCGCTAGAGGAGTCATCAACTCTTTACTATGGATGTGGTTTATTCCACTTTATAAAAAGTGCAAATTGATACCCTAATTCTCTCTTGTGATCGGTATAGCGATCTATGGGATGGTTTTTTTTATCAGTTTCAAAAATTCTATTCGATAAAAGGAAAAGTATTTTTTGGTTGCAATGAGTTGTATCCAAAAAATGTTTATGGGCGAGAAATTTCGGTCCTTCATTCGGGGGAAGATTTGGGGTGGGAGTCCAGTTTTAGAAAAATTTTGAATCAAATTGATTCTGAATATCTGCTAATTACTCTTGAGGATCTTTATTTAAATGCTCCAGTTAATGAATCAGTGCTTGATGAGGTTTCCAAACTTATTGATTCTGGGGTGAAGGTTAATCACGTTAAGTGCACTAATGCCATTAAAGGTGAAAACTCGGCAGGAAGATATCTTGCTGATATTAGGCCCGAAACTCCATACAGGGTGACCCTATGCGGAATTTGGAATAGAAGATATCTATTGGGTCTTCTAAAAAAAGGGGAGTCCCCCTGGGATTTTGAGGTTAATGGTAGCAATAGATCACGAAAAGATGGCGGATTCTATGCCGTAAAAACTTCAATCTTAAGTAATGTAAACATGGTTGAAAAAAGTTTGTGGATAAGATCGGGATATAAATGGGCGATTGAGAATCAGATCCCAGTTATTGGAAGCTCCAGAAAATTTAAGTCTTTTTCACAAGAGGTTCTTTCTATATTAAGAGACAACTACTTCAATCTGATGATGAAGGTGCCTTTATCATTCAGGATGCAGATTTACTCTTTTATTAAAAAATACTTGGTTATACATTAGCATCTTGTTTACACAAAACGAAAATAAACTACTTCGAAGATGCTTTCCGGGGCTAGTTACCCTCACCATTTTTTTGCTAGTTTTTATGCCGGGCCCAACAGATTGGGCAAACTCCTTTTTTCTTGATCACGATTATCCTTTTGATTTCTACAGCTGGCGCACACTCTATATCTTCGAGAGTACAGGTAGACTCTCTTCTCTTGCTCTAATAGGGCTTCTTCCAAACGTATTAATCTCGAATATTGTTGGGAGTCAATGGGCTTTCGTACAATCTTTTGTTGTCAAAATAGCGCCGCTCTTCGTCTTTACCTATTTAATTACTAAAGCACTTCTCTGTTGGAAAAAAAGCTTATCAACAAAATGGACTGATTACCTTTTTATATTTTTAGTCATTTTTTTACTCCAATTTAATTTATTGGGTCAGATGCTCATGAATTCCGGCATCTTTTACAACTTAATGTTTCAAGGCTGCCTTTATTTGTTTGCCTTCCATTTTTATTGGTATAAAAAAAATTCAAATTCAATATTTTCACAGAGGGGGGTGTATTTATCTGCCCTGATGCTGCAAACTGCAATCATAATAGGCTCCTTAGTTATCCCCGTTGGTCTTTATCTTGCAATAATTTATTCAGAAAAAATAAAAAGTGTTGTTAGTAAACATAATATTTTTGTATTAGTTGGCATAGCTATTTCTGCGGGATTGTTTTTACTTATTACAAGATTTCAAAATATTAGTCTTGATACAGGAATTGATGAAGTAGGTAACTTCGTGCTAAATAGGGGTTATGAGAATATTGCAGGTGGATATTTCTATCAATTTATTGGCTATTCAAATTGGGGAATTTATACCGGCTGGAGTGATAGGCTAATTGGCGGTTTTACTTCTTATTATCAATTGCCGAGCTATCAGATTGCACTTTTTTTAGTAAACGGCACATCAGTTTTTTATTTAATTAAGACAAAAAGTTATCGCATACTGGTCCTTCTTGCCTGCTTTATTTTTTTTGCAGTTGGATCACAGCCTCCTTTAGGAGGCATTTTTGTTTGGCTAGTTGATAATATTCCCGGCTTTCAGTCCATTAGAACCCCAGATAATAAATTTGGCCCGCTCATTCAAATTATTCTTCTTATATGTTTAGTTGATTCATGGTCTTGGTATAGGAGGGTTGGGCGCAATTTAATCTTGCTAGCCTTGTTATTGGTTGCGACAATTAATATTTCTCCCATATTGAGTGGAAGTGTAATTTTTGGGAAAAATAGTCAATTTGCACCTTCATCAACCTTTGTGCTGGACTTAAATTATGAGAAAAAATTGCTCGGCTTTATCAAGCCTGATGATTTTTTAATGGTAATTCCCGGTAATGGAAATTTTGATCATCCATCCGGTAGGGTTGGGTTTTTAGACCCTCTTTTTCATATGCACCAAAATGTGATTTCTTACAATGCTGCCAGAGCGGATGCCCAGTCAAAGTATGCGCAAGCCCTGAATTCTGAAGATTATAGTAATTTGAAGAATGTGAATGCGATTGTATTAAGGAAGTCTGAAAAATTCTTAGGCCAAAAGAAGCTTGAGAGTGATGGATTTCATAAAATTTATGAAGATGATTATTCTTCGGTTTTTAGAGCCCCACCCAAAGTTGTCGCTCTGTCGTATCAGGCTAAGTATCTTGTTTATATAGCATTGGTGGGCGCATTCCTTTACGGATTTTTAATGTGGTTGATATATCGTTTATTTAATGAGCAAAAATAATTACCCATCAATCATTGCATTTTTGATTGCTGCAAGTTTAACGGCCATTTTTTGCTTTGCGCCAATTATTCAGTGGAATGTGTTGTATTTAAATCTCTCATCAGGTAATTTCTATTTTTATCCACTGGTATTAAAAGCTTTTAATTTCTGGGGGGGGCGAGGCTCCAATTGTCAATGGACTAAGATTTTCTCTATTGGTACTATTACTCTGCTATCTGACTAAATTTCTTTTACTGAAACCAAGGAGATTGCAAAACTCTCTCATTTTTTTAGTCGTTATTGCGTCGTCAATTTCATTTGCAACCGGCACCTCTTTTTTTAAATTTTCTAGTTTATGTGCAATTCTTCTTATAGGGCTTGCCCAATTCTCAAGAAGGCGTGGCAGTTCAGTTATTTTGATAGCTTTGGCACTCTTGGCAAATATTGTTGTGACATTGCCATTAGGAATTGGTTTGTGTTTGGTAAATCGATATCGTCAATTTGGACATATTTATAGACTGAGATTCTTTCTTGTCATGATTGATGCGGCATTATTGGCTGGGGTATTATTTCTCGGCTCTGCTTTATTGGCTCGCTGGGGCTAATCTATAATGAGCTGATAATTTTTATGAATAATGTGACATTAAATCGAATACCATATAAAAAGCTCTTTGCTTATCGCTTTCTTAGCGCGCTGAGGGCTAGTTTTAATTCTGATAAACAGCCTTCACAACAGAAGTCAATTGGGAGTAAGTCAATGGACATTAAAAGTTTTTTAACTAAAGCGGCTGTCATTTTTCTAGCAATCTATTTTGTCATTGTTATGCCGCTAGCATCCTCAATAAAAGATGCAACAAAAGGAATTGATACTTCTCTCAATAAAACCTCTACCAAGCTTATGTTAGTTAGCCTCATATCTAATCCAGAGACTCTCTACCTCTTGGCGAATGAAGAGGTCGGTGCAGCAAATAAAGGTAAGGCAAAAATGTTTATCGATACTGCCATTGGAATCATAGAGTCTCGCAATAGCAATCCAAGCTATAAAGTGAAGTTTTATCAGATGCGCGAAAAAATTCTTGAAATGCCGGATAAGAGTTGATTAAGTAAATTAAGCTCGTTTAGTTCTATGGATATAAGCCATTAATAAATTTATTAAGATACGGTTGATTCGGATTGCAATCCTAATTGCGATTCCGCTACCCCTTACCCTATTTTTTTTTCTTAGTGCTGATTTTCTTGGATTATGGAGTCAACCCTATCTAGCTGCCTTAGTGTGGGGGCTTTTAATCTTTGAGACACTCTTCATTTTTGGGCGCCTGATATCTAAACTTTTTAATGCGAATAACTACAGCTACGCTCTTTACCCAGTTTTGGGTTTAGTGGGGATTCTTCTGTGCGGTGGTTACCTTAATTTAGCCGGCTTACTTTCCGCGGCCCTAATTAATCTAATTGTTTTGTCGGGGGCCTTAGCTTTTTCTTTTTTGGGAATTAGAAACGTTCCAGTAATTTCTGAAGCGCTTTATGAGCGTCTAAAAGAACAGGGACTTTTATTTCCTATTGTTCTACTTTTGGCAATTTTGTCAGTCATATGGTCATACCTGAGTTCTGTTGGCAATCTCAATTTCAATATTCATGATGATTATCATGCGTATCTTTTCTTCCCGAGTAAATTACTTCAGCTTGGCACCCTAGGAATAGATCCATTTTCTGAAAGACGTTTGATTTCTGGATTGGCTGGAAATTCTTTTCTGTTGGCGGTTGGTTTGGTGCAGATGAAATGGTATTTTCTACATGCCATCGACTGGGCTTTGGGAATGCTAGTTTTTGTATATTCAATTACATTTATTCGAATTCGAGCATCATTTAAAACTGAATTTTTAGTCAAGTCTTGTCTAGTGATAGGCTTGGTTTTATTTTCGATTCCTGCTGCCAATATCACCTCGAATGTGATGCCAATGGCAATAGTTTTTGCAATTTGGGCTTGGCTATTAGGTCTAATCGATGCGCAAAATCCCAATTCATCTCTCGGTGTTAAAGGTGGCTTAGTCCTTGGGGCGATGCTTGCATCCCTGCTTACTTTAAAAAGTACTCTCACGCCATATGCAGCAATAAGCGCTCTATTAATTCTTGTTTATCTCAAATGTACCTTAATAGCCTCATGGAAACAGTTTGCATTATTTTTCTCAAGTTTTTTATTGGGCAGTACTCTAATGCTATTGCCCTGGATGATTGATTTATTCCAATCTTCAGGGTCCTTTTTCTACCCGCTTCTAGGTAAGGGTTTTCATGCTGCACAGTATGGGTACTTTCATGGGGCAACTGAGAATTTTTTCTCTAGAAGAACCATTTATTCGAATATTGCTGCGGTATTTTCGCCGCTAGGAAAGTCAGTATTTAGTATTTCAATCCTATTACTGCTGTTCTTATTGCTTCAGTTATATCGCAGTAGATACCAGTCTCGTTTAATTATCTTCGCCGCATTACCTTTGTTTTCCTCAATCCTAAATTGTTTAATTGTTGGCTATGCTATTGGTGGGTATGGGGCCTATCGATATGTTTATTTCGTGGGCTTGGCGTCCCTTATCATTTCGATAATCGCATCTTCTTTTCTTATTCAGAAGAAAGCAATGGCAATTGTCATTTATGGGATTTGTATATTTTTCTTAGTTCGCGGCGCACAGGATCAGGTGATGCACTCATCTTCACTTGTGGCCGAAATCAAGCGTGCTTGGTATAACCAGAATCCCATTTCTATGGTGGATCAAGATAGGTATCGCGCAGCTTCTAAGGCAATACCCCAAGATGGCAATGTTTTGCTCCGAGTCGCCTATCCATTTTTATTAAAAATTAGCCCTAATGTGCTTGTGGCCGATTATCCTGGTGCAGCTAGTCCGCCCCCAGGAATGCCAATTGGTAAGGGCCCAGAGGCCCTCAGGAGTTATTTGCTTTCTCATGGTGTTAGCTATATTGTTTGGGACTATCAATCACAGGCAAATTTTGGAAAAACGCAATATGGGGAGCGCCTAAGCCCAGAAACCCATCCTTGGATACGTAGTGAGGCTACCTTATCTTTTGATTTCCAGGAGAATTTAGAGAACATGCGACTAAGCGGCAAAGCAATGTATGAATCTGACGGTATTTCAATCATTGATTTGCGATAATAGGGCCATGAACACGCATTCACACATTGATAGGGCCGCTCGCGAGGTATTGGAGGCAAATCGTGTTGCGGTATTTATCGTGGCATACAATGCCTCCAAGCATATTGCAAGCGTCTTAAATCGCATTCCTTCGTGGGTTTCCGAGGAGCTGGTAGAGATATATTTGATTGATGACAGCTCTAAAGATGATACCGCCTTAATCGCCTCTCAAATTAATTGGCCCACAAACTTTGCGCCATTAAGAGTCTTTAAGACGCCATTTAATCAGGGCTATGGTGGCAATCAAAAAATTGGATATAACTATGCAATTAAGCAAAACTTCGACATTGTTGTGCTTCTCCATGGAGATGGACAGTATGCCCCAGAGGCACTTCCCCATTTATTGAGTGAGTACGTAAATGGTGCGGATGCAGTATTCGGTAGTCGGTTTATTAATGCAGGTGGTGCACTGAAGGGCGGTATGCCCCTGTACAAATTTATTGGAAATAGAGTTCTTAGTGGCCTTCAGAATTATTTTATGAAGGGCTCATTATCTGAGTGGCATAGTGGTTATCGCTCGTATCGAACCAGTCTTCTTAAGCGTGTTCCATTTTCTTGTAATAGCAATGATTTTGACTTTGATGCAGAAATTATTATCCAGACCTTAGGTGCTGGAGGTGTGATCAAAGAGGTTCCAATCCCTACTTTTTATGGGGATGAAATATGTCATGTGAATGGTATGCGATATGCAGTTCAGTGCATGAAGAATGTTTTGCAATATCGCGCAATGCAAGCAGAGCTATTTTTTGACCCGCGTTTTGATCTGTCTAAGTATGGTCAGGAATCTAAGCAATCAAAGAAATGTGCAGTTACTACAATCAATGGATTTATTGAGAACCTCAATTTACCTACCGCATTAAAGATTCTTGAATTTGATGCAATGAATCATGAACTAGGGTTTAATCAATCACCTAATAGTGTGGCCAATGAATATGACGTAGTAGTAGCTTTAGACACCCTACAAAATCAGAGCTCTCCCGAATTGGCTTTGCTTAATATTGGTAAACATCTAAAAGCTAACGGATTGCTATACGTCAGCTGTGCAAATGTTGCTTATTTTCCAGTGAGATTAATGCTGTTTTTTGGTTTTTTTAATTATGGTCGCAAGGGTGTGTTGGATAGAGCTCACCATAGGCTTTTTACTAAGGGATCATTTCGGCGATTGTTACTGCAAGGTGGATTTGAGGTTGAGATGGTTCATGGCTTTGGTCCCCCGATTATTGATAGGGTCGGACAGTCACTAGTTCTTAGGTTGTTAGATAAGGCTTCATATTTTTTGGCTAGATCCTGGGTTTCACTTTTTGCATTTGAAATATTGTTTATTGCTAAAAAGCGCGTGGATATTGAGTGGTTACTTCAAAAGACAACTGCATACACAAATAAATCCGAGTAATAAACCCATTCATACTGCCCTCTCTTATGATAACCCCAGCCACTAATAGTCGACAGCGATTTAAGCTACAGGGCATTGCGGGCTTAACTCTGATTCTCGTTAGCAGTATTCTTCTAGGAATTTGGGCTGTTAAAGGCACCATTGCTTTAAGAAATATCCTCTTGGGGGTTGGCACCCCTATATCACTTTTTTATTGTTACCAGTATTTCAATCTCAATCAGCAAAAAATCCCTCTGAAAAATTTCATTCCCATTACCCTGATAGGCTTGTTGTTTATCTGGATCATCTTCCATTACCTCTTTCTATCAAGATTTCCAGACATTCAGCTTCATGAACTCAAGAGTACTTGGTTGAGAAGCTTTTTAGCCTCTATCGTTGGCTTTGGGACTGGACTTGCAATATTAAGAAGGCCTAATGCAGTGAACTTCTTATGGCTTGGCATCTTCATAAGCTTTGCATATCTTTTATATCAATACATTCCACTGGCGATCTCGGCAGGCAGCCTTAAATATCATAATTACGAACAATTTATCTACCCTGGAAAAATTAGCGGTGTATTGGTTGGAACGCTCCTACTTGCTGGTCTTTTAGGAACCCTCCTGGATTGCATACCAAGCTTAAATCTCAAGGCAAAAATAATCATGTTTTTATTTTGGCTGCTTGGATCCTGTTTGATCCTGTACTCCTATGTCTATATATTTGATACACGCAATGGTATCGGTCTTGGGGTGCTGATTTTCAGTTTAGCTTCAATGTTTTTTTTAACGAAAATATTCTCTTCATTACTTAATATATCTCATCTCAAGATAGCATTAAAAAATGGATTATTTGCACTTAGTTTGATGGGTTTTATTGGATGGTTTGGGTGGCAGCAATTTCAATTAAACCCAGGTTGGTCATCTATGATTGACGATACTAAAGTTGCCGTGCAAATTGAAAAATACCCCAACTGGCAAAATCCACGAGTATTTGGTTATCCCCCCTCATCACTAGGTAAGGTGGTTGCAGGCAACACCTATGAGCGGTTCTCCTGGGCGACAGCGGGAGTAACTATCTTTATTCCAGAAAATCCCTTAGGTGTCGGCATTCTCAGTAAACCCTTTGGCGTATTGTTAAACGCCAAGTTCCCCAATAGCGGAAACTATATCCTCTCTTCCCATAGTGCTTGGGTAGAATTGACCCTGGCATTTGGTATTCCTGCTTTAATTTTTACCCTAGGCGCCTTGCTCGTTATTCTAGTTTTATCTGCTACTGCAAATGGCCCTTTTAAATATTTTCCGACCATTTTTTCACTTGCAATAATCGCACTTTATACGGTAGGGGAGCTTAGCTCTCAGCACTCTATTGAGATCTTGTATTTCTGTATTGCCCTCCTTGGGGCCTGCCTGTTTCCCTCTGTCGGTAAAAGTCTGGAAAATCAAAAAGTATTTAGGGCTCATTGAAGAGTCAAAGTGGCTCATAATCCCTTATAATCCTTTGAATTAACTAAGAAATTATTTTGCTGACAAAGGCAAGCACATTATGGTGTCACAAGATCAAAATATCCAAACTGAGCAAGGGGAAGTCTCCCTCTTGGATATTGTCAATTTTGTACAAGAGTCTTGGAAAAAACTCGCTGTAGCTGTTCTTGTTGGCGCAACTCTTGGTTATGCCAATTGGAATTTCTTAGGTAGCTACAACGCTGAACTTGTATTGCTGAATAACAAAGGCACCGACCTGGTTTCTTGGCGAACTCTTCAAAAGACTTTGCCAAATTTAGCGGGACAAATGGTTGATGAAAACAAGGTTCCAGAAGGCCAGGAGTCTCTTTACCGAACTTTGAGCGATTCAAGTTGGTGGCAAAAAAATGCTGTCCCAAGTTACGCAATGACTAGGTCCGATTTGAAGGAGCTGGCCTCAATCGCAGGCCTAGAGTCATCTGGCGCGAATATTTCTAGTCTTACGCTATCGGCAGCGGGCCCATCAAAAGAGAAGGCAATCCAAAATGTAATTTGGGCAAAAGATTTCGCACTTCAAGGAGCATCTTACCTTGCAGTCAAGTCATTATTAAGTGCGCAAGAATCGCAGCTTATCAGCATAGGCGCAGAGATTGAAAAGAAAGTTAACGCGACCCAAATCGAATTGGGGTATCAGCAGGAACGACTAAAAAGCTTAGAGATTCTAGCCAAGCGGTTCCCAAGCGAGCAAAAAATGATTAGCCAGGTAGTCGACCCCAAAGACTCGGGGGCCAAGTATTTGCCCATTAGTACTCAAATCATTGCTGCAAATACGGATATCAATAACAGCAAAGAAACGCTTGAGCGATTGAAGGAGCAGCAGGCTCAAATGATAGTGCTGAGCACTTGGGTAAAGATGGCATCACCCCTCATAATGACAAACTATAACGGTATAACTCTCACCGAACAATTATTGGGGCAAGAAGCCAAATTACGCGCAACATTAAATTCAGCTGATCCTAGGGCTCTGGTATTTGTTGATGGCCTAAGATTAAGCCTACTGGCCAATGATGTGCGCTTTACCAATGGCTTTGAAATGAACACCGCACCCTCTGCCAAGAAAAAAGGCATGCTGAAATCTACGGCCGGTGGAATGGCCGCCGCATTTTTCTTAATGCTATTGGTGCTGTTGAGCCAAAGACTCTGGGCGAGTATTAAAGGTAGCGCAAAAATCAGTGGCGTCCAGTAATGAGTAGAGCGCAGTCAAGAGCTTGGGATCGGGCATTAGCGGGTGTAAGACCATCTAAATCTCTTGAATTAAGGATAAATGCATGAAGGAAATAGGCAATGAGTCAATTGGAGTAAGTACAACAAGAGACGTTGGAATTTTAGAAAAAAGGGCCGAAATTCTAAGTTCAAAATCCCTTGCATTCGAGGATGTATTGGTTAATTTTCCTGTTTTTACTAGGAGAATTCATATTACTAGGTTTTTGGCTCATTATGAGCTATATAAAATGATACAAAATATACCTGGCTCCATAGTGGAGCTTGGTGTATTTAAGGGTGCGAGTTTATTTGCATTTGCTCATTTCTTGGAAATCTTCAATCATGGCGATAGATCAAGAAAAGTTATTGGGTTTGATTCATTTGAGGGGCTACAGAATTTCACTGAGGAGGATGGGGCAATCAACCCTGAACATGGGAAGGTAGCTGGGGGTTGGGGTGCTGGAGTTGGATTTGAGGGCGAATTACTTTCAATGATGGATCTTTTTTCGCAAGAATCCTTTGTGCCACAAGCCAAAAGGATGGAGTTGGTGAAGGGCGACATTTTAGAAACTGTTCCTCGTTATGTAGCTGAGAATCCTGGACTAAGAATTTCTCTTCTACATTTTGACTGTGATTTGTATGAGCCTACTCTCATCGGATTAAAAAATTTAGTGCCATTAATGCTTCCGGGAGGCCTTATTGTTTTTGATGAATTTGCAATCACGGCCTGGGCTGGTGAAACTAAGGCTGTAGAGGAGTATTTCGGTCAAGGCAAAAGAATTGAAAAATTTTCGTGGACCACATCTCCTGGTGGATTTATTAGATTCTAGGAAAGAATGATGAATCAGGATTGTCTTGCTCAATTTAAGAGAGATGGATATTTGCTTCTTGAGGATATTATCTCCAACAAGGAAATTCATGAGATTAAAGAAGGTATTGATACCTTAGCTAAAAATCTTGTAGCAAATACAGATTATGGAGATAATCCATTTCTATTTCTTGCTAACAATGATAGGCCTCTTGCCTCAAAAGTCTTTGATGCACTGATTAAATTACCAGTTGCCAATAGATTTTTTTACTCGGAAAGACTGGAATCAATCGCAAAATTTTTGCTTGATACTGATTTTGTGTTGTCGGCTCCTTCCCAGATGAATATAAGAGCCGATCATCCAGGGGAAAGTAAGTTTCTTTATCCCTGGCATGATGATTGGTCTTATAACGGAAGCTCTGTAAATTCATTAATCTATTGGATTCCATTGCAGGATGTTGATAACGAGAATGGGTGTCTTCATATTATTCCCGCTTCTCATCTGCATCCTAGAAATGTATATACCAATATGAATGCGCTTACCTCTGGAAATTCTGCAGATTATTTTAAAATAAAGGATATAGAGGAAATTATTCGTATTTTGCCTGAGATCAGGGTGCCGCTAAAATTAAGGCAAGGAGTAGTTTTTCACTCTAAGCTTTTACATAAATCGGGCGTAAACTCTTCGAAAGCAACTCGGCTCGCCATTCAATCACGCTGGTATGACGGCAATTTCTTTGATGCAATTGCAGACGCCTACCAGTCTTCCAATGAAAACCTAATCATTAAAAATAAATGAATCCAGAAGAACTCGAAGCTCAATCCATTGAATTAAAAACGCATAAATTATTTAATGGCGAAATGACCAGCCGATCTAATTTTGAAAACAAATTAGATTCAAGATTGTTAGCAATTCAAAAAGAGCTTTTACCAAAATATGGCGGAAATTGGGGGGTTCACAGCTTAGTTTCCTTAAAACGAATGGCCATCAGTAGGGTTATTTATTACCACGAGTTGTATCAAAAAATTATTCAAGTTCCAGGGGTAATTTGTGAGTTTGGTGTTCAGTGGGGCGCTACTATGGCCTTATTGGAAAATTTTCGGGGTATGTATGAGCCCTATAACGTATCAAGAAAAATTTTTGGGTTTGATACATTTGAAGGTTTTCCAGAGGTAGATCCTAAAGATGGCATGTTTGCTAAGGAGGGGGACTACAAATCGTTCGATGGTTATGAGGATCTCCTAGATGAGATATTGGGGATACATGAACAGTTTTCTCCAATTAACCACATTAAAAAATTTGAGCTTATCAAGGGTGACGCATCAAAAACGATCAATTGCTGGATTGACAATAATCCCCATGCAATTGTTGCAATGGCTATTTTTGATATGGATATTTATCAACCAACCAGGGATGTATTAGAAAAAATCATACCGCGTCTAACCAAAGGTTCGTTGCTGGTTTTTGATGAGCTTAATTGTGCCCACTTCCCTGGTGAAACTACGGCTGTTCAAGAAATTTTGGGTTTAAATAACCTCACCTTAAGAAGATTTCCACATCAAAGCTATTGTGCCTGGACTGTCTTTGGAGAGTAAAAGTATGAATGGTGAATTATGAAAGCAGTCATTCTTGCAGGTGGTTTGGGTACACGAATTTCAGAGGAAACTGAAAACAAGCCTAAGCCAATGATTGAGATTGGCGATATGCCGATTCTATGGCACATTCTTAAGCTCTACTCTGCTCATGGTGTAAATGATTTTGTCATTTGCTGTGGCTACAAAGGTTATGTTATCAAAGAATATTTTGCGAATTACTTTTTGCATATGTCTGACGTGACCTTTGATATGGCACATAACAAGATGGAAGTGCATCATCGTTATGCGGAGCCATGGAAGATTACTTTGATCGATACAGGTATGGATACGATGACGGGTGGGCGCCTAAAGCGTGTTGCCAAGTATGTTAAAGATGAAGAGGCTTTTTGCTTTACCTATGGTGATGGCGTGAGCGATGTCAATATCACTGAGCTCATTAATTTTCATAAGAGTCACGGTAAAAAAGCGACCTTAACAGCTGTATATCCGCCTGGTCGATTTGGGGCAATTGATATTCATACTGATTATCAAATTACCTCTTTTAAAGAGAAGCCTAAGGGCGATGGTGGAATGATCAATGGGGGTTTCTTTGTGTTATCTCCTGAGGTGATTAACCTCATTAAGGACGACTCCGCTATCTGGGAGCACGAGCCTTTAGAGACTTTGGCTCAGCAGTCAGAAATGATGGCGTATCAGCATCATGGATTTTGGCAACCAATGGATACGCTGCGTGATAAAAATTACCTTGAAGAGCTTTGGTCTTCTGGTAATGCCCCTTGGAAGACGTGGTAATGAAAGCAGCGCATGTCGATCCCATTTTTTGGAAGGGCAAGAAAGTCTTTTTAACGGGTCATACTGGATTTAAAGGTAGTTGGCTATCACTCTGGCTTGCCTCCATGGGTGCAAAGGCTACGGGTTATGCATTGGCGCCTAATACAACACCCAACTTATTTGATGTATTGGCGATTGATTCTCTGATTGAGAAATCGAATATCGCAGATATTCGTGAATTAACTGTTTTGAAAAAAGCTATGTCAGAGGCGGCGCCTGACGTAGTGATTCATATGGCAGCTCAGCCTTTGGTACGCTATTCCTACACCAATCCAGTCGAGACCTATGCCACAAATGTCATGGGCACTGTACATGTTTTAGAGAGTACACGAAGTATTGAGTCGGTGCGGTCTACGGTGATAGTAACTACAGACAAGTGCTATGAAAATAAAGAGTGGGTTTGGGGTTACCGCGAGAATGAGCCCATGGGCGGGTTTGATCCTTATAGCAATAGCAAAGGCTGTGCAGAGTTAGTAACCTCAGCCTATCGCCAGTCTTATTTTTCAAGTCCCAATTCAACCAATAGGGTTGCCTCTGCTAGAGCGGGTAACGTGATCGGTGGTGGGGATTGGTCTGAAGATCGTTTAATTCCCGATGCCATTAAAGCGTTTGAGGCAAACAAGCCTTTGATGATTCGAAATCCTTTGGCAACCCGTCCTTGGCAGCATGTTTTGGAACCCCTTTCGGGTTATTTGATTTTGGCCCAAGCGCTTTATGAGCAAGGCTCGGACTTTGCATCGGGCTGGAATTTTGGACCACGGGATGAAGATAATCGCGTAGTGAAAGAAGTGGTTGATCTTCTAATTTCTGATTGGGGCGAAACGGCTCGCTGGGAAAAAGAGGGCTCAGAGCAGCCATATGAAGCTAACCTCTTGAAGTTAGATTGCTCCAAAGCGCGTACGCATCTAGGGTGGATTCCCAAATGGAATCTAGAGACGGGCACAAGGAAAATTGTTGAGTGGCAAAAAGCCTTTCAAGCAAAAGAAAATATGCAAGAAGTTAGTCTTGCGCAGATCAATGAATACCAAGCCAGTAAGTGAAAAAATTAGAAATTATGATGCAGGCAAAATTTAGATGTAGGTATTGCGCTCAATCACTATCGAACTCAGTTGTATCTTTAAAAAAGATGCCTTTGACAGATGACTTTATTTTGACTGACAAGCTTGATCGACCGGAATATTTGAATGATGTCGATATTTTTGAATGTCAGAATTGCGGTCTAGTGCAAAATCCCACGGATTTTGATCACGAAGGCTACTACCAAGATTATCAATACAGCACCGGTCATTCGACTTTTGCAAAAAACTTCATGCATAAGTATGCTCAGATTTTGATTGAGTGTTTTAAGGAAATTAATAAATGTGATCCAGAATCGGTCATTGAAGTTGGATCTGGAGACGGCGTTCAATTACAGCAATTTTTAAATTTAGGGGTGTCCCGAGTTTTGGGTATTGAGCCTAGCGATTACCTGGCCAAGATTGCAATTGATTCTGGGGTTCCTACCCAGGTTGATTTATTTGGAAGGCATATCAAAGAAGAGATAGAAGAGCGATTTGATATCTGCCTTTCTTCCTATACTTTAGATCATGTACGAAATCCGGTTGAGTATCTTGAGACAACGCATGGAATGTTAAATGATGGCGGAATCATTGCCTTCGAAGTTCACAACTTAGAAAAAATCATTGAGCGAACTGAGTATTGCTTATTTGAGCACGAACATACAATTTATATGACGCCAGCTGATGCTAGAAGATTTGTAGAGTGCCAGGGGTTTGAGGTGCTGACTATTGACCCTATACCTTCTGAAGAGGTCAGGGGTAATTCACTAATTCTGGTTGCTAAAAAGATCTCAAAAAATATTCAGCGTTATACGGCTCAATATTTTCATAATGTTCAGCTTGATACATTAAATGATCGAATTATTGAGATGATTAATCGCCTTAATAAATGGGTTAATTCAATTCCTGCCAATGAGGATATTGTTGGATTTGGAGCGGGAGGTAGAGGTGTGATGACCTTGGCCGCAATGGAAAATCCGCGCCGTTTTAGAGCTCTACTTGATTCCAATTATCAAAGTGGAAAATTTGTTGCTCCAAAAACACGTATACCGGTTGTAGGGCCTGATCAATGGCCTTCATTTGCATCTGCCTATTGTTTAGTTTTCTCTTTCGGATATTTCACCGAGATAAAAGAGCAGCTAATTAAAAATGGATATATGCCTGAAAAAATTATTTCACTGGCTGATTTTTTTCTAGAAGCGAAAAATTAATAGATGAGAGTTTTTCTAACTGGTGCATCAGGTTTTGTTGGCTCATTTTTTTTAAGAAATTTACTTTCTTCTAGTGAGTATGAGGTTTCCGTTCTATTACGCAAACCAAGGGACGCGTGGCGTATTCAAGATCTGCTGCCAAAAGTACAAGTTATTGTTGGCGAGTTAGATCGGTTGGAAATAATTGAGGCTGAGTTATTTGATTTTAGGCCTAATGCCTTCGTGCACTTGGCATGGAATGGAGTTTTAGGAGGTGATCGCAACAGCCCCTCTCAATGGCGTAATGTGATCTCAACCATGGAGCTGGTAGAGTTGGCAAATAGGTTAAGCGTGAACACTTTTATAGGCCTAGGCTCTCAAGCTGAATATGGACCTTGCCAACATAAAATTGATGAATCTTGCCAAACTAAACCAACAACTTTGTACGGCGTCTCAAAATTGGCCGCGCAACTACTTAGCGAAAGATTGTGTGCGGAATATGGAATTCGCCATGCATGGCTTAGACTTTTTTCTTCATTTGGGCCAACAGATAACCCAGAATGGCTTATTCCATATTTAACTAAATGCTTGATAGAAAAAGAAAAGTCAAAGTTAACGGCGGCTGAGCAGATGTGGGATTATATTTATGTGGAGGATGTAGCGTCAGCAATACGATCGGTCTTGGATGCTGCGGATGCAGAAGGCGTATTTAATTTGGGGTCTGGAAAGGCTTACATGTTAAAAACTATCATAGAAAAAATTAGGGACTTGATAGACCCTAAATTACCGCTTGGATTTGGCGAAGTGCAATATCGGCCAGATCAGGTTATGCATCTTCAGGCAGATATTTCAAGGTTGAATAATGCTACTGGCTGGCTACCGAAATTTGAGTTAGATCAAGCTATTGAAGAAACAGTCGCATGGCACAAGAAGGGGGCTTCATGAGTAATGATGTTAATCAAATGGCTAGGAATATACGTATACATGTATTGAAAATGGTGCATCGCGCTAAAGCATCCCATATAGGATCTTGCTTTTCAATCGCCGATATTTTGGCTGTCCTATATGGTTCATTCATGCGAATTAAGCCAAGCAATCCAAAGTGGGAATGTCGGGATCGTTTTATATTAAGCAAAGGGCATGCTGCTGCTGCTGTTTATGCAACTTTGGCGCTCAGAGACTTCTTTTCTATTGTTGAATTGGAAAATTATGGCAAAGATAACTCAATTCTAATGACGCATATCAACCATAAAGTTAGTGGCGTTGAATTTTCTACAGGATCTTTGGGTCATGGTTTGCCATTTGCAGTTGGGAAGGCGTTAGCGGCAAAAAAGAACTGTAAATCATGGCGCACTATTGCATTATTGAGTGATGGTGAATTGGATGAGGGCAGTAACTGGGAGGCTTTTATGTTTGCAGCCCATCATCAATTAGATAATTTAATTGTAATTATTGATTACAACAAGCTACAGAGTCTTGCTACGGTAGCCAATACGCTTGGCCTCGAACCATTGGTTGGAAAACTAGAGTCTTTTGGATTTTTGGTCAGAGAGGTTAATGGTCATGACTTGTCACAAATTGAAGCTGCATTGAATGCCACCCCCTGGAGGACTGGCAAACCATCCGTTCTGATTGCCCATACAACCAAGGGTAAAGGAGTTGGCTTTATGGAGAATAAAGTAGAGTGGCATTACAAGAGTCCAAATGATCAACAGCTTGCAGATGCACTGGCTGAAATTGAGGCTCATTATGCGTAATGCCTTCATAGATGAGCTGTTGGTACAAGCCGAGATAAATAATAAAATTGCCCTAGTAGTGGGTGACCTTGGGTATTCTGTTGTGGAGTCATTTGCCGAAAGATTTCCAGAACGATTTATAAATGCGGGTGTTGCGGAGCAAAATATGATGGGCTTGGCTGCAGGTATGGCGTCTGAAGGCTATCACGTTTTTGTTTACTCAATTGCTAATTTCCCAACATTTAGATGTGCGGAACAAATTAGAAATGATGTTGCTTATCATAAGCTTCCCGTAACTGTTGTGGCAGTGGGTGGTGGATTGGGGTATGGAAACTTAGGTTACTCACATCATGCGATTCAAGACTATGCGCTGATTCGGGCAATGCCAAATATGCTCATTGCGGCGCCTGGTGATCCTATGGAGGTACGGTCCTGTTTGCGCTACTTGATTAAAAACCCTGGCCCATCATATTTAAGGTTGGGGAAATCGGGGGAGGTTAGTTACCACATTGCCCCACCGATAATTAATCCAGGCGGCTGGGTGCAATTACGATCAGGTAGTAGCAATTGCGCGCTTTTAAGTACAGGCACGGCATTGCAAATATCCATGGAGTGGGCTGGTAGCCACAGGTATAAAAATCATTCCATCTATTCAATGCCTTTGTGGTCTATGTTTGATAAGCCAGCACAATATGACTTATTGATTAAGCATAAAGAGGTTATAACAATCGAAGATCATTTGATTGATGGGGGATTTGGGTCGTGGTTTTTAGAGGCTTCTGCTTTGAACCAAAAGTTAGCTGGAATTGTTCGACCAGTAGCGTTAAGTCACAAGATATGTGGAAGAGTTGGGTCTCAATTAACCCTGCATCGCTTTGGGGGGCTTTGTCTTTAATTCTCTTCTCATTGAATCTCATAGATAAGCACAAAGAGTGGTAATAAATCTTTCAATTACTTTAGCAATAATAGGCCTAATTTAATTAAAGCCATGCAATTACCTATGCGACGATATTTCTATCTTGACATTCATATATTTAAATTAATCATTCAGCGTGGTTGGAATATTATTGCTGGAGCAATTACAGTGATATTAATTCCAATCTGGTTTACCGGAGTAGAGCAAGGATATTACTTTACTTTTCTGAGTCTATTGGCATTACAGGCTTTTTTTGAAATGGGCTTCAGTACTGTCATAGGGCAATTTTTTGCGCATGAAGTTGCATTTTTAAAAAAAGATGGTGATGGTTTTTTATCGGGTGATAGAAGAACCATTAAACGCGTTCAAGCTTTGCTTATACTAGTTCATAAGTGGTATTTGACAGCATCATTACTATTTTTCATTTTTATAGGTTCTTTTGGGGTTTTTTTCTTTCAAAGAGAATCTGGGTTATTTACTGTTGAATGGTTAAATATTTGGGTTTTTTTGGTATTTATGGGTGCTGCAAATTTGTATATCAGCCCATATTTGGCAATTTTAGAGGCAGTTGGGTATGTAGGTGAAGTAGCACAGCTGCGCTTAATTCAAACTATGATTGGGTATCCAATAATGTGGATACTTTTAACTATAAATTTTGGTCTAGGAGTGGTAGTTGTTGTGCCCACAATTAGTGCCTTCTTGGGTGGGTGCTTTATCTATAAGCGTGGCATAAATCTGAGACAAAATTTTGATAATAGGGATCTCGGAGAGCCTATCATTATCAGTTGGCGTCATGAAATTCTGCCGATGCAATGGAAAATTGCTCTTAGCTGGATGGGGGGGTATCTAGCCTTTCAGGCAATAACACCAATCATCTTTATGCACCAAGGTGCAGTTGAGGCCGGGCGAGTGGGACTTGCATTTTCAATTTTTAATGCAATATCTCTAGTAGGAATGAGTTGGTCAACAGCAGCAATGCCACAGATGATTAAGTTGATTGCTCATAATAAGAGAGTAGAACTTATAAATTTATTTGATAGGGTTTTGAAAAGTTCAGAGATATTTATAATACTAATTTTAGGTGCTTTTTTAATTACCTTGCTGGCTTTGAACTATTTTTCTGCATCTATAGTTGATCGACTTCCACGTTTCTCTATGCTTGTATGTATGGCGCTCGTAGCAGCAGTTAATAACTATATTTTTACAGCTGCAAATTTTATGAGAGCTCATAAACAGGAGCCTATGTTGACTCTTTCGCTGGTTAGTGGGTTGATGATACTTGGGGCAATTTTCTATGCCTCTCAGTATAGTGTTGGAATAACAATCGCTGCATATACTGGAATTATTATTGGGATAAGTTTTCCGTGGACAGCCCTACTTCTGAAAAATTTTAAAAAATGAAAAAAATATTATGTATTGGAATACCAACTTTTAATCGAGCCCATTATTTAAAAAGAGCGCTTTCTTCAATAGAAAAACAATTGAACTCAACATGCTCAATCGTGGTTAATGTATTTGACAATAATTCAACAGACAATACACAAGAAGTTGTAATGGAGTTTGTGAATAAGTATAGAAATATCTTTAATTACTATAAAAACCCTGAGAATATTGGCCCTGATTTAAATGTTGCTCAAGCCTATCTCAAGTCTAGCGCTAAATATACTTTAGTATTCGGTGATGATGATGTCTTTTTAGATGGGTCTATACAGTTAATAATAGATAAGCTTTCGAGAGACGAAAATTACGGTTTGATATTTTTAAATTTCTACGGATTTAAAAATAGTTATACTAAAAAAAAGCCAATCATTCAGTATTTTGCTAAAAAACAATACCATGAGATACGCGATAGCTCAGCCCTATTGCGATTAATTGGAATAAACGCAGGATTTTGTTCAGCCTGCATAGTTAATAGCGAAGCAATTAATGAAAAAGATTTAATGGAAAATATAGGATCATACTTTAACCACCTTTATCCAATAATAAAGTCTTCTCAATTAGGTCTAAATAATTTGTATTTCACAAGATATATGATAGCGCAGCAGGAAGGAAACTCAGGTAATTACGATTATTTCAAAGTTTTCGCAGATAGATTTTATAAAATTTATATTGAACTTGTAAAATTCGATCCGATAAGCAAAAGATTTATTGAAAACGAAATCATTATAAAAGTACTTCCCTCTGCAATTATTTTTGCGAGAACTAAGAAATATATTGGCTACAACATAAATTCGATTAATTGTGTGGGTGATAATTTTGGACATCGACACATATACTGGATTTTTATTTATCCATTAATAGTTTT